>CAZNCX010000009.1:1568-26234 GCA_964571655.1 uncultured Elusimicrobium sp. | reverse complement strand
AGGGAAGGAGGCAGAACGGTAGGAGCGGGCGTAGTCACCAAAATTATTGAGTAACTTTTGTTCAAGCGAAAGCGGCGGCATTTTTTAATGCTGCCGCTTTTTTGCGCGCTTTTTTGGTTTGATTGTTTGTTAAATATTTGTAAAATATGTTATAATTTATTCAGGCGGAAACTAAACAACGGTTTTCGCCTTAATTAAGGTTGCAGATGCTGCGTTAAATTTAGTATAATATTTTATATCGCAGTATATAGAGAACCTTTTTTTCTTGTCCGCCTTCGGAAATAACAGCGGACAATGGGGGGTTTTCTCTCTACGCTTGTGCGATAAAAAAGACGTTATATTTTCTTTTGTTTGAGACGTAAACGCGCGTAAAATTTATGCGCAAAGCAATGCAGATTTTTTTGAGCGTCTTAAAACAAAAGCGGAACCAAAAAAAAAGTTTAAGTAAAAAGTTTTAAGAAAATTAATCGGGAAAAGAACAATGGCAGAAAAAACTGATAAAAAAACGGCGAAGTTAAGCGAGCAGGAAAGAATTCGCATTAAACTGCGCTCTTACGACTACAGAATGTTAGACAACTCTGTTGCTAGAATTGTTGATACCGCAAGGAAAACCGGCGCCATAGTAGCCGGGCCGGTGCTGTTGCCTGTAAAGATAAAAAAATACACCGTGCTTCGTTCGCCTCATACAGATAAGAAGTCCCGCGAACAATTTGAAATGCGTATCCACAAGAGGTTAATTGACCTCAAAAGCCCCACACCAAAAACCGTTGACGAACTTATGAAACTTGACTTACCCGCAGGTGTTGATGTGGCAATCAAAAGCAATTAAATCTTCCTTGCAGTAACGGGGAAGGTTTTCTTTTAGATTTATTTGCGCCGTTTCATACGGCGGGTGCAGAAAACATAAGAACTCTGCATCAGTGAAAACAAGCGTTACAGTAGAACGCGGCCTCAGCCGAAAAAGAAAAAGGTTCTATGATGGCGCGACTCAAGGAAAAAGAAATAATGGCAGAAGAAATTAAGACTCAAGCTGCCGCCGAAACAAACGCCGCTCCCGCGGCGGTAAAGGCGGAAGTTAAAAAAGCTCCGGCTGCTCTTCGTTTCGTAATTGGCGAAAAATTGGGTATGACACAGCTTTTTGACGATAACGGCAATTTAAGCGCGGTTTCCGTGGTAAAAGCGGGCCCGTGCAAAATTGTGAGAGTCAGAACTCAGGAAAAGGACGGTTATAAAGCCGTCGCCCTCGGTTTTGGCGAAGTAAAAGAAAGCAAACTTAACAAGCCTGATTTCGGCAATTTTAAGAAATTGGGCGTTGCTCCCGTTTTACATATTAAAGAATGCCGCGTTGCGGACGTTGCGGGTTTTGAAATCGGGCAGGAAGTTGATTTGGGCGCGATTTTCAAAGTCGGCGATTACGTTGACGTTCAGGGCAAGATTAAAGGGCGCGGTTTTGCTGGCGCGATGAAGAGGCACGGCTTTGCAGGCGGGCCCGCTTCTCACGGCGCTTCCGACAGGGAAAGAGCTCCGGGCGGTTTAGCCTCAAGGAGATCTTTGGGTAAAGTTCTCTCCGGTCAGAGAATGGCCGGCCACTACGGCGCTACTACCACTACGGTATCAAAAATAGAAGTCGCCAAAGTTGACGTTGAAAATAATTTAATCTTCTTGAAAGGTTCCGTTCCCGGCGCGAAGGGAACCATAGTTTCCGTTTTGGAAACTTCCAAATCAAAGAAACGCGTTATAGCCGCTCAAGTGCATAAAGTTTCCGCTTCAAAAGCGGTTAACAAAGCCGGCGCGGCCAAGAAGAAATAGGCGGTAAGAAAATGGAAACCAAACTCTTAAACATTGAAGGCAAAGAAGTCGGCACGGTAACTCTTCCCGAAAATATTTTCGGCAAGAAGCCCAATCCCACTTTTTTGCACGAAGTTATAACGGCTTTTTTGGCTAATCAAAGGGCCGGCAGCGCCGACGTTAAAACCCGCGCCGAAGTAAGCGGTACGGGCAAAAAACCGTGGAAGCAGAAAGGCACCGGCAGGGCAAGACACGGCAGCATGCGCTCCCCTATTTGGAGACACGGCGGCGTGGCTTTCGGCCCTACCCCGCGCTCTTTCAGGCAATATCTGCCCACGGCCAAAAGGCAGCTGGCTTTAGCTCAGGCTTTAAGCGCAAAGTATTTATCGGACAGTATTATTGTTCTGGATAACTTTGACATCAAAGAGCCCAAGACCAAAGCGGTAGTGGCTGTTCTTAAAACGCTGTCTGCGGGCAAGAAACCTTTGGTTATCAGCAGCGCTGATAAGAAGCTAGGCACGGCGGGCCGCAATATAACGGGCCTAAATCAGATGGTGCCCTCAGATATAAACGCTTACTGCGTGCTTAACAGCACGAAAGTGATTTTTACTAAAGAAGCTCTTGAGAAGCTTTCTTCTAAATAGGGAGACAAAAAATGACAAAGATATATGAGATTATCAGAAAACCTCTCTTAACCGAAAAAAGCCTTATCTTAAGAGATACAGATAACTGCTATTGTTTTACGGTTGAAAAGACCGCAAGCAAACAGGATATCCGCGCGGCGGTGGAAGCTATTTTTAAGGTACACGTAATTAAAGTGGCGACGATACCCCAGCGCGGCAAAGTAAAAAAGATGGGACGTTTTTCCGGTAGAAGGCCAGACTTAAAGAAAGCCCTTGTTACCATAAAGAAAGGCGAAAAAATAGAGACGGTGGAAACCGCTTCTAAGTAACGATAAAGGAGAAAAGTTACAACTATGCCTATTAAAACATTCAAACCGTACACCCCCTCAAGGAGAACTATTACGGTTGCCGATTTTTCCGAAATCACGAAAAAGAAGCCTCATAAGAAGCTTACCAAAGGCTTGAGGAAAAGCGGCGGAAGAAACAATACCGGTATGGTAATGGTACGCCACATAGGCGGCGGCCATAAACAGGCCTACCGTAAAATAGATTTTAAGAGGGTTAAAGCCAATATACCTGCAAAGGTCGTTTCAATAGAATACGATCCGAACAGGTCTTCGCGCATATGCCTCTTAAATTACGCCGACGGTGAAAAGCAGTATATGCTTCACCCCGTCGGTCTTAAAGTCGGAGACACCGTTATGAGCGGCCCTAAAGCAGAGATTAAAGTGGGTAATTGCCTTGCACTCAAAAATATTCCTGAAGGTACTTTTATCCACGCGATAGAGCTTAAAGTCGGCAAAGGCGCACAGCTTGCGCGCAGCGCCGGCAGTCAGGCTCAAATTATGGCAAAAGACAGCGGCTATGTTCATATTAAAATGCCTTCCGGCGAGATAAGACTTATTCCCGAAGACTGCCAAGCCACAATAGGTCAGGTCGGCAATGTGGAGCATAATACGGTTGTTATAGGCAACGCCGGCAGGAACAGACACCGCGGTATTAAACCCACGGTGCGCGGCAACGCTATGAACGCTGTTGACCATCCTATGGGCGGCGGCAGGGGCCACTCCAAAGGCGGCAATATTCCCAGATCGCCGTGGAACCAGATTGCGCGCGGTCTTAAGACGAGGCCGTCCAAAGCGTGGGACTGGATGATTATTAAGGACAGACGCAAAAACACGGCGGGAGCTAAATAAAAATGTCAAGATCAACGAAAAAAGGTCCTTTTGTGGACGTTAATTTGCTTGAAAAGGTGACGGCTATGACGCCTACCGACAAAAAGGCCGTAAAGACTTGGGCCAGAGCCTGCACCATAGTGCCGCAATTTGTGGGGCATACGTTCTTAGTTCATAACGGGAGAAAGTTTTTATCCGTCTATGTAACCGAAAGAATGATAGGACATAAACTGGGCGAATTTGCTTTCACCAGAACGTTCAAAGGGCACGGCGGCATGACCAAAGAGTCCAAGGCCTTGAAATAAGAGAGAGGATTTGATATGGAAGCTTGTTCTAAAGCTAAATTTCAAAGGTACGGCAGCAGGAAGGTCAGTTTTCTGTTGGACCTTGTGCGCGGCAAAAACGTAAAGATTGCCGACGGTATTATAACCTTCAGCGGTTTACGCTGCGCCGATATGGTCAAAAAGACCATAAAATCTGCGGCCGCAAACCTTCAGGTAAAAGCAGGCGCAAAGCTTGATTTATCTAAGATATACATTAAAGAGGCTTATGCCAACATAGGCCCCATGAAGCACTTAAAAAGAATACAGCCCGGCCC
Source organism: uncultured Elusimicrobium sp. (assembly GCA_964571655.1). Taxonomy (GTDB): domain Bacteria; phylum Elusimicrobiota; class Elusimicrobia; order Elusimicrobiales; family Elusimicrobiaceae; genus Proelusimicrobium. The sequence continues at coordinate 22,050 of CAZNCX010000009.1, read as the reverse complement.
TCAAGGAAGAGCTATGCCGTATAAGAAAAGTGTTTGCCACCTGACGGTAACCGTCAGCGACGAAAAAAAGGGAGGGCTAAAATAATGGGACATAAAATACATCCCAAAGGGCTTAGGCTTGGCTACACCCAGGATTGGCAGAGCAGATGGTTTTCCCCCAACAATATGCCCGCGTTATTAATGGAAGATTTTCAGATAAGGCAGCTTATTGAAAATAAATTTCTTCTTGCCGCAGTCAGTGCGGTGGGAATTGAAAGGGCGGGCTCTTTCCTTAGGGTTAATATCCACACGGCAAGACCGGGTGTGGTAATCGGCAAGAAGGGCGCCGATATTGAGTCTTTGAGGAAAGAACTTGAAGCTTTAACCGGAAACAAGACTTTTGTCAACGTTATAGAAATCAAAAATCCCGAAACGGATGCAAAGCTTGTGGCGCAGTCAATAGCTTTTCAGATTGAAAAAAGGGCCCATTACGGCGCCGCGATGAAAAAAGCCATTGATAAAGCCTTAGCCGGCAAAGCGCTGGGCATAAAGATTATGGTAAGCGGCAGGCTCGGCGGCGCGGAAATCGCCCGCACCGAGTGGAAGAGGGAAGGCAGGGTTCCCCTGCACACCCTTTGCGCCGATATTGACTACGGTACTTACGAAGCCAATACCATAAGCGGCAAGATAGGCATAAAAGTGTGGATTTTCAAGAAAACCCACTTTGCCAAGAGCCCCAAGGAAATTTTGAACGAACTCAGAAAGCACAGAGATATGAATGTCCCAGCGCTTGAAGGTTCCGGCGAAAATGCTTCTCCCGCGCAGGGAGAAAACAAAACCGAAGCTGCGCCCAAGGCCGCCAAGAAAGCGGTCGTAAAGGCCTCCGCTCCCGTCGTTAAAAAGAAAGCCCCCGTCAAAAAGACGGAGGATAAAACCCAGCCCGATACCGAAGCAAAAAAGGCTGATACGGCGCAAAGCAAATAAAAGAGGAGATGAATATTTATGTTAATGCCTAAAAGAGTTAAATATCGCAAACCGCATTCAGCTCCGCGCATAAAGGGAAAAGCAAAGAGGGGGACGGAAGTCTCTTTCGGAGAATATGGTTTGAAAGCGCTTGAACCCAAGTGGGTAACCGCAAGGCAGATTGAAGCCGCGCGTATTACCCTTTCCAGATTTATCAGGAAGAAAGGCAAGATGTGGACGCGTGTTTTCCCCGACAAAGCTATTACCAAGCACCCTGCCGAAACCAGAATGGGTAAAGGTAAAGGTGCGCCGGACCATTGGGTATGCGTGGTAAAGCCTGGCCGCATTTTGTTTGAGCTTGAAGGCACGGCTTTAGAAGAAACAAAACAAGCTTTCCGCCTTGCTTCAGACAAATTGCCTATCAAAACTAAAATGGTGGTAAGAAGGTAATTTATGAAAGCGAAACAGAAAGAAGAATTAAAAAGAAAGAATCTCGCTGAACTTAAAGAACAGCTTGCTAAGAAGAAAGAGAAGCAGTTTAATCTTCTCTTCAAACACAGCGCAACTCCGCTATCCAATCCGTTGGAAATTAGAGTTGCCAGACGCGAAATTGCCCTCCTTAACACTTTGATTAAGCAGAAAGGGCAGTCCAAATAAGAGGATTTAAGATATGGAAAATACAGAAACTCGCGTAAAAAGGAAAATGCTTTCGGGCGTAGTAGTCTCCGATAAGATGAACAAAACCCGTACGGTGGAAGTTTCAACCACCAAAAAGCATGCCTTTTACGGCAAAGTTATAAAAACTTCCAAATGCTATCACGCCCACGACGAGGGCAATGAAAGCAAAATTGGCGACAAGGTTGAAATCACTTCAACAAGGCCCTTGTCTAAGACAAAAAGGTGGCGCGTGTCCAAGATAGTGGAACACGCTATAAGCTAGGCGCGGAGGGGATATGATACAGTTAAGAAGTATTTTAGAAGTAGCCGATAACTCCGGCGCCAAAAGGGTACAGTGCTTTAAGGTGCGCGGCGGGCATCACAGGGATATTGCTTCTTTGGGTGATGTCGTTATGTGTTCGGTCCGCGACGCCATACCCACCTCTAACGTCAAAAAGGGCGACGTCGTGCGCGCCGTAGTCGTGAGAGTGGCCAGAGAAAAACGCAGAAAAGACGGTTCTTATATCCGTTTTGACGATAACGCAGTCTGCCTTATCAACGAGAACGGCGAACCCAGAGGGACGCGCGTTTTCGGTCCGGTGGCCAGAGAATTAAGAGAAAAGAATTTTCTGAAAATCATTTCTCTTGCTCCGGAGGTAATCTAATTATGAACGTAAAGAAGAATGATAAAGTGCTTATCCTTGCCGGCAAAGACAAAGGCAAAACAGGAGAAGTAAGGGAAGTTATCCCGTCCAAAAACAAAGTAATAGTTACGGGCGTAAACATAATTTCCAAGCATACAAAACCGACGCAAAACAGCAAAGGCGGCATCAATAAGATGGAAGCCCCCTTAGACGCTTCAAACGTATCGGTAATATGCCCTAAATGCAAAAAGCATATGACGCCCAGACGCACAGTTTTGGAAAGCGGCCTTATCACCCGTGTTTGCGCCAAATGCAAAGAAGCGTTAATGTAAGCGGGAGCAATGAAAATGGCAGAAAAAGAAATTAAAAAGACTACAAGTAAAGACGGCTACGAAGCCAGACTTAGGACTTTATATAAGAAGACCGTCCTGCCCGCCTTACTTAAAGATTTGGGCCTCAAAAGCCCTATGGCGGCCCCTAAATTGGAAAAGATTGTCATCAATGTAGGCGTCAACGATGCCAGAGAAGATATTAAATTTATAGACATCGTGCGCGAAGACCTTGCGGCGATCTGCGGGCAGGCCCCTCAGACGAGGAAGGCCAAAAAGTCCATTTCCAATTTCAAATTGAGAGAAGGCCTTCCCATAGGCGTAAGGGTAACTTTAAGAGGGGATAAAATGTTTGAATTCCTTGACAGGTTTATAAACGTCGTTTCCCCGCGCATAAGGGACTTTCAGGGTTTTGGCAGCAAATGTTTTGACGGCAGAGGCAACCTTAACATCGGCCTTAGAGAACATTATGTCTTCCCTGAAGTTGACGTGGAAAAATCGCCCAAAGCGCACGGTATGAACATTACTTTTGTTACTACCGCCAAAGACGATAAAAAAGGCAAATTATTGTTAGAATACTTGGGTTTCCCTTTCAGAAAAGAGAAAGGGCCAAACAAATAAAGGAACGGTACTGAATTATGGCTACAAAAGCGTGGGTTGCAAAAATGGCTAAACCGCAGAAATTTGCGGTAAGATACCACAACAGATGCCAAATCTGCGGCAGAGCGAGAAGCTATTACAGAGATTTCGGTCTTTGCCGTATCTGCTTTAGGAAATTGGCCCATCAGGGCTTAATTCCCGGCGTAAAAAAATCAAGCTGGTAAGGAGGATGCTTTATACGGACTTAACTCCGCGCGCGGTATAAAAGCCGCATATTTTTAAGGCGGAAAGTAAATTCGTTTCGGCATAAACAATATGGATCCAATAGCAGATTTCTTAACAAGAATAAGAAACGCAAATATGAAAAAAAAGGAAAGGGTAGACATACCTTTTTCCAAAATCAAAACTGAAATCGCCAGAGTTCTTAAAGAGGAAGGCTATATAGCCAATTATAAAGCCGTCCACAACGAAACCAAAGGCGGTTTTGTGCGCATATTTCTTAAATATACGGACAATCACGGCGTGATACAAGGCTTAAAAAGAGTTTCGCGCCCCGGAAGAAGGGTTTACAGTTCCTACAATGACATACCTGCCGTAAGGGGTGCGTTCGGGGCTTCAATTCTTTCCACTTCAAAAGGTATTATGACAGACGCGCAGGCCAAAGAACACAAGATCGGCGGCGAAGTGCTCTGCCAGATTTGGTAAGGGGGATATATGAGCAGAATAGGTAAAAATCCGATAAACATTCCCGCCAAGGTCAAAGTGGAAATTTCAGGCGATTGTCTTAAGGCTACAGGCCCTCTGGGCTCTTTATCATACAAAGTACCTCAGGGCATTACGGCCAAATTAGAAGGCGCGGTCTTAACTTTTCAAGTTGACCAAGCCAAAGCGGAACAGTTAAATGCGATTCACGGCACAACCCGCGCGCGCGTTGCAAACATCATAATCGGCGTTGAAACGCCCTTTAAGAAGGTGCTTGAAATCAACGGTCTGGGTTATAAAGCCGTAGTGCAGGGCAGCAAGCTTAATTTGGAACTCGGTTTTTCCCACCCCGTACTTATTGATATTCCGCAGGGTTTGACTGTAACGGCCGACGTAAAAAATCCTTTGGTTGAAATAAAAGGCTGCGATAAAGTGTTGGTAGGAGACTTCGCCGCCAAGATTAAAAAAATCCGTCCGCCCGAGCCTTATAAAGGCAGCGGCATCAGATATCAGGGCGAGCATATTATAAGGAAAGCCGGTAAAGCGGCAGCAGGCGCGGGAGGCGGCAAATAATTATGGCTACTAAACAGGAAAGATATCAGTTTAGAAAACAGAGAACTAAAAAGAAACTTTTTGCGGCGGGTTTAAGCAGGCCGCGCCTCTCTGTCTACAGAAGTTTGAACTATATTTACGCTTCGGTTATAGACGACCAAAACGGCAAAGTTATAGTAAGCGCGGCCAGTTCGTCAAAAGAGCTTGAGGGCAAATATAAAGCCTCCGGCAAAAGCGTTGAAGCAGCCGCTCTTTTAGGCGAACTCATTGCCAAGAAAGCTTTAGAAAAAGGCGTCAAAGAAGTCTGTTTTGACAGAGGCGCAAGAATTTATCACGGCAGGGTTAAAGCTCTGGCCGAAGGCGCACGCAAAGCGGGCCTGAAATTTTAACTTATAAAGGTGAATAAATGTTAAATAAAGAAACGCTTAAAAGCGAAAACAGGAAAGAAGCGAAAGGTCATAAGACCGAGTTTCAGTTACGCGCCAAACCCGAAGGCACTACCACCGTTATAGATGTGGCGAGGACGGCCAAAGTCGTAAAAGGCGGCAAGAGATTTGGGTTTAGGGCTTTAGTCGTAGTCGGGGACGGCAACGGCAAAGTCGGCGTAGCTATAGGCAAAGCCAATCAGGTACAGTTTGCCGTATCCAAAGCGGAATTTCATGCAAGAAAGCAGTCCATAAAATTTCCGATTGTAAACGATACCATACCGCACGAAGTTATAGGCAAGTTCGGCGCTTCCAGCGTCTGGATGAAGCCGGCGGCTCCCGGTACCGGCGTTATCGCCGGAGCGGGCGTTCGTCTTATAATGGAAGCGGCCGGCATCAAGAACATACTTGCAAAGAGCATCGGCAGCACCAATGCCTGCAATATGGCTTACGCCACTTTGGAAGCTTTCAAACAGCTTAAGAGCAAAAAAGCCGTTATGACAAGCCGCGGCAAATTTACCGAAGAAGCCCCTAAAGCGCCCGAAGCGCAAAAGGAAATAAAGGAAACTGCGGAGAACACTGCGGCGGCCGCAACGGCGCCTGTTACCGAAACGGCTGTAAAAGAGCCTGCGATTGAGGCGGGAGAATAACTATGGCACATTTAAGCACACTTTTTCCTAAATACGGCTCCAAAAAAGCCAAGAGAAGAATAGGTCTGGGCGTAGGCTCGGGCATGGGCCGCTCGGCCACAAAAGGTATGAAAGGGCAGACTTCGCGCTCCGGCAATACCAAGAAAGAGAGCAAAGAAGGCGGTCAGATGCCTTTGGTCAGGAGAATCCCCAAAAGCGGTTTTTCCAATGTTATGTTTAACGTAAAGAGCGAGTTTGTAAACATAGGCTCTTTAGACAAGGTCTTCAAAAGCGGGCAGGAAGTTACGCCCGAGCTTTTGAAAGAAAAACGTTTAATCCACGATATCAAAAAAGTTAAAATTTTAGGTAACGGGGAAATAAAGATTGCCTTAAAAGTTTCGGCCCACGCTTTTTCTGCGGGTGCAAAATCCGCTATAGAAAAAGCAGGCGGTACGGTAAGCGTTATTGAGAAGAAAGCAGCAGCCGTAAAAACTAAATAAGCGAAGGCCTTAAAATGGAAAACAATCCTATAGCAAACATATTGCAGTCGCCGGAATTAAGGAAGAGGATACTTTTTGTAGTTATCGCTCTTGCGGTATTTCGCATTGCGGCGGTAATACCCATACCCGGCATTAACGGGCAGGCGCTGGCGGCGTTTTTCCAGCAGCACCAGAGCGGAATGTTAGGGTTTCTTGACATTTTCTCGGGAGGAGCTTTAGGCAAATTCTCCGTGCTTGCTTTAGGCATAATGCCTTATATTAACGCGTCCATCATTATGAGCTTGGTCAAAGGGGCGCATATTTTCCCCGCTTTGGACAAACTCAGCAAAGAGGGCGAATACGGCAGAAGAAAAGAAAATCAGATTACCAGAGTTTTCGGGCTGCTTTTAGGTTTACTGCAGGGGTTCGGACTTACTTTGGCGATTACAAAAATGTCGGCCCCGGGCGGGCTTGCTATAGTAATTGACCCTTCGTGGACTTTTATTATGACGACCACCTTAACCCTTGCCGCGGGCACTATGTTTATAATGTGGCTCGGCGAAATGATGACGGAAAAGGGCATAGGCAACGGCATATCGCTGATAATCTTTGCCGGCATAGTAGACAGGCTGCCTTCGGCCATAACGATGCTTGTTGAACTTGTCAGAAGCGAGGAAATACAGCTCCTTACGGCAATTGTCATTTTGGCCTTGGTGGTAGTGATTATGGGCCTTGTCGTCTGGGTAGAAACGGCCCAGCGCCAAATCCCCGTCCAGTACGCAAAGCGTATGGTGGGCAATAAGATGTACGGCGGGCAGAGCAGCTATCTGCCTCTTAAAATTGACCAAAGCGGCGTTATCGCGGTAATCTTTGCGATGTCGGTAATGTCAGTTCCGCTTACGGTGGCGCAGTTTACTCCTCAGTCCCACTGGGCGCAGATTACCATGGAGTGGATGGGCCGCGGACACGCCACTTACGTTTTGCTTTACGTAGCTTTGATTATATTCTTCTGCTATTTTTATAATTCTATGTCTTTTAATCCCAAAGATATAGCGGAAAATATGAAGAAGTGGGGCGGTTTTATCCCGGGTATCAGACCGGGCGAGCCTACCCAGAAATACATAGAATGGGTAATGAACAGGATTACTTTAAGCGGGGCGGTTTTTGTTTCGCTGATAGCTGTTTTGCCCGATTTTATGAGGATTAAGTTTAACGTTCCCTTTTACTTCGGCGGCACGGCTTTGTTAATCGTAGTCGGCGTTGCGCTGGATACAGTTGGGCAGGTGCAGGCGCATCTGCTTGCGCATAATTATCAGCCGCTTATGAAAGGGCGCGGCATAAAAGGGCGTTGGTTTAACGTAGGCGAGTAAATAAAATCCGCCGCGTTAGATTTTAACGCAAAGAGGCGTGATGAACATAATTTTGCTTGGGTTTCCCGGCGCAGGCAAAGGCACGCAGGCGCAGAAATTACAGGATGCTTACGGCTTAAGACATATTTCCACCGGTGATTTAATACGGGCGGAAATTGAAGCCAAGACGCCTCTGGGTTTAGAGGCGCGGGACACGATAGCGGGCGGCAATTTAGTTTCGGACGAAGTTATAATTAAACTGCTGGTTAAGAATATTAAGGACGAAACTGAGGGAATAATTTTTGACGGCTTCCCGCGAACGCTGGAGCAGGCAAAAGCGCTGGATAAATATCTGGCGCAGAAAGGACAGAAGGCAGACTTTGTTATATTATTGGAATTGAGCGGCGAAGAAGTGTTAAAGAGACTTACTTCACGCAGAGTCTGCAAAAAATGCGGCGCTGTTTTTAATATCCACGATAAGGATTTTAAGAACGCCTGCGCAAAATGCGGCGGGGAACTTTACATAAGGCCCGACGACAGTTTGGAAAGCGCAAAGCACCGTCTGGAAGTTTTCAGGAAAGAAACAAAACCGCTCATAGTTTATTATGAGAAAGCAACAGGTCTTAAAAGAGTAGACGGAAGTAAAAGCATAGATGAAGTTTTTAAGGAAATATCTGCTGCTTTAGGTCTTTCAAAATGATAGAATTAAAAAATGACGCCGAAGTGCGTAAAATGCGCGCGGCGGGCAAAGTGGTTGCTAAGGTTCTTAGGACGATGCAGTCCTGCGTCAAAGCCGGTATAAGCACTTACGAGCTTGACGGGATTGCAGAAGAGATAATAAGAACCGAGGGTGCAGTGCCGTCTTTTTTGGGCTACGGCGGGTTTCCGGGCAGTATATGCACATCTGTAAACGAGCAGGTTGTGCACGGAATACCTTCTAAGGAAGTTGTCCTCAGAGAAGGCGATATTGTAGGCATTGACGTCGGCGCGTATTTAGAAGGTTTTCACGCCGATGCGGCCCTGAGCGTTCCTGTGGGTAAAGTTTCAGGCGAGGTCCAAAAGCTTCTTGATAATACAGAGAAAGCTTTATACAAGGCCCTTTCGCTTGTAAAACCGCAAGTGCATTTGGGAGACATCTCAAACGCGGTGGAAACTTATGCCATAAGGTCGGGTTTGGGCATAGTGCGCGATTATTGCGGGCACGGGGTAGGACGTAAATTGCATGAAGATCCCTGTATCCCCAATTTCGGCGCAAAGGGCAAGGGCCCTTTGCTTAAGAAGGGTATGGTGCTGGCGATAGAGCCTATGCTTAACTTAGGCGGGGACGAAGTAAAAGTTTTAGACGATGACTGGACTGTGGTTACAAAGGACGGCAAATACAGCGCCCATTTTGAGCACACGGTAGCCGTAACGGAAAAGGGATGTCTTATACTTACGGAATGAACCGTAAAGTAAGAACCCGCAGGAATTAACCGGTAAGGAGAGTATGAGCGATAAAATAGAAGTAGAAGGGAAAATACTTGAAGCATTGCCCAATGCTATGTTCAAAGTGGAGATAGCGGGAGGCAAGGTGATTTTGGGGCACATATCGGGAAAGATGAGAATGTTCCATATCAGAATATTGCCGGGAGATAAAGTTAAAATAGAACTTTCCCCTTACGACTTAACCAAAGGCAGAATAATCTATCGGGAGAAATAAATGAAAGTCAGAGCTAGTGTTAAAAAAATATGTCAGAAATGCAAAATTGTTAAAAGAAACGGCGTAGTGCGCGTGGTATGCTCCATACCTAAGCATAAACAGCGCCAAGGTTAAAAGGAGTCTCAGATAATATGGCAAGAATCGCAGGTATAGATTTACCGAAAAACAAGAGAATTGATATCGCGTTGCAATACGTCTATGGTATCGGGCCGAAGATTGCTAAAGACATTTTGGCCAAGGTTAAAGGGCAGATAGAGCCTTCGGTGCGCGTCAAGGATTTGACGGAGCAGCAGGCCGGTCTGCTTAACACGATACTCCAGAAAGAATATAAAGTGGAAGGCGAACTCAGGAGAGAAGTGGCCCAAAATATCCACCGCCTTATAGAAACGGGCTCTTACAGGGGCAACAGGCACAGACGCAACCTCCCCTGCCGCGGGCAAAGGACAAGAACAAACTCAAGAACAAGACGCGGAAGAAGAAGAACCGTCGGCGCCAAGATAAAAACGGCTTAAATTTTAAGAGATTAGGAAAATAAAAAATGGCAGAAGAAATTAAACAAGAAACAGCAGTACCTCCCGCGCAGGCGCAGCAAAACGCCCCTGCGGCTAAAGCAAAAAAGAAAGCAGGCAAAGCGCCCGCCCACGGCGTAGCGCATATAAACTGCACTTTTAATAACACTATTGTCACCATTACCGATGATAAAGGCGGCACGATAGTCTGGTCTTCTTCGGGTTCGCACGGTTTTAAGGGCACAAAGAAGGGCACTCCTTTTGCCGCGCAGATTACCTGCAATAAAGCGGCCGAAAAAGCGGTCGCCTTAGGCATGAAAGAAGTTTCCGTTAAAGTGTGCGGCCCCGGTCAGGGAAGAGAAACGGCTGTGAGGGCTTTACAACAAGCGGGGCTTACGGTAAGTTCCATTAAAGACGTAACGCCCATACCGCATAACGGCTGCAGGCCGCCTAAAGCGAGGAGGGTATAATATATGGCCAGATATACGGGACCAAGCTGCAAGAAATGCAGAAAATTAGGCTTAAAATTATTTTTGAAAGGCGCTAAATGCTACGGCAACTGCGTTATGGACAAATTGGCTTCTGTCAAAAAAGGCGGCAGACCGCCGCGCAGGGCCAAACTTTCGGAATATGCGGTTCGTCTTCAGGAGAAGCAAAAAGCAAAGTTTATTTCCGGTATGACGGAAGTTCCTTTTGCCAATATGTTTGTCAAAGCCACAAAGGCTACGGGGCAGACGGGCGAGCAGTTCTTAAGATACCTTGAAACAAGGCTTGATAATTTGGTAAAGAGGGCAGGTTTTGCCTCTTCTTTAAGGACGGCGCGCCAATTGGTTTTACACGGACATATAACCGTCAACGGCAAAGCGCTTAACGTTCCTTCCTATCAGGCTAAAGTAGGCGATAAAATTGCTCTGAACGCCAAATTAGCGACGAACGTTATAATAAAACAGGGTTTGGACGACAGTCAAAAACGCTCTTTAAGGCCTTCGTTCTTGGAATTTGACGCCTCAACAAACACCGTTACGCTGCTCAGAATGCCTGACAGAAGCGATTTCAGCTACCCTGTCAACGATCAGCTGATAGTAGAACACTATTCTAAATAGTTTGGAGGAAATATGGCTTTTGAAAATTTGGTTTTGCCAAAAAATATTAAGGTAGAAGAAGAAAGCAATACTTACGCTAAGTTTATAGCGGAGCCTTATGAATCCGGCTATGGCCATACGGTAGGAAATTCCCTGCGCAGGATTCTTTTAAGCGGGCTTGAGGGCAGCGCCGTTTCGGCGGTACGCATTGAAGGCACTACCCACGAGTACAGCACTATTCCCAACGTAAAGGAAGACGTTATACAAATCCTTTTGAATCTAAAGAAACTACGCGTTAAAATGGAAGGCAGAAACAGGGAATATCTTATTCTTGAGTGCAAGAAACCCGGCAGTGTTACCGCTCAAAGCATAAAGGAAGTGGACGGCGTAGAGATTATCAATAAAGATCTTGAAATAGCCACCATAGAAGCGGGAGGCTCTTTAAGGATAGAGATAGAAATTTCCAGAGGCAAGGGTTACAGCGAAGAAAGCCCCAAAGGCGCTAGGCCGGCGGGTTTTATGCCCATAGACTCTGTATTTTCTCCTATCTTAAAAGTGCATTACGACGTTGAACCCGCGCGCGTCGGCCAGAAGACCGACTATGACAGGCTTATCCTTGATATTACCACCGACGGCACTTTAGAGCCCAAGAGGGCTTTGCATCAGGCGGCGGTTTTACTGTCCAAATCTTTGCACATTTTCACCATTGAAGGCGAAGAAACCGAAGAAACCGAAAAAGAAGAGACCGAAGAAAAGGAAGTTTTGGTCGTCTCCCAATCTGTTTTGGAGGATAATCTTGAACAGCCTATTGATTTAATAGAGCTTTCTTCCCGCGCGGTAAACTGTCTTAAATCCGCGGGCATAAAAACGGTTAAAGACCTTGTGCTTAAGACGGAAGACGAGCTTAAGATGGTCAAAAACTTCGGCACGCGTTCGCTAGATGAGGTTAAAGAAAAGCTTGCCTCAATGAAGCTTACGCTTGGCATGAAATTATAAGGGAGCGCTTTAGTTATGATTAAGAACACGGGATACCGCAAATTAGGCAAGACCTCTGCTCACAGGAAAGCTATGTTATCTAACATGGCAAACAGCATAGTTTTGCATGAAGAAGTTGAAACTACTTTAGCCAAAGCCAAAGAAGTTCGCCGCGAAGTGGAAGGGCTTATTACTCTTGCAAAAGCCGGCGATAAAGTTGCGCTTAAAAATCTTGTTTCCGATAAAGTCGCATACAAAAAACTTGTGGAAGTTCTTTCCGAGAGATATGCAAAACGCGACGGCGGTTACACCAGAATTTACAAAGCCGGCATAAGAAAAGGCGATAACGCGCAGGTAGCGATAATAAAATTGGTAGAATAAAAGAAACGGGAGCGCGCTTTATGGTATTGGACTATTTAGGCGGCCTTTTATCAAACGATATGGGTATGGATCTGGGCACGGCCAACTGCCTTATTTACATTAAGGACAAAGGCATAGTGCTTAGGGAGCCTTCCGTTGTAGCCCTTGACAGGGATACGGGGGAAGTTAAAGCCGTGGGCAGCAAAGCCAAGCAGATGCTCGGCAGGACGCCGGCAAACATTATTGCCGTGCGCCCGATGAAAAACGGCGTCATAGCCGATTTTGAAGTTACTCAGGCGATGATAAAATATTTTATCCGCAGCGTGCACACCCACAAAAGTCTTTTAAGGCCCAGAATTGTAATAGGCATACCTTCCGACATCACGGGAGTTGAGCGCCGCGCGGTTGAAGACGCCGCCAAGCAGGCGGGCGCGCGCGATGTGTATTTGATTGAAGAGCCTATGGCCTCGGCTATGGGCGCGGACTTGCCTATTAACGAACCGCATGCAAGCATGATAGTTGACATCGGCGGCGGCACTACGGAAGTAGCGGTAATTTCTTTAGGCGGCATGGTTGTGGCAAAATCAATTGACATTGCCGGCGATGAGCTTACGGACTGCATCGTGCAGTATTTCAGGAAGAAACACAATTTAATTATAGGTGAAACTACGGCAGAAGACGTTAAGATAAACATAGGCTCGGTCTATCCTCAAGAAGAAGAAAAGACTATGGAAGTTAAAGGCAGGGATCAAACTCAGGGCCTGCCGCGCACCATGACTGTTACTTCCGAGGAAATACGCCAAGCTCTCTTAGAGCCGGTGCGCGCGATAGTGGAACTTGTAAAGAACACTCTTGAAGAAACGCCCCCGGAGCTTGCGGCCGACCTTGTTGACAGAGGTTTGGTTGTGGCAGGCGGCGGCTCTCTTCTTAAAGGGCTGACGGAACTTATCAAGAAAGAAACTGATATTCCCGTTAACCGCGCGGCCGATCCTTTAAGCTGCGTTGCTTTAGGCGCGGGTAAGTATCTGGAGTTTTTGGCCGAAGGCCGCTTCAAAAAATAATTCCGCATTTTTTTATTAGATTGACGGCGGGGCAAAGAACCCCGCCGTTTTGCTATAATATCGTAACAGGGAGGTGCGGTTATGAAACGTTTAATTTATGCACTTGCTTTTATATTTGCGATATTTCCCGTTTTTTCTCCGTATGTCTTTGCTCAAAAAGGGATATCGGGGCTTCAGACCGAGTATCCGGAAACGGAAGACGAAAGAAGAAACAGATATCTTCACGACAGACAAGTTTTTGCCGACAATGCCATTACCGTCGGCTGGCATGAGCTTTTTACAAAAGGGGCTTCTTTTGATTCCAATTATTTTCCGACGTGGGCTATCTGGGACGGGCATTATCTTGCGCGCGAAAACAAACCGCAGGATCCAAAGCATTATTATGAAAGCGTCGTCCTGCAGGAACTGCTTTATACCGATCAGGATATAAATCTTGACGGCCCGCAGTATCTGGACGGCATTTTTTATCTGACGACGGAAGATGATTGGGGTATTTTTGAAACGGTGCTGAAGCTCGGCGCGCGTCCCAAAAGAGTACTTTCCCAAAACGGGCTTGAGCTTACCATGATAAACTCTAAGGAACTTGTGGACATGCTTATCAATTACGGCGGCGATTTGAATTATATTTCAAAAGACAATTACGCCTATGCAACGCTTTTTATGTACGTGGCCGAGCTTGGCAGCGACGAAATGTTTGACTATCTTATAAACAAACCGCTCGTTGATTTTTATGTTACCGATGTTGATAATTACAGTGCTTTTGACTATGCCTTAAGTAATGAGAACGAGGAAAAAGCCCACTCCAGAGCGCGCAGAATTCTTACGGCGATGGGCATCAGCAAGAGCAACGCCGAAGCTATTATGCACGAAAAATACCGCGGCGCAAAAGGTCTTGCTCAAAGGTTTTAATAAAACGGCCTAAGGGGTTTTATAGACCTGTTGTTTTTTAGTAAAATACCAAAGGAGGGTATAGATATGAAAAAATTTTTTATGTTTTCAGCCGCTGTTTTATTTGCTCTGCCGTCTTTTTGTGCAGAGCCGATTGTCGTTAAAATTGTACCAAAAACGCCTGTCATTAAAGTGAGTACAGCTGCAGCTCCCGCTGTTGCTCCGGCGGCCTCTGCTGTTTTGCGGCCGGCGGCGGCCCCCGTTAAAAAAGAGGCTGCGGCCAAACCTAAAATTGCCGCCAAGCCGATATCTTTTAACTTTAAGAGCGGGCCTGTGGTTGGCAAAGAATATATTTCTTTTATGGACGGCAAGTACAATCTTAAAGACGTTACCAAAACCGGCGAAGGCTGGATAAACGAATATTATCTTGATAAGGAAACAAAACAAGGCTACACTTCAAAACTGGTCGCTTTTGAGGAGATAAAACTCTCAAAAACCGCCGCTAAAGCCGCTGCGGAAAAATATATACGCGATGTTTTGACGGAGAATAAAAATTCCCAGTGTTTGCTGAGAATGCGTTCCGATAAAGACAGTTCCGTCGTGGCCGATTGTCTTGTGAAGCCTAAAAAAGGCGCGTCTTATTATACGGCCAAAAAATACACTTCGGAAAATAATAAGGTTTATTATGTTGAATATATCTCTAATATAAAAGACGCCCCGTCGGATATAGAGAAAGTTAAACCCTCAAGGGAAAGTGTTATACAAAGCCTGTTTTTGATTGGCCCTGTCCCTATGGATAAAGGCGAGGAAAAGGCCCCCGTCAAAAAATAGTTTTTTACAAACTTTTTAACGCCGCCCCCCTTTATGGAGGCGGCGTTTTTTTTGTATAATTTATATAGTAGTAAAGATTCTACGGCAAGAGTAAGGGAAATAAACTATGGTAGCCGACAAAAATCTGTGCGTCCTCATTTTAGCGGGGGGAAAAGGCACAAGAATGAAGTCTTTCTCCCCCAAACCGATGCACCGCGTCTGCGGGCGGGCTATGCTTGGTCATATCCTAAAAACCGCACAGGAAGTAAAACCTTCTGCGACGGGCGTATTAATCGGCTGGCAGGCGGCTCTCCTCAAAAAATCCGTTACCGAAAATCTTACAAATTGGGATATAAAAAATCCCGTGTCTTTTGTCGTGCAAAAAGAGCTCACGGGCAGCGGCGCCGCCGCGCGCTGCGCAGCTTCTTTTTTCGGGAAATATAAAAAGGTTTTAATTTTGGCGGGCGACGCGCCTTTAATAGAAAGCTCCACACTGCTCTCTTTAATGAAGCATCACGATAAAAGCGGTGCGCTTTGCACCGTTCTTACCGTTGAGGTGCCCTGCCCCAAAGGCTACGGACGCATTGTGAGGGAAGAGGGCGGCGGTTTTTGTAAAATTGTGGAAGAAAGCGAGACGGACGCAGAAACGTCTTTAATAAAAGAAGTAAATTCCGGTATGTATATTTTTGAAACGGCCCCGCTGATTAAAAAACTTAAATTATTAAAACCGCAGGGCCCCAAAAAAGAATATTATCTTACCGATGTTTTGTCTCTGCTAAAAAACGGCGGCGGCAAAGTTGAAGTTTTTAAGGCGGAGGATTATCGCGAAGCTATGGGTATAAATTCTAAAAAACAATTGGCTCAGGCCGCCGCGCTTATGCGCGCAAAAATAAACGATAAACTTATGGACGCAGGCGTAATTATAATTGATCCGCAGGTCACTTATATAGAAAATACGGTTAAGATAGGCAAAGACACTCAGGTTTATCCCAACGCCTGCATTAGCGGCAAAACCGTTATCGGCAAGAACTGTTTTGTAGGGCCGTCGTGCTGGCTTGAAAACGCTAAGATATCAGACGGGGCGGTGATAAAAGGCGGCAGTTATATAGTGGAAAGCAGCGTGGGCAAAAACTGTCAGGTGGGGCCTTATGCGTATCTGCGTCCGCAAAGTGTTCTTAAAGACAATGCAAAGGCGGGCGATTTTGTGGAGATAAAAAAATCAGTCATAGGCCAAGGCTCAAAAGTGCCGCATTTGTCTTACATAGGCGATAGCGTTATAGGCAAAAAGGTCAATATCGGCGCGGGCACGATAACCTGCAATTACGACGGCAAAGCAAAGCATCAAACGCTTATAGGCGACGGCGCTTTTATAGGCTCAAACACAAATTTTGTCGCGCCCGTTAAAGTGGGCTGTGATGTTAAAGTGGGCGCGGGCTCTACGATAACCGAGGATATCCCCCGCGGCGTTCTTGCCATAGCGCGCGCGCGGCAGGTCAATTTAATTAAAGACGTAAAAAAGGATAAAATCAAATGACAAGATGCCAATGTTCAAGGGAGTTGAAGGTCTTTACCTGCAATGCCAACCGTCCTCTGGCGGAGAAGATTGCAAAGCATTTGAACAAAGAATTGGGCGCTTTGCGCGTTGACAGATTTGCCGACGGCGAGGTGGACATTCAAGTGCTGGAGAGCGTCCGCGGCGACGACTGTTATATAATCCAGCCCACCTGCCCGCCGGTTAATGAAAATCTTATGGAGCTGCTTGTTGCCATAGACGCTATGCGCCGCGCAAGCGCAGGGCGCATTACGGCGGTTATCCCGTATTTTGGCTATGCAAGAGCCGACAGAAAGGGCGGCCCGCGCGTGCCTATTACGGCGAAGCTTGTTTCCAATTTAATTACAATGGCCGGTGCAGACCGCGTTATGGCAGTTGACCTGCACGCCGGCCAAATTCAAGGTTTTTTTGATATTCCTTTAGACCATTTAAGAGCGCGCGGCGTATTTTTGGAATATTTCCTTAAAAACCGTCCCAAAGATTTGGTGGTAGTTTCGCCCGACGTTGGCGGCGTTGAGCGCGCAAGACAATTTGCCGCGCGTATGGACGCGGGGCTTGTTATCATAGATAAACGCCGTCCGAAAGCAAACGAAGCTGTCGTATACAATATTATCGGCGACGTTAAGGACAAAACGGCTATTATCGTTGATGATATCGTTGACACGGCGGGCACTTTATCTGTGGTGGCAAATAAGATAAAAGAAAACGGCGCAAAGAGGATAATTGCCGTCTGCACGCACGGCGTTTTATCGCGCGACGGCGGCGAGAAGGTTGAAAATTCCGCCATAGAAAAATTGTTTATAACCGATACTCTTCCCGAGACAAGAAAATTCGGCCCGAAAGTGCAGGTTTTGACGATTTCTCATATTCTGGCTGACGCCATAAGCAGAAACCATGACGGCAGATCCATAAGCGAGATGTTTAAGTAAAGAGCAGTAAAAAATTTCAAAAAACAAAAAAACACAACAAGAAAGAGAGGAAGTAATAAAATGGAAAAGTTACAAATAAATGCAGAAACAAGAGATAAAGCCGGGGTAAAAGGCGCGCTTTCAAAAATAAGAGCGCAAAAAAAGATTCCCGCCGTAATTTACGGTGCGGATAAAAAACCGCTTGCTCTTACCGTTACGGAAAAAGATTTAGCCGCCATACAAAAAGCCGGCGGCAACGTAATAGTTGAAATTTCTCTGGCCGATGCCAAAGAGCAGGCTATTATCAAAGAGATACAATACGACGTTGTTAAAGACACTCCCATACATATAGATTTCCAAAGAATTTCTATGAATAAGATGCTGGAGACGGTGGTCCCCGTCATCTTAACAGGGGAGTGCGAGTATATTAAAACTCACGGCGTTATGGTTGACCATACGGCGCGTGAAATTACGGTTAAATGTCTGCCTGCGGATATTCCGCATCATATTGAGGCAGATATTTCAAAACTTACTTTGGATACTCATATTACCGTCTCCGACCTTAAACTGCCTAAAGGCGTAAGCGCTGTTGACGACGGCGGTAAGATGATAGTCCACTTAATAGTGCCTAAAGAGGAAGTTGTCGCAGCTCCTGCGGCTCCCGCAGCAGGCACTGAGGCTGCCCAGCCCGAACTTTCCGCCGCTAAAGGCAAGAAAGAAGAGGAAGGCGCCGCCGCTGCTGCAGGCGCGGCTAAACCCGCTGCCGCAGCTCAGCCTAAGAAGTAAAGTTTTATTTCCGTACGGGCGCAGTTTAGCTGCGCCCGTATCGGCTTTGGTGCGCTTATGCTTATAATAGGGCTTGGAAATCCCGGCAGAGAATATGAAAACACGCGTCATAACGCAGGGTTTATGGTTGTTGAAGCTCTGGCCGAGAAGTACGGCGCGCATTTTGAAAAATGGCCGCGCGCAAAAGCCGAGCATTGCGAAATTGAAATCGGCGGGCGCAGGGTGCGGCTGCTTAAACCTTTAAGCTTTATGAATTTGTCGGGCGGGCCCGCGCGCGCCTATGCGGATTTCTTCAAATTTGAGAGCGGCAAAGTCGTAATAATTTTTGACGATTTAAGTTTGCCTTTGGGCGTTTTACGTCTGCGCGCGCAGGGCAGCGCGGGCGGGCACAACGGCATGCAAAATATTTTGGATAATTTTGGCGGCAAAGATATTATGCGTCTTCGCGTCGGCATAGGCCCGCGCCCGTCTTATTTTGAAGGCAAAGATTTTGTCCTCTCAAAATTTGCCGCGCAGGAAGCAAAATTGCTGCCGGACATTTTAACGCGCGCCGTAAAAGGGCTTGAGGATTTAATACAAATAGGTTTTGACGCGGCTGCTTCTGATATTAACAAAACGGAAGTTTAGGAGACGGTTTTATTATTAAGATTTAATATTGTATTATTGAAAGGTCGGCATATTTTCACGGGTGAGAAAATGGAAAATAATGACAACGGGCTTGATACCGTAAACGAGTATTTTAAGAACATAGGTGTTCTTGTAAAGGAAATTGACAGGAAAGAAGAAGCCTCCCTGTGGAAACGCGCCCAAAAAGGCGATAAAAAGGCTAAAACGCGCCTTACGCAGATGCATTTAAGACTTGTTGTTCCGACGGCAAAACGTTTTCTGCGCCGCGGTATGGAGCTTATGGACCTCATAGAGGAAGGTAATTTGGGCCTTATACACGCGGTAGATAAATTTGATCCTTCCAAAGGATACCGTTTTTCCACCTACGCGATACATTGGATAGAGCAATATATACGCCGCGCCGCAGAAGAGCAGGCGGGCACCATAAAAATTCCTTCTCACGCGTGGGAAAATCTGCGTCTTTGGAGTAAGACTTGGGACTCTATGAAAGAGCAGCTGGGCCGCGATCCTTCGCTTAAAGAGATGGCTTCAAAACTCAGTTTATCGGCGCGGCAGGTGCATTCCATTTTAGACACTTTAAGCGCGGCTTACAGCGTAGATTCCCTTTCCTCTGCCGTAAATGAGGAGGAGGAAAATACCCTCGGCGATACAATTGCCGACGAGCGCGAAATAAACCCCGACGATTTATTTACAAACAAATCTTCCAATAAAGTTTTGCTTTCAATTTTAGACGAGATTTTCCCCCGTGATAAGCAGGTTCTTATAATGCGCTTTGGCATAGAAACCGAAAACCCCCTTACTCTTGCGGAGGTTTCAAAAAAACTGGGCATCTCGCGTGAGCGCGTGCGTCAAATTGAAGAGCGCGCCGTGCGCAATGTACGTAAGCGCGCGCAGATACTGGGTCTTATTGAACACCGCGAAAAAGATTTTGCCACAAAAAAAATACACACAGGCATGCGTATAAAACAGGGCAAAGATGTTTTGGGCGACGATATCATCAAAGATAAACTTACAAAACTTATAAATAGAAGTCATAAAGGCCTCCCTGTCTTAAACGTCGGCGTAAATGCGGTAAAAAAAACGAGCGGCCGCGGCCCGTTAAAAAAATGCGGCGGAAAAACAAATAGAAAATTTAACAAGGATAAGAAAAAATGACAACAGAACAAACAACAGTTGATAAAAATATCACCGATAAGCAAATTCTGGCGGCGGTAAGAGATATTCCCGATTTCCCCAAAAAAGGTATTTTATTTAAGGATATAACCCCGCTTCTTGGCAATGCCGTTTTATTTAAGAAAGCGGTGGATAAATTTGTAGAACAGTTCAAAGACTGCGGCATAACAAAAGTAGTCGCCATAGAATCGCGCGGCTTTATCTTCGGCGCACCGCTTGCCGTCGCCTTAGGCGCGGGTTTTGTGCCTATACGCAAAAAGGGCAAACTGCCTTACAAAACTTATAAGGCTGAGTTTTCTTTGGAGTACGGCATTGACGGCATTGAAATACATCAGGACGCAATTTTACCCTCAGATAAAGTGCTTTTAATAGACGATCTTCTTGCCACCGGCGGCACTACCAAAGCCGCCCTTGAGCTTATAAGAAAATTTGGCGCAAAAGTAGAGGCCTGTGCCTTTTTATGCGAGCTCGGCTTCCTTAAAGGCAAAGAAGTTATTGACGAAAAAGTAGTTACTTTTTTTACTTTTTAATTTTATTTTAATTTCTTTGCGCGGCGTTTCAAAAATTGATAAAATAGAAAATAAGCTAATCAGATTGTTTTAGCATGTTTTGCCCCGATAGCTCAACTGGAAGAGCAGATCCGTCCTAAGGATAAGGTTGTAGGTTCGACTCCTATTCGGGGCGTTTTTACTTCGGCTTTTTGGTAAATTTTGATTTTTTTTGAACTTCGCATACCTCCGCGCT
>CAZNCX010000009.1:0-1468 GCA_964571655.1 uncultured Elusimicrobium sp. | reverse complement strand
GTAAAAACCGCAGTTTCCAAGCAGTTCTTTTATAAGCAAAATAAGGCGGTAAAAAATTATTTCCACTTAAACAAAATAAATTTTTGTTTATGTCTTTTGAAGAAATTGTTGAGCAGCAGATAAGAAAGTATTGCCGAAATTAAATCTGCCGTCGGCGGCGCAAAGAAGATGCCTTCCAGCCCAAAAAATTTGGGCAGTATTACCACCAGCGGTATTACCAGCAGTATTTGACGCGACAGGCTTAAAACCGCTGCTTTAAGCGGCTTATTTATCGCTTGAAAAAAGCTTGTAGCAAGCACCTGCAGGGCCACTATCGGCAGCATGAGATTATACACTCTGAGCGCGTGGGAAGACAGTGTTATAAGCTGCAAATCGCTGCTGTTAAACATACAGGTTATCGGACGCGCAAATAGTTGTATTATTATATATCCCGCCGTAGTTATGCCTATGCCCCAGCGTATGGCCATTTTCAAAGTTTGTATCGCGGTGGAATATTTGCGCGCGCCGTAGTTATAACCGATAAGCGGCTGCGCCCCCTGGCTTATGCCTATAAGAGGCATTATTACAATTGTGTTTACGCTTATTACTATGCCTATGGCCGAAATTGCCAAATCCCCGCCGTATGCCAAAAGCGAGTAATTCAAAATCAAATTAAGCGCGCTTCCCGATATCTGGAATACAAACTGCGCTATGCCTATTACCGCGCTGTCTTTTAGAATGGTAAAATCAAGCCTGATGTTTTTAAGACGGATTTTGAAAGGCGCTCTGTCGCTTATAAAATAGAGGATAACCCACGTTATTGAAACCATCTGTCCGCACAAAACTGCAAGGCCCGCGCCGTACATTCCCATCTTAAACTTATATATCAAAATAGGCGCAAGGCTTAAGTTTATTACCGCGCTTATAATTTGGGTGGCCATAGCGGTTTTTGGGTGGCCGCTTGAGCGTATAAAATTATTTAGTCCCAAACTTATACTGAATAGAAAAAAGGAAAATATTAAGGGCTTTGCGTAGCTTTGTGCGTAAGGTAAAACAGCTTCCGAAGCGCCCAGTATCAGCAAAAATTTATCTAAAAACAAATAACCGGCGGAGCTTAAAACTACTGCTATAATTACAAGGGCGGCAAAAGCGTTGCCTAAAATAAGTTCGGCTTCCTGATGTTTTTTCTCGCCCAGACGTATTGAAAACAGCGCGTTTGCGCCCACGCCTATAAGCATGCTGAAAGCCATAAAAATAAAGCCGACGGGGAAAATAATGCTTATCGCCGCAATGCCTAATGCGCCCAAATCGTGTCCTATATAGATGCGGGAAATTATATTATTAAGCGAATTTACAAGCATTCCCGTCATTGCAGGGGCAGAAAAAGTAAGCAGCAAGCTTGCTATAGTCTTTGCTTTGAAGGGATTATGTTTCGCTTGAAGTAAATTTGAAGATGATGACATAAACTCTGTATATATATTATATTATA
>CAZNCX010000008.1:0-28577 GCA_964571655.1 uncultured Elusimicrobium sp. | reverse complement strand
GGTGAAGTCCGTCTGAGCTTTAGCGAAGACGGACGAACGCTCGGAAGCAATCTTCAATTATTCTGTTGTAGTTCCTGTTGTTTAATTGCAAAAACGAAGTTTGTAATTTGCGGGTATTGGCTTATCCCTTGTATGGCGTGCAGTTGGCACGCAAGGCAAAAATGGAAGATTGCTTTCGAGCGCTCCTCACAATACAACCGCTCCTCGCCTCGCGCAAAGACGACACTTTATTTATAACGACAAAAGCTTAAGACTGCGTGCTGTTTCTTCTGTTTAACTGGAAAAGTGAAACTTGTAATTTGTGAGCGTTAACTTATCGCGCATATGGCGCGCCGTTGGCGCGCGAGCCAAAAAAGTGCGCCCGACATATCTGCCGTTAACACCATAGCGTCGTCTTAATCGGAAGCTTCTAATGCAAGCAATTGTTTCTTAAGTTTAAGGCCAAGAGCATATCCCGTAAGTTTACCGCCTGCGCCCAAGACGCGGTGGCAGGGGACAATTATCATAAGCGGATTTTTATTGCAGGCGCCGCCTACTGCGCGCGCACCATTTTTATTGCCCGCGGCCGCCGCAATTTGCCCGTAAGTTTTGGTTTGACCATATGGAATTTTGCAAAGTTCCCGCCAGACTTTATTTTGAAAAGCGGTTCCTTTGAAAGATAAAGGCAAGGTAAAAACTTTTCTTTTTCCGTCAAAGTATTCCTGCAATTCCTGCGCGCATTGGTCGCAGAGGTAAGTTTCTTCTTCAATTCCTTCAAACCCTTTGGGCAGTTTGCCTAAGGATACGGCGGCAATACCGCGCTCGTCGGAAGTTATATAAATTTTGCCTATTTTGGTTTTATAGCAAAAGTATTTTTGCATATCAAAAACGTACGCCAAGGGAAGCTTCTGCCCCGATGCCGTAATTTACGTAATTTGCCGCCACGCTCAAATCAATATAGGAGGGCAGCTTAACGTTTAAGCCCAAGGTGGCGCGCGGCGTAGTTACGCTTTTGCGTTCTCCCACAAGTGTCGGATCGCTTTGGCAGCTTTCAACGGTAACTTTAGTTATATCCGCGCCCGCTCCGATATATGGCACTACGTAAGGCAGCTTGAAAGAAAGCACAAAATTTGCGCTGTACTGCGTCAGGGAAAAAGCTTTATGCACTCCGTTTTGCGCCATCACGGTAATCATAGGCTGAAAGGTATAAAGCGTATCCTGCGGGCGCACAATGCCCCATTTAAGGCCGCCGCCGGCAAGCGTAAGGCCATCCCAGGAGGACGCTCTGATAAACCCGTCCAGCCTGAAGGGCAAGCCTATCTCGCCTTGTATAAAGGGATAAAACATTTCTTTTTTATCAGAGCCCAGCGCGGTATTTTCATCTGAAGGCTTTGGCATATAGGCGCCTTTTACCGCCAGCTGGAAACCGCCCCACCCCAAAATCCTTCCCGTGCTGAAAACGCCCGAGCCCAAAAGCCCGCCCGCGTCTTTTGCAAAGGCCTCAAGATTATCGCGCGTTATATGCGTCTCAAAATCATCAAAGGTATAGGCTTCGGCAAAAGCCGCGCCTGCAAGCGTAAGGAAAAGTGCAAAACAAAGAATTTTTTTCATAATAACACCTCTTAATTTTCAAAAGTGATTTTATCGCCGACTTTAACTTTATTTCTAAGCGTTCCGCCGGCGGCTTCAAGGGTATAGACCGCTTTCATCAAAAAGGGGCTTACCCGCCACGGCTTCATATTTTCAATTACAAGCAAAACTTCAAAATCCCGCGAAATAAAAACTGCGTCAATGGCAAAGAGCATAAAAAAAGTATGTATCTGCGCGCAGGGTTTTAAGACAATAGCACAGCCTTCTTTAAGCCCCTTTCTGCCCAGCAGCCCTATAAGACGGCCTAAAAAAGTAGATTTCATTTCAACGGTCTGCGCCAGCGTATTCCCGTTAGTTTTATTTATGCATTTCACATTAAATCCGTAACTTTAGCTATAATAAAATTTCTTACCAAGGCTTTATATTTTTTGTCCGTAATTTTAAGATCCTGCGGCGGCTTTACGCGCAATACCGTATCTTGCCCGCGCATATATTTGGTTACAAAAAATGTCGCTATAAGTTCGCCGTCAAAAGAAACGTCCACAAGCAGCTGTTTGCCCAAGGTTTCTTTTGTTTTGACTATGGCAAGTTTAACTTCATTTTGGCATTTTTTGACTTTTTTGCATTTGCCCAAAAAACATTGTTCAACGTTTTTTGTCAAAGTTTCAGACGGCATTATTATATTTTTATAACCGCCTAGTTCTCTTGGCATAATAACTGCGCTGCCGTAGGAGGACTGCTCAAAACCGATATTAAGCACTTTGAGGTTTGAGCAGAAGACGACGGAAGCTTCCCCGTCGTCCTCTTTTTCAAAGGAAGTTATTTCAAGCGCACAGGCTGCGCCTGCGCACAAAAAGCATAAGACGACGGTTGCAAAAGATTTTTTAATTATTAACTCTTTCAACATAAGTATCCGTTCTGGTATCAATGCGGATTTTGTCCCCCTCGTTAATAAAAAGCGGCACTTTTATTTCTAATCCGGACTCAAGCGTTGCCGGTTTTGTCAGGTTTGAAACGGTATCCCCTCTGACTCCGGGGACGGTGGAAGCCACTTTTAAGTCCACCTTGATGGGCAGTTCAATGCTGAAAAGTTTGCCGTCAATAAAAAGGCCTATAACTTCCATATTGTTTATGAGGTAGTTGCTCTGCCGTCCCAGTTTGTCTGCCGGCACGCCGATTTGTTCGTAAGTCTGGGCGTCCATAAAATAATACATATCGTTTTCTTTATAGATATAGTTATGAGGACGTTTTTCTATATTGACTTCCTTAAATTTATCTTCGGGGCGGTAGCTGCTTTCAATAATTGAGCCGGTATTTAAGTTTCTGAGTTTAACGCGGACTACTGCTCTTGCCTGGCTTTTGCGGTGGTGCTGATACTCAATTATTTCAACTAATTCTCCTTTTTCATTTTCAAAGATCAGACCTTCCCTGAAATCAGGTGTTCCTATCATAATATTATTCTCCAAGTTCCTGCAATTACTTTTTTTTAGATTTTGTTAAAACTTCGGCGCCTTTTTTTGTAAGCAGGACAGTATTTTCCCAGCGAACGCCGAACTTATTTTCAAAATAGAGGCCCGGCTCAATAGAGAAAATATTATTTTCCTCCAGCACGTCGGGGCTGACGGACGAAAGCAAAGGGCGCTCGTGTATCATCGCACCCAAAGAGTGGCCCGTGCCGTGTATAAAATATTTTGAAAGACCTTTTTTTTGCGCGTCAAAATAATCCCTGCAAATTTTATCTGCGGCGCAGGCCCTCATCGCGGGTTTGACCGCTTTTAAGGCCGCTTCGTAAGATTTTTGCACTGTCTGCAAAGTTTCGCAAAAATCTTTGGGGCATTTATCGCCGAACCAAAATGTGCGCGTGATGTCGGAACAATATCCGTCGTATCTGCAGCCGTAGTCAACCAAAACGGGCTGATTGTTCTTAAGCTTGCTCTTTGACGGTATATGATGGGGGTTTGCGGTATTTTTGCCGAAGGCGGCTATAGTCTCAAAAGCAAGGTCTTTGCCGCCGCGTTTTGCCATAAATTCTTCCATTTTTTTGGCGGCTTCAATTTCGCTTACGCCGCTTTTAAGCCAAGCTTTGAAGTCTTCATAGGCTGCCGCGGAAATAGAGCAGGCCTTTTTGATTTTTGCAATTTCACAAGGCGTTTTTACCGCGCGGGAATAAAGTAAAAAATTCTCTTGAGGCTTAAAGCCGCCTTTTTTTAGGATATCGCCGTCCGCAAAAATCACCTGCAGGGAATCAAACGCGCATTTTTTAAGTTTAAGCTCTTTTGCTTTTTTTACTATATCGCGCGCATCAAGGCTGTTAATCAAAGTAAGATGCGGCGCGCTTTTTTTGAGGTCAATTATGTACAGCGGTTTTGTAAAGCAGTAAGCTTTTTGGGGCGTAATTAAAAGCAAAGCGTCGCGCGGCCCGCTGAAGAAGAAATCGGTAATAAAATTTATGCTTTGGGCGTCTGTTACGGCAAAACCCTCAAGCCCTCTTTTTTTAAGCAGAGCCTGAAAGTTTTTCAGCTTTTGGATGTTAGTTTTCATCATTTTATTATTTTAATTCCTTTTTTAGTCATATAAAAGCAATCTTCATAGCGCACGCCGAACCTGCCTTCAAGATAAATACCCGGTTCCACGCTGAAGCAATAATTATCAAGGATTTTCTTGGTCCTGTTCTGTTGATTTATATATGCTTCCTCGTGATTTTCCATGCCGACGCCGTGTCCCGTGCCGTGCGTGAAATATTGCCCGTAGCCGTATTTTGAGATATATTTTCGTGCGATATTATCAATCTGCGCGCCGGTCATTGCATATTTGGCCTTTTTTACGACTTCATCATGGGCGCCTTTTACGATATTAAAAATTTTAGTAAACTCGGCAGGTTCTTTATCCCCGAACCAAAACGTGCGCGTGATGTCGGAGGAATAACCGTTTATTACGCAGCCGTAGTCCATAAGCACGACCATATTCTTTTTAAGTTTATCGGAACCGGTTACGTGATGCGGGCTTGCGCTGTTGGGGCCGAAGGCTACTATAGCGTTAAATGGGAAAGATTTTGCCCCCTGCTGTTTCATGAACTTTTCAAGTTCCATAGCGGCCTCAAGCTCCGTCATACCGACTTCAAGGACGGATTTTATATGTTCCATTGCGCCGTAAGCGGCTTGGGCGGCTGCGGCCATGCGCTCAAGCTCCTCCTTAGTTTTTGAAACTCTTGCCTGCGCTATCAGAGAGGGCGTTTCAACGAAGCCGTTTTCCTTGTAGGTTTTGCCTGCGAGGTAAGATTCTTTTCCCAAATCAAAGCCTATTTTTTTGAGTTTAAGTTCTTTTGCCTTTTTTATTATTTGGAGGTGTCGGTTTTCGTCGCAGGCGTCAATTTCTATTTCGGGGTATTTGGCGCGCACTACGGGCACGTAAAGGCTGCGCGAGGTTATATAAACGCCTTTTTTATGGAAAAGTACGATAGCTTCTCCGATTACAAAGATTTCTCCGACCAGATACTGCATATCCGCAAAGTCCGAGATAACTATGCCGTCCAACTTGTTATTTTTCAGTATTTTGTTTAGAATGGCAAGTTTTTGCCCGTCAAGTTTTTTCATGGGGGGACTCCTCTCTAATTACTTTAATATTATACTACTTTATGAGGAGGTCGGGAAATAAGCCCCAATGCGCGCTGCGCGCAAAAGACGGAAAATGCGGCATTTTCTGCCGAATTTTGTGCAAACATTATAAAAATATTGTTAAATGTAGAAAAGGACTAACGGAGGAAGCATGGCTATATTTTTGTCGTTGGTAGTACTGATAATTTTAGGTTTAGGCATCTACGTTGTGGCTGCCTACAATGATTTGATAGTTCTCAAAAACCGCGTTAAAGAAGCGTGGAGCGACATTGAAGTGCAGATGAAACGCCGCTACGATTTAATCCCCAATTTGGTGGAAACCGTAAAAGGGTATGCGGCGCACGAGAGCGGTACTTTTGAAAAAGTTATAAAGGCGCGCAATATGGCAATGGAGACGCACGGTTCCCCCAAAGAGCAGGCCGCCGCGGAAAATATTTTAAGCGGTACGTTAAAGAGCCTGTTTGCCTTAAGTGAAAATTATCCGCAGCTTAAAGCGAATGAGAATTTTATGAAACTCCAGTTTGAGCTTACCGATACGGAGGACCGCATAAAAGCCTCCCGTCGTTTCTACAATACCAATGTTTTGGCTCTAAACAATAAAATTGAGATGTTCCCCAGCAATATAATTGCAAAGCATTTCAGTTTTTCTATGCAGGAATTTTTTGAACTTGACGAGAGCGAGGCCGAAGCCGCCAAAAAACCCGTAGCAGTCAAGTTCTAAATTTTATAAGACTGCGCCAAGCAAATGACTATATACGACCACATTGAGGAAAATAACGTAAGAACCGTGCTTTTGGTGCTTGCTTTTTTGGTTCTTATTATGTCGCTTGCCTTTTTATCGGTTTGGGTTGCCGCCGGCCTGACTTATGATCCTGAAGTGCATTACAGCGTTCAGGATTTAACGCAGAAAATCGCGCTTAAATATCTGCCGTTTGTTTTTATCGCAGGTCTTCTTTGGCTGCTTGTAAGTTATTTAAGCGGGGACGAAATTATGCTATCAAGCTCCGGCGCAAAAGAAATTTCGCGGCACGACTTTCCGGAAATTTACAGCCTCGTTGAAAATACCGCAATTACAGCCGGCCTTCCTATGCCGCGCGTTTTCCTAATAGAAGACAATTCCGCCAACGCCTTTGCAACGGGGCGCAGCCCGTCCAAAGCTTCTATAGCCTTTACAACAGGCATAGTGTCCCTGCTTGACAGAAGCGAACTGGAAGGCGTAACAGCCCACGAAATGTCGCATATAGGCAATCGCGACATACGGCTTATGCTTTTGACGGTAACTGGTATAGGGATACTAACGCTTTTGGGCCAGCTTATGTTGAGAATGACTTTTTTATCCTCGGGGTCCGGAAACAGAAACAGAAGAAGCGACGGCCGCGTCCAGCTTATTTTTATGGCTCTTGGGCTTTTGTTTTTGGTATACGGGTTTCTGATACTGCCTTTAGTACAATACGCGCTTTCGCGCAACAGGGAATTTCAGGCGGATGCAACGGCCGCGCTGTTAACCAGAAATCCGCGCGCTCTTGCAAGCGCGCTTGCCAAAATCAGCCGAGACAGCCGCGTTGAAAGCCTGGACTCCCTGCCTTTGATGTCGGCTATGTGCATTGAAGACGCCTCCGCCGCCAGAGACGGCAAAGGCGCGGGTTGTTTTGCCATGCTTATGGGCCTTGGTGCGACGCATCCGCCTGTTGAGGATAGGATAGCAAGACTTGAAGATATGTAAGACGGCTTTTTTGTAAAAATGGTAAACTCTAATATATGACAAAATATTTTTTAATTCCTCTTTTTTCAATTTTATGCTTCTGCGCCTGCTCTAAAAGCGGGGGGGAAGATTATCCGTCCCAAACTTTGAGAGAGCCCTCGGTTTTAGCCAAAGTCGGCGGGGAAAATATCACACAGGAAGATTTTGATAAAAAAGCGCAAAATTTAGATGAAGATTTTTCTTCCTTCATAAAAACGCCTGTGGGCAGAGATAACTTTTTGGACCTTATTATAAGCGAAAAGCTTTTCCTAAAAGAAGCGCAAAGCGAAGGCTTTGATAAAGAAGAAGATTATCAAAAGCAGGTGGCCGACTTGCAGGAGCAGCTTAAAGAAAGCCTTGCGGCGGCAAAAGAATTTATGCTTATGAATATGCTCAGCGAAAAACTTGAGAAAGAAGGAGTAACCTCAGTTTCCGAAGAGGAAATAAAAGCCTATTATAAAAAATATCCCTATCAAATTTCCCTTTTACAGATTTTAGTGGCAGACCCGCAGCTCGCCGCCGATTTGACAAAGCAGTTAAAAGGCGCTTCTCAGGCGCGTTTTCTGGAGGCGGTAAAAAGATTTTCCATAGATCCCGTTACCAAAGATAACGGCGGGCGCCTGGAACCTTTTATACCGGGCGAATATATATCCGAAATTGAAATTGCCGCCGCCAACACGCCCGTTATGCAGGTGCAGGGGTTCTTCAAAACGGCGCACGGATTTCATATAATAATGAAGACGGGGGAAGAAGCTTTAAGTTATCCTAAGGCTAAAGACAGGATAAAACAGATTTTAGAAAAACAAAAACAGGACGCCTATTTGAACTCTCTTAAACAAAAATACGGCGTGGAGGTAAAGTATGAAAGCAAATAAAATTCTTGCGCTTGCCGTAATTTTCGGTTTGGGCGCAGGTTTAGCGAACGCTAAAGTAGTGGACTCTACGGTTGCGACCGTCAACGGGAAAGCGATTTTGAATTCCCAGTATCAAAAACTTAAAGAAAGGGTTTTGATTGAATACGAAGGCCGCGCGCCGCAGGTTCTTGCAAATCCCGACAACGTAACGGCAATTAAAGAAGAAACGCTTAATAATCTGATCTTAGAGCAGCTGCTTTTGCAGGAAGCTCAAAAACAAAAAATTACCGTCAAAGACAGCGAGCTTGCCCAGTGGATAAACAACTATAAAAATGCCATTGCCGTTGATGCTCAGGGCAAACCTCTGGAAGACCAGAAAAAGAAAGAAGAAGCTTTTAAGGAACATCTTAAAAATATGGATTTGACCTATAAGCAGTTTGAGCAAAAGGCCAAAGAAGCAATTTCCATACAAAAGCTTCAGGATAACGCTTTAAGAGGCAAAATTACCCAGCCTTCCAAAGAGCAGACAAAACAGCTCTACGACGATATTGTTCTTATCATGAAAGGCAATAAGACAGAGACCGAGAAGCTGCCTAAAGAACGTCTTGAAATAGCGGCCCCTCTTGCGGTAAAGCTTCATCAGCTTACGGCCGAGCGCGCGGAAGTGTCCTCTGTTTTTTTAAGCACGCAGAATGCGGCGGTCTCGGTAGTAAAAGAGAAAGAGAAACTCGCCAAAAATATTTGCAAACAAATTGAAAAAGGCGATCTGAGCGTTCTTGAAGCCATACAAAAATATTCCGACGATAAAAATCCTCTTTCTACCGGCGGCGTCCAGCTTGTTTTGCGCGGTGTTTTACCCAAAGATTTAGACGATAAAATATTTGCATTAAACGTCGGCCAGTTAAGCGAGCCTATTAAAACAGAGCACGGCATTTATATTATCAAGATGGTTTCCAAATCCGCCAAAAAAGATTTTACTTACGAGCAGATTAAACCCGAGCTTGAAATGTATCTTGCCAATGTTGAGAGGCAGAAAGCTTTAATGGCTTATGTAAAAGACTTAAAGGACAAAGCCGATATCAAGGTTATGGAAAAGTTTGAGTATTCCAAACCGCAGGCCGAAAAACCGCAACCCGCGGCCGCGGCCGGCGCTCCTAAAGCGCAGGCCGAAAAACCGCAGCCCGCTCCTGCTCCTGCGCCGTCCAAGAAATAACATTTTTGTTTTTCTGTTTAAGGCGGGGCTTTATGCCCCGCCTTTTTTATTGCTAAAATAAGGTATGAAAAATATTTTAATAACGGGCGGCGATCCTTTGGGAATAGGCCCCGAGATAATTGCAAAAGCGCTTGAAAAAATGCCGCGCTCGGGCGCGCGTTTTACAATTATTTCAGCGCGCTGCGCCTTTGAAAAATACCGCCTGTCAAAAGACGTAAATTTTATTGAAGTTAAAACAAAATATAAAAAACCTTCCCTTCCCGCGCCTTCAAAATACGGCGGTGATATTTCTTATAAATCCCTGCGGCTTGCCGTTAAACTTATGCTGCAAAAAAAATACGACGCCCTTGTAACTGCGCCTATATCAAAAAGCGCGTGGCTTAAAGCGGGCGTAAAATTTATGGGCCATACGGAAGTTCTTGACAAATATGCGCGCTGCGGCCGCGGGGCGACTATGATGTTTATAAGCGGCCCTGTTGCCTGCGCGCTTGTAAGCGAACATTACGCCATAAAAGATTTGCCTGCGGCAATTACAAAAGCGCGCATAATAAAGACGGTAGCAAACTTTGCCGAAGTTCTGCCAAAACGCGCGGCGATAGGGGTCGCGGCCTTAAACCCGCACGCGGGCGACGACGGTAAAATAGGTCGGGAAGAAATTGAAATTATTGCGCCCGCGCTTAAAAATCTGCGCGCGCTGGGCTTTAACGTAAGCGGCCCTTATCCCAGCGACGAGCTTTGGCTTAAAGTCCGAGCGGGGCGTTTTGGGGGCATAGTCTGCATGTATCACGATCAGGCTTTAAGCGGGCTTAAACTTTGCGCAAAAAAACCTGCCGTTCATATAACGGCAGGTCTTAAATTTTTGCGCGTTTCCCCGACGCACGGCACAGCTTTTGACATCGCCGGCAAAAACCGCGCCGACGCGGAGGGTATGGCGGAAGCTCTTAAATTTGCGGCGCGCGCCAAATTTCCTAAAAGTTAGTTTTCCTTACTTTGATTTTTCCTTGCCTTAAGCATTATGGGTATGCCTGCCGCGTAAACGAAAACAGCAAAGAACAAATATTTAATATCGGCCGCGTAAATAAGCCACAAAGAGTAAATTACGGCTAAAGAAGCGACGATAAAAGCCTTTCTTTTCTTGCCTTTTCCGAAGGCAAAATCTTCCCTGTTGCCGGAAAGTTTTACAAGATACATTGCGCTTATTAGATAAACGGGCAGTATCATCATGCCCGCGATATTTATCATAAATATCCACGCGTCGGAAGAAAAATAAGCAAGCAGCAAGGCAATCTGCGTTATTACAGTCGTCATCAGCAGGGAAAAAGAAGGCGTGCCCTGCTTATTTACTTTGGTAAACGCCTGCGGGAAGGAGCCTTTTTGCGCCGCCCCAAAGGGCACTTCCATAGCTATAATTACCCATGACAGAAGCGAGAATAAGACAGAAAGCATAAGCCCGCATACCATCAGCGCGCCGCCCCAGCTGCCTACAATAAATTGCAGTACGCCGCTTGTTGAAGGGTTTGCCAAAGCGGCGATATCTGCCTTTTGCATAATGCCAAAAGGCAGAAGAGAGATCAAAACGTAGCAGATAAGACAGAAGAAAAATCCCGTAAACGCCGCGCGCGGGCCATACTTGCTTTTGCGCGCTCTTGAAGATAACACGACCGAGGATTCTATCCCCAAAAACGCCCACAGCGTTACCATCATACAGCCTTTAATTTGGGCGGTAAAATCTTCAAAGGCAAAAGTACCGAAAGTAAAATTATCAAACATATACGGCAAAAACTTTTCAATATTAAAGGCTAGCACGCAAACAACTATAAAAACCGCAATAGGCAAAAGCTTTATTACGGTACCGATAAGATTTACGGCAGCGGCTGTTTTTATGCCGCGCGCAATTACGGCGTAGACTCCCCATATTAAAACAGAACCCAAGACCATAGAATAGACATCATTACCGCCTATAAAGTATTTTGGGAAAAAGTAATTAAGCGATTCCAAAAATATAACCGCAAAGCCCGTATTTGCAAAAATATTGCCGAGCCAGTATCCCCAAACCATAAAAAATCCCGTCTTCCTGCCGAAACCGTCGTTTGCGTAATTGTAGAGGCCGCCTTCGCTAAACTCGGGCTTTAACTTGGCAAGTATCCTAAAGCTCTCGGCCAGGAAAAATATGCCAAGCCCCGTTATTATCCACGCGGCTAAAATAGCGTCGGCCCCTGCGCATACTGACAAATTTTGCGGCAGAGAATATATGCCCGAGCCCGCCATTGAACTTACCACCAGCCCTACCAAACCCCAGAAACCAAGTTTCTGCGCGGTATTAAGATTTTCCATTTTTAGTTACTGTTTAACCTCCTTCTTTTTATTTTTTATACAATAAATAATTCTACTAAATTTGATAAAAAATTTATGAAATATTTTGCGCGCGCTATTGCGGGTTTTATTTTTAAGCCTTAAAATGCGCCCCCTGTACTTTCAAGGCGCCCTGAAAGCCCATAATTGAAAAAAGTTTACAAAAATGTAACAAATATAATAATATATATGGAGCGAGCGCCGTAAAAGCGGCGCAGTTTTGCCGTATAAATTTCAACGGGAGTTTACTTATGACCAGAAAATCTTTTATTGCCGGTAATTGGAAAATGCATAATACTATAGAACAATCTTCTTCTTTAGCCTCTGCGGTGGCCGCGGCGGAGAATAAAAATAAAGCCGATATAATGATAGCGCCTTCCTTTACAGCTTTGGCGGCCGTCGCACAGGCCGTAAAAGGCAGTGCGGTAAAAGTTTTTGCACAGGATTGTTTTTACGAAGAGAAAGGGGCTTTTACCTCCCAAGTTGCCCCGAACCAGATTAAAGACGCCGGCGCAGCGGGCGTAATTTTAGGGCACAGCGAAAGAAGGGCTTTGTTTGGCGATACAAATGAAATTTTGAATAAAAAATTACACGCCGCGCTCTCGGCCGGCCTTCAAGTAGTTTTTTGCGTCGGCGAAACTTTGACCGAGCGCGAACTTGATAAAACCTACAGCGTCATACAAAATCAGATTGAAGGCGGCTTAAAAGGTTTTAGCGCGCAGGAGTTAAAGGATATTGTTATTGCCTACGAGCCTGTTTGGGCCATAGGCACGGGCAAAACAGCCACCCCCGAGCAGGCCCAGAAGGTGCACGCCGATATACGCGAACTTTTGCAAAATAAATATTACGAAACTTTTGCCCAGAACATCAGGATACTTTACGGCGGCAGCGTTAAGACCGATAATGTGGACGCCCTTATGGCCCAAGCCGATATTGACGGCGTTTTGGTGGGGGGACAATCGCTCTCGGCCGAAAGTTTTGCAAGGATAATAAACTACAATTAAGAGGTTTCTATGGAAACTAAAGAAAATTTGGCCCCCTATATTGACCATACCGTTCTTAAAGCTTTTGCAAAGAAGGAAGACATAGCAAAAGTTTGTAAGGAGGCATTGTCTCATCATTTTGCTTCGGTCTGCATAAATCCCTGCTGGGTGCCTTTTGCCGCAAAACTTTTAAGAGGAAGCGATGTTAAGGTATGCACGGTAATAGGATTTCCCTTAGGCGCAAACGCTTCCGAGACAAAAGCTTTTGAAACAAAAAAAGCAGTTGCAGACGGCGCGCAGGAAATAGATATGGTCATAAATATCGGCGCGCTTAAAGACGGGGATTTTATCACCGTAGCCGAAGATATTAAAGCCGTAAGAGAACAGTGCAAAAGCCTTATTTTGAAAGTTATAATTGAAACATCGTATCTTACCGACGAAGAAAAAACCGAAGTCTGCAAAATAGCGGCGCGCGAAGGGGCCGATTTTGTTAAGACTTCAACGGGATTTTCCGACAAAGGCGCAACTGCGCAAGACGTAGCTCTTATGGCGCGCGCAAGCGGAATAAAAGTGAAAGCTTCCGGCGGGGTGCGCAGTAAAGAAGACGCAAAAGCTATGATAGAAGCCGGCGCAAGCCGTCTTGGCACAAGCGCGGGCGTGAAGATAGTTGAGGGATAAAAATTTACTCTCGTGCAGTTTCCTAAGGGGAAGAGATGATAACTAAGTGGGAAATCAGGGAAAACGTTATAACAGGCGCTTCCAAGTACCTTTTGCTTATTTTGGGTACGGAGGAGGACGCCGCTTTTCTCCAACAGGACATGGGCGTTCTGTGCAGTTATGTTGACAGACGCATTTTACCATATACCCATACCTTTGAGCTGCGCGACGTTAACGAAGAAGGCGAACTTGAAGAAATAAGAAACAAAGTTGAAAATTTTGTCTTACAGGGAGAAGTTTTTACTTCTTCGGACGCTATTGAAAAAGAGCTTGATCTGCTTGCCGCAACAGAGCTTAAGACAAAACGGGAAGTGCTGAGTTTTGATTCCCCTTCTTTGCGCTTTTCGGGCAAAGCGCCGTCGGGAGAGGAGGGGGGCGTTCCCCCCAAAGAGGAAACAAAATCGCCCGTTTCTTCAGTTGAAAAAAATAAAATTCCTCAAAAGACTTATCCTGCTCCGCACAGTAAGTTGGAAGAAACAACCCCCCATCTTAATTTGGCCGAAGGCCAGCTTGAAGTCAAGAAAGATTTGGCCGATATAGAAACCGTTATTGACATTGAAACAAGCCTTGACGTAAGCGACGGTACTTTTATTGACCTTAATTCCGAAGACGGCGCGCTTGAACCTTCGCCTTACGATGCGGATATAAGGGCGGTATCTTCCCCTCCAAAGATTTTATCGGAATCGCTGCCGCCTGCCCCTGCCGAGCAGTCTTTGGCGCATATGCCTACTGTAGACATAACAAAAGCGCACACAAGAAGCAGAACCGGCACGGGTTGGACACAGCCTTTTGAAGGCAAAGATGTCGGCGCGTCTGCTCAGACGCAGACAAAGGGGTTGATGAGTAAAATTTTTGACAAATTTAATACTACCAAAAAAACTTTCAGCACTTCTTCTGCTCCCATACATCTCTCTACAAGAACAGCTTCGGACGGTTTAAGGGCCGAATCCGTGCATATGCCCAGCAAAATGGCGCAGACTACGGCGCCTAATCAGTCGGCGCAGCCTCCTCAGGAGGGCTATCCACAGGGGTATAATCAGCAATATCAGCAAATGCCGCAGCAGCAACAATGGCCGCCGTCCTCCGCAGGGTATCAGAATTACCCGCAAATGCAGCCGCCCCAGCAACAATATGCGCAGGGGCAGCCGCCTCAGCCTTACGCTCAACAGTATCCGCCGCAGGTTCAACCTACCGACGCTCAACAACAATTTGCGCCGCCGCAGTTTCAACAGGCCGCACCGCCGCCGCAGTTTCAGGGGCAGGTACAGCCTTATCTGCAGCCGCAGCAGCAACCTGCGCAGCAGGGGCAGTTTCAGCAGATGCCGGCGCAAATGCCGTCCCAGCAGACGCCCCCTCCGACGCAATTGCAGCAAACGCAGACAGCGGCAAATACCACGGAATTTACGCCGCAGGTAATGCCTACTGAAATTTTTTCCGACGGGAAAAGAGAATATTATTCCACTCCGGTAAAAGAGCAGATAAAAAATATAGTTCCAAAGATAATTAACGTAATACGCCCAAACGCGCCGAAACAAAAAAAGGCCGTTCGCGCGCCCAAAGCAAAGATGTCTGCGCCCGCACATTTTGAAGGGCAAAAGGCACAAGGCCAAAATCAAAAGGCTCAACAATTTCAACCTCCTCAACAGCATATAAGTCCGTTCGTACAAGCGCCTGTGCAACAACAGCCTCAGCAAGTTCAGGTGCAGCCGCCTGTAGAGCAATCTCAGGCTCAAGTACAAACACCTGTACGGCAAACCGTTCAACAACCTCAGGTTCAAGTACAACAACCGCAAACTCAAGTACAACCGCCTGTACAACAACCTGTGCAACAACCCCAAGCGCAAATGCAGCCGCCTGTACAACAACCAGTCCAACAGCCGATACAGCAGCCTCAAGCGCAAGTCCAGCCGTCTGTACAGCAACCAGTCCAACAGCCGATACAGCAGCCTCAAGCGCAAGTCCAGCCGCCTGTACAGCAACCAGTCCAACAGCCGATACAGCAGCCTCAGCAAGTTCTTTCTTCGGAATCTGTGCGTCAGCATATACGTCCGCCGATGTCTGAAAATCAGCTCGGGGAGAAAGCCCCTCCCAAAATGACGGAAGAAAATCATCAGGAGCAGGTTTTTATTGAGCAGCCTCAGCAATCTGCTTCTCCTAAAGAGCAGGCGGGGCAGAACGTCTTGTCTTCTATGCAAAATGTTCAGTCGGTACAGATAAAACCTTTCAGTATGTCTGCCGGCAAGCAAGCGGAACGCGGCGTTGTGGTGGAAGGGCAGTCCTCCCCGATAAAAGGCGTTGATGCAAATCAGGTTAAACTGGGCCAGTCTATTTTACTGGATAATGCTTTTGAAGAAACAACTTCTTTACAAAGCAGCACTTTGCCTATAGAAGATATTTTTGCCGCCCAAACTATTGTTGACTTTAATGCTTTTGCCGCAGACAATGATATTTCTTCTAAAACAAATCTTTCGGATAATTTATTTTATAAAGATCCCCACGGTAAAGATCCTTTTGTGGAATCTCCCTCAAAGGAGCAAAAAGAAAACATTATTACCGAACCGGCCCATATAGATCCCATTTTTGATCACAGACCTCTTTCAAAAGAGCGTCCGCAGGACGCGCCTGTTCACCCGCCCGTGCCCTCAAGTGAAAATATGTCTCCGTCTCAGCAGAATATACATGTTAAAGAAAGCGGGCAAAACCCGCAGGAAGAGGGGCTGCAGTCTTCGCTGGAACCGTTGCCGCAGGACTTTACGCCGTCCGCGCCGCAAATTTTTGATAATCAGTCTCAAAGCGCTGTTGCCGCTCAGACAGAGCAGCCCGCGGCGTCCGCACAGCCGTCTAGAGAACAAGGGCATAAACAGCAAGAGCAGTCGTCTTTAAGTTCTCAAAATATTTCTCCTATGGAAGTCCTGCCTTCCGATGTTTTTGGCCCGCAGCCAAACGCAGATAACTTTTTACGCCAGGGGCAGGCCCCAAAGACTCAAGGCAAACCCGCCCTTGTTAAACCTTTACCGCCTAGAAAGAGGGAGCCTTCCGCCTTAACGCGCATAGCGCAGGGGTTTTACGCCGCGCCTGCTCCGCCACCGGCTTATGCTACTATTGCGCCTGTGCCTTTATCTTACGTTCCTCCTCCGGTGGTGTCTGTGCCTGCGCCGCAGCCTTTTATGCCTGCGGGCATCCCGTCGCCTTATCCGTTTATGCAGTGCGCGCAGCCGCCTAATATGAATTTTTATCCTTATGGGGGCGTGCCGCCTTATCAACAGCCACAGCCCCAACAGCCTCAACAGTACTCTGCTACTAAGACTCAGGATTCTTTGCAAAGCTTTGGCGAGCTTACGCGGGAATTTCTTAAACAAAAGCGTTCGGAAGACATAACCGAGGTCTTAAACGTAAAAACAGTTTTTGGGCCGCCGCCCCCGCCGCCGTCCGGTGCGGTTTTGGCGGCTGCTGCCAAAGATCCTTTTTCCGAGTTTGAAGGCAGCTCGGGAGAAGAGGCTATTACGCTTAACACTGCGGTTGGAAAACCGCTTCTTGCGGAGAGGACTTTTATTACATCGGATCTTTCGCAAATAGATTTCAGGAAGAATATCGGCAAGAAAGTGGCGGAAAACTTTCGCGCGGGAGTAAAGCCCAAAGGTCCGCATGCTCCTCAAAAAATAAATCCGCTCAGTGACGCAAAAAGCATGAAGCTTGCTCAAACCGCTTTTAATGCCGCCGTGCCCAAGGCGCCCAAGATATCGGGCGTGCGCAGAATGGTAATAATCCACGATGATGAGGAAAATGACGCGGGCGGCGAGGGCATAAAAAAAGTTTTCAAAAGCCTTAAGGAAAAATTGGACGGCAACAAAAAATAAGCGTTAAGAGGAAAACTATGATAGAAGATAACAACGAAAAAGAAATAATAGATTATACCGCCCAGCGCGATGCGTTGAAACAGCAGCAGGCAAACCCAGCTGCCGCGGCGCAGCCTTCATCTCAGAGGGCTACGCCTCTAAGCCCCAAGCGCTATCAGGAAAAGCGCGCGGCCCAAACGCCGGAGGATTCCTCCCTTGACCATACTATAAATATTCCCGCAGTGCAGGTTTACAAGAAAAATAACTGGTCTATAGAAATTCCTCTTGTTCCTACTTTTACTTTTGAAAATATGGATATGGCTTCAAACCGTTTTTCTCACGCGGCGGCTATGTCTTTATGCGAGAACATAGGCTCGCTCTACAATCCGTTTTTTATTTACGGCGATACGGGCACTGGCAAAACCCATTTTCTTAACGCTTTGGGTTACGATCTGTCTAAAAAAGTGCCGCAGGACCGCATACTTATAACAAACGGCGTGCGCTTTTCCCGCGGCGTGCAAAGGTTTGTGGAGGAAGGGCAGCTTGATAAACTGGAAAAGTTTTTTAATAATGCCGAAGTGCTTATTATTGACGATATCCATTTAACGGCCGTAAACGACCATAACAGGGAATTTATCTCTAATCTCCTAAATCAGTTTTTGAAGGAGAAGAGGCAGATAATAATTTCCTCCAAATATCCGCCGGAGAGTCTGGCGCGCTTTGAAGAGCTCGTAAACTTCCGCCTTGATCAGGGTTGGGTTTCGGAGATGAAACCTCCCCGTACGCAGCGTCTTGCCAAAATTTACAACAAAATGGTTTTTGACGCGGAACTGAGCTTATCGGACACGCAGACGCAAAGTTATTTCGGCGGGACGGGTATAAATCTGGGCACTGTGGCGCGCAATATCCGCAGGGTAAAAGTGTTAAACCGCAAGATAACAGACAGCGGCGTAAGTTCCCCGGGATACGATCAGCTTTTAGTGGAAATGCTCGGTATGACCGATGATTCCCGAAGCAAAATTGTTACCAGAGATATAAAAGAGATTGTAACTCTCCCGCGCCCTCAGGGTACCGACTGGGGACGTTTCGGCTTCTTTTTCCCGCAGGATAATACCGATAAATTAAACTGGGTGGCATTTGCTATTATTGAGAGGGCAAAAGAACTGGGTATAAGGGGCGGGTTTCGCTTTACGCTTAAATCTTCCTATTCCACAAACCATCTTATTTCGGCGGCTTTTAAGATTGCCAATATCTGCGACGATAAAAACTTAAAGGGCGCAATTATTTTAGGCCCCAGCGGCGTGGGAATTGCCCCCGCCATAAGGGAAAATTTCTATGACATTTTGACGCATATGTTGGAAGTTATGATGATACGCTGCGCCATTATAGATCCGGAAACTATAAAACGCCCGTCGTCTTACACAAAGCTGTTGGGCGACGTGCTCAGATAAACGCTTAAACAAGCCCTTTTTGGGCGGAGGATAAAACTGATGAAAAAACTTCTTTTGTGCTTTGCCGCAGTTGCTTTACTTTGCGCCTGCCAAAGATTTAATATAGGTCCTAAAGGCGAGGGGGAATACGTTATAGGTACGGCTACCGTAGACTGGCAGGACGGCAATACTTCGGCGATAAAAAAACTTGCTATGCAAAAAGCCCAGTATAATGCCGTTGAAAACGCGGTAAAGGTATTTTTATCTTCCTCCAGCCAGATAGAATATCCGCAGGAAGTCCAGCAGGAAATTTTGGCCAAGTATGAAAATTACGTCAGAAAAGCCTATATAAATACCGCTTACAGAAAAGGCGATAAATATTATTTGGAAGCGCGCGTTATGGTGCTTGTAAGCGATTTGGCTTCAAAGATAAAGTCTTTGGAAGACAGCTCTTTT
The DNA here is from genome assembly GCA_964571655.1 of uncultured Elusimicrobium sp. Classification (GTDB taxonomy): domain Bacteria; phylum Elusimicrobiota; class Elusimicrobia; order Elusimicrobiales; family Elusimicrobiaceae; genus Proelusimicrobium. Next base: position 9,812 of record CAZNCX010000008.1, on the reverse strand, counting down.
ATCAAAAAGACCAATATTTTGGTGGCCTCGCGGGATACTTTTAACGACGAGGTTTACCTTAAACAATACTGCCGCCAAGGCATTTATAAAGCGCTTAAGAATTATCCCTATACCCTTTTTGACGGCGGCAATTTAAGTCAGAATAATCTGGAAAATATTACGCCTCTTGTGGATAAAGCAAAAAAGGAAGGAGCGCGCTTTGTAGTCGTGGCGGAGGCTTCCGCCTCCCCCATAGAAAATGCGGAGCGTTTTGCCTCTTCCTTCAAACCCATGAGGGCGACCGTGCATTTAAGGGTAATTTCGGTTAACAATTATCAGGTCATAGCGGAAAGTTCTTCAAGCCAGAGCGGGCTTGACGCCGTTGAAGATATCGCTTTGCAAAAGGCGTTTTCCTCCGCGTGCGAAGACAGCGCAAAACAGGTGGCTGAAAGCATAGACTCCGCCGTTAACTCCGCCAAGACTTATACTTTTGTGGTAAGAGACGTAAATACCGTAGAAAGGCTTGAGCGTCTGCAAAGCATTCTGCGCGAACTGAGGGAGGTTGAAGATTTCTCCCTGGTGAAATACAGCAATTCGGCCGCTACTTTTGAGGTGCAGGCAAATATTTCCACATCGGAAGAGTTTTCCGCAAAGATTTTGCGCAAATATTACGCCAATTTTACGATAGTGGCAACGGGGCCCGATTCCGTTGAGCTTTTATTTATCTGATTTTTTCAACGCGCCGCAGGCGCAGAGGCAAAAAAACTGCGGCGTAAATTCTAAAGACAACAAACGACGCGGCGGAACTTGCATATGCTTGCAAACATTAACTCAAGCTGTATAAAAGGGATAGAAGGCTTTTTGGTTACGGTTGAAGTAGACGTTTCGCCCGGCCTGCCTTCTTTAAGCATAGTAGGCCTGCCGGAGCAGGAAGTAAAAGAAGCAAAGGACCGCGTTGCTGCCGCAGTAAAAAACAGCGGGTTTGACGTACCGTCAAAAAAAATAACGATAAATCTCGTTCCGGCAGAAGTTAAAAAAAGCGGTACTCATTTTGATTTGCCTATTGCTCTTGGCCTTCTTTGCGCGACGGAGCAAATCAGCCCTGCGGCGCGCTCTGCACTGAAGGATTTTGTGTTTATAGGCGAGCTTGGCTTAAACGGTAAATTGCACGGATGCGCGGGCGTTTTGCCTATGCTTATATGCCTTAAAAAGACGGGCAAAGCTTTTAAGTGCGTTGTGCCGCGCCAAAACAGGCAGGAAATTTATTATGCGCAAAGTGAAGGTTTTTGCGCAGGCTCTTTGAAAGAAACCGTTGAAATTTTGGAGGGCAAAACGCCCGTTGCAGAAGAAGGCGTTTTGGAAGACCAGACGCTTTTTGAAGAAGTTATAGAAGGCGATTTTAGCGAAGTTAAAGGACAGGCTTTGGCAAAACGCGCGCTTGAGATTGCCGCCGCAGGCGGCCATAATGTACTTTTAATGGGGCCGCCCGGCACGGGCAAGAGCATGCTTGCAAAGCGTTTTTGCGGCATACTGCCGCCTTTAAGCAGGCAGGAGGCTTTGGATATTTTGCAAATTTATTCCGTCTGCAGGCTTTTGGGTAAGAATTTTAGTTCGGTAAAGCGTCCGTTTAGGGACCCGCATCATACGATTTCAAATATAGCTTTAATAGGCGGCGGGCAGACGCCGCGCCCTGGCGAAGTAAGCCTTGCGCATAACGGCGTTTTATTCTTAGACGAGTTTGCGGAATTTTCGCGCCAGTCCCTGGAAGTTTTGCGCGAGCCGCTTGAGAGTTTCCGCGTAACAATTGCGCGCGCTAAGGACACGCTTACCTACCCGGCTAAATTTACTTTGATTGCGGCTATGAACCCCTGTCCCTGCGGCTATCACGGGCATAATATCAAGCCCTGCAATTGCACGCCTTTGCAGATAAGCAGGTATAAGTCAAAAATATCGGGCCCGCTTTTGGACAGAATTGACTTAACGGTAAACTTAAACCCAGTTGACTATAAAGACTGGAATAAAAAAAGCGAGGGCGAAACAAGCGCGCAGATAAGGGCCCGCGTTATAGAAGCGCGCGAGATACAAAAGGAGCGTTTCAAAAACAGCCGCACGACCGCTAACGCTTTTATGACGGTAAAAGAGATAAAAGAATTTTGCCCTCTGCCCGAAGGCGGCGGGGAGATTTTAGAGCTTGCGATGAAGAAACTGGGCCTCTCGGCCCGCAGTCTTGATAAGATTTTGAAAACCGCCCGCACCATAGCCGATTTGGAGGGCAGCCCCCAGATAAAGCGGGAGCATATTATAGAAGTTATGCAGTACCGCCCGCTGGACAGAAAAGGCGTAAGCGATATTTAACCGCGCGGAGCCGCGCAGGCAAAAAACACGGCGGCGCGCTAGACAAATTTAGGTTTTGTTTTGCAGTCAAATTAAGCGTGAGGTAGTAATGTTTTTCAGCGATAAAGAAAGGCTTGCCCGTCTTAAAATTAACTCTTTTAGTTATCTGAGGGCGGACTGGCTTGTGCGTATTATGGAGATTTTCGGCACGGGGCAAAACATTTTGGAGCAGGACGCCCAAACGCTTAGTGAAGAAGGCAAAATAACGCTTGAGACGGCAAAAAAATTTCTCGCTGCCTGCAATGCTTTGAATGCCGAAGAGGAGCTTGAAAAAACGCAAAAATGCGGCGGCAGGATTTTATTTAAGGACGAGGAAACTTATCCCCCCGCGCTTTTGGATATCAAAGAGCCGCCTTTGGCTTTATATGTCCGCGGCGCTTTTGACTTTGAAAACGCAGTCAGCGTGGCTATGGTCGGCACGCGCAAAGTTACGCCTTACGGCAGGCGCGTTACGGCAAAACTGGCGGGTGATTTGGCGCAGGTCGGCGTTACTTTGGTAAGCGGCCTTGCAAGAGGTGTAGACAGCATAGCGCATGCACAGGCCGTAAAAAATAAAAAGCCGACTTGGGCTTTGCTGGGAACAGGCATAGGCCGCTGTTACCCTGCTGAAAACCGAGAACTTGCTCGCGCGATTTTAGATAACGGCGGGGCCGTAATTTCGGAACTGCCTTTCAGTGCGCCGCCGCTTGCGCAGCATTTCCCGCGCAGAAACAGGCTTATTGCCGCGCTTTCAAAATTGGTGGTGGTAATAGAGGGGGAAGTAAAAAGCGGCGCCTTAATTACCGCCAAAATGGCTTTGGAGCAGGGGCTTGACGTAATGTCGGTGCCGGGGCCTATAGACAGCCCGCAGAGCGGCGGGACAAACAATCTTATAAGGCAGGGCGCGGCTATGGCGCTTGGCGCGCAGGACATTATTGACGCTTTGCCTTTGGAGTTAAAAATGAAGCTTTGCGTCCGTGAAATTGAAAATAAAGAAAATAGCGGCGCAGAAAATCTGACGGAGCTTGAGCAAAAAGTCCTCTCCGTTATAGGCGAAGGCAGCAAAACTTTAGACGACGTGGCCTTCGGTCTTTCTTTGGACGTAAGCCAAAGCGCGGGCGTTTTATTTAATTTGGAAGTAAGCGGTTTTGTGCAATGCCGCGACGGCAAATACTTCCGTTCTAAATTTTAGATTTTATTTTAAGCATAATAGCGTTTAAGCAAGGATATAAAAATGACAACCAAAAAAACAGAAAACAAAGAAATAAAAAAATCCGCCTCTTCGGGCGGTAAAAAACTTGTTATAGTAGAATCTCCTACAAAACAAAAAACAATAAGCAAAATTTTGGGGGAAGGATATATAGTCAAAAGCTCTTTCGGTCACGTGCGCGATTTGCCTTCAAAGGAAATCGGCGTTGACGAAAACAATGACTTCAAACCCACTTATGTCGCAAGCGGAAAGCCAAAGATAATAAACGAACTTAAAGAAACGCTTAAAAAAGCCGATTTCGTTTATCTTGCTACCGACCCTGACCGCGAGGGGGAAGCCATAGCCTGGCACTTAAAAGAATTATTGAAACTTAAAGACGAAAATACAAAGAGGATTTTCTTCCACGAAATTACGCCTTCTGCCGTGCAGGAAAGCTTTGCCCACGCAAGGGATATTGACGCAAACCTCGTCAACGCCCAGCAGGCAAGACGCGTTTTGGACAGGTTAGTAGGCTACAAACTTTCACCCCTTTTGTGGCGCAAAATTACCGGCGGCTTAAGCGCGGGCAGGGTACAGTCCGTGGCGGTGCGCCTTCTGGCCGAGCGCGCAAAAGAAATTGCCTCTTTTAAGGAAGAAAATTACTGGACTATAAAAGCCCTCCTTGAAAAGCAGGACTCAAAACCCTCTTTCTACGCCCGCATTCTTAAATGGGAGGGAAAACCCGCCGAGCAGACTTTTACCTATAAACTCTTTGCTGAGGATTATAAAGTCAAGACCACCGTTTTTAAGGATAATGCAAGCCTTGCTCCCGTCAACGCGCTGCTGCGAAGCGGCCCGCTTAAAGTTGAAAATGTGGAGAAAAAAGAAGTCCGCCAGCGCCCCAAACCGCCGTTTATTACCAGCTCCATGCAGCAGGACGCGTATAATAAAATCAATATGCAGTCCCAAAGGACAATGCAGGTGGCCCAAACTCTTTACGAAGGCGTTAACATAGGCGGACATAACGTCGGCCTGATAACATATATGAGGACGGATTCTTTTAACGTCTCCTCCCAGCTGCGCGCGCAAACGGCGCAGTTTATTAAAGAAAAATACGGCGCGCAATTTGCTCCGTCTTCCGCGCCTGTCTATAAAAGCAAGGTAAAAGGCGCGCAGGAAGCCCACGAAGCCATACACCCCACCGACGTTTACCGCACGCCTCAGAGCGTAAAGGAATATTTAACAACCGACCAGTACAGGCTCTACGAACTTATCTGGCTGCGTTTTGTTGCCTCCCAAATGGCCGACGCCGTTTTTGACACAGTGGCAATAGACATAAGCGCGCAAAGCGCGGAAAAATGTCTGCTTCGCGCAAGCGGCCGCACGGTTAAATTTAACGGATATCTTTCCGTCTATCAAGACGAAGACGCCGAAGATACCGCTGAGGACGAGCAGTCCTCCGGCGCTATTCTTCCCGCTTTGCAGACGGGGGATATGCTTAAGCTTTTGGATATTGAGACAAAAGATCACAAGACTGCCCCTCCGCCGAACTACAACGAGGCAAGCCTGATTAAAACTTTAGAAAAGCACGGCATCGGGCGCCCTTCCACTTATGCGCCGACGATAAAAACTATTATTGACAGGAAATATGTCCAACGCCAGCCCAAGACAAATAAGTTGCTTATAACCGAACTGGGATCTACGGTAACCGAGCAGCTAAAGAGTTTCTTTAAGGATATTATGGACCTTTCCTATACCGCCGGCGTTGAGGAGAAACTTGACGATATAGCCGAAGGCTCTCAGGGTTGGGTGGGCGTAATACGCGCTTTTTACGATACTTTCAGCCGCGATTTGCAAAACGCTTCGGCCAATATGAAAAAGGCCGAGCCCTCCGTAGCCGAAGGCGAAAAATGCCCGATATGCGGCGGCCCGATGCTTCTTAAAAGAAGCCGCTTTGGCCAATACATAGCCTGCGCCAGATATCCCGAGTGCAGGGGCAAGAAGAACTTAAACGGCGGGGAAGCGGCCGCGGCCCCGCAGCAGACAAACGAAGTCTGCGATAAATGCGGCAGCCCTATGGTAATAAGAACGGGCAGAAGAGGTAAATTTTTAGCCTGCTCGGCCTATCCTAAGTGCAAAAATACTTTTTCTCTTGACGCGCAGGGCAATAAAATTGCCTCAAGCGGGCCTTTGGACAGCGGCAAAAAATGCGAGAAATGCGGCAAACCCATGCTTTTGCGCAAGAGCGCAAAAGGAGAGTTTTTGGGTTGCTCGGGCTATCCGAGATGTAAAAATATAGTAAAAATCAGCCCCGAGGAAATAGAGGAAATCAAACAGGCAAACGCAAAAAAAGCGGCTTAAGGCCGCCGCGCGCATAAAGCGCGCGGCACGCTTTGCCTGCGGCGCGCAAAATATTGGCGAAGCAAAACGCAAACGGCCGTTTTACGGCGGTGGAAAATGTTAAAGCAGATTGAAAATTTTACGCTTTCTCTTAAAGGCAGAAATTTATCGGCCCATACTTTGCGCGCCTATGAAAACGACTTGAAGGAATTTGCGGCCTTTATGTCTCTTCGCAATTTGCTTAAGGTAAAAGATTTCAAACTGCAAAATATCAGGGCATATTTGGCGTACGAAAACGCAAAAGAAATTTCGCGCAATACAATGCTGCGCAAGATAAGCGCTCTCAGAAGTTTTTCAAAATTTCTTACCAACAGGGGATATCTTGAGTTAAGCCCTTTTAAGTTTATATCGGCCCCCAAACGCGAAAAACTGCTGCCCAAGTTCTTAAGCGAAGAAGAGGCCGTAAAACTTGTAACAGCGCCGCAGGGCGGGCGTTTTGAGCAAAGGAACAAAGCTATATTGGAACTTATGTACTCAAGCGGCCTGCGCCGCAGCGAAGTAACGGGGCTTAATATCTGCGACGTTAATTTCAGCGAAGGCATTGTAAAAGTTATGGGCAAAGGCAGCAGGGAGAGGCTTGTTCCGGTAACGGACGCGGCTTTGTCTGCGCTGCAAAAATATTTAGTCTCGCGTCCGCAGGAAAGCGCGGGCAAAAGCGCGCCGCTTTTTTTGAGTTCGCGCGGGGTGCGCCTCAGCGGGGAAGCTTTGCGCCTTATAGTGGAAGGCTGCGCCGTAAAAACAAATCTGGCGCGAAAAATCACGCCGCACAGTCTGCGCCATACTTTTGCCACGCATCTGTTAAACAACGGCTGCGACCTTAAAAGTTTACAGGAAATGCTGGGACATAAGAGTTTAAGCGCGACGCAGGTTTATACTCACGTGTCTTTAGACCGCATTAAAAAAGTTTATAACTCCGCCCACCCTAAAGCGGGCAAAAACAGGGAGGTCTTATGATAGCAATAGGCATTGACATCGGAGGGACTTTCGTCAAATTTTTCGCCGTAAACGAAAGCGGTAAAATTATCAAAAAAGATAAAGTGCCCACTTACGTAACATTAAAAGCGGGCGCGTTTTTATCCCAGCTTGCTCATATAGTAAACGGCTGGCGCAAGGGTTTTGGCGCGCAGGAATGCATCTTAGGCGTCGGCGTGGCGGGCGATACCGACCATATGCAAGGCGTCTTGCGCTACGCACCGAACTTGCCGTGGCGCAATCTTAAAATAGCCGAAACTTTAAGCGCGCTTACAAGCTGCAAATGTTTTGTTTCAAACGACGCTAATATGGCCGCATGGGGCGTCTACGACAAAGAGTTTAAGAAAAAATATAAAAATCTGATAATCATAACTTTGGGCACAGGCATAGGCGGCGGTCTTATTTTGAACGGCGAGCTCTATCAGGGCGCAACAGGTTCTGCCGGTGAGATAGGGCATATTAAAATTGACTATTCCCCCGACGCTCCCGCCTGCGGGTTTGGGGAAAGGGGCTGCCTTGAGAGTTTTGCCGGCACAAAAGGCATTTTGCGCCTCTGCGAGGACGCGGCCGTCAAATATCCCGAGTCTGTTTTGGCGCGCCTTCTTAAGACGGAAGATTTTTCCGTGCGCTTATTATCTCAGGCCGCTTCAGAAGGTGACGAGATCGCCCTTAAGCTTTGGGACACCATAGGCCGCTATATAGGCCGCGGGCTTACAAATATGGTGCTTTTACTTAACCCCGACGCTGTCATTTTAACGGGCGGCATTTCGCGCGGAGCAAAATATTTTATGCCCGCCATAAGGGAAATATTTAAGGCCCAGCCGATTTCAACCCCGTTTAAGAAACTTAAAGTCCTTACTTCAAAGGAGTGTAATATAGGCGGCGTAGGCGCGGCGCTGTACGCTTTATCCAAGGCTAATGAAAAATAAAACTCTTTTATTTTTTGCGTTTTTTTTCTGCGCCCTGCGCGCTTTTTGCGCGCAGGATTTTGCTTTGCCTTCCCCGACAAAAAATCAATTTATTTATTTTACTGCAGATAAAGTGCTCTACGATAAAGAAAACGGCGTTGCCGAACTTAAAGGCAATGTGGAAATACTTTTTGACGACTCTAAATCCAAACAAAAAATCAAGGCGGAGGCTTTGCAGCTCTATATTGACGAGCAGGTGCTTGCCACAAAAGGCCCCGCGGTAATAGAAGACGAAAAGGGCATATTTACCTCTCAGGATATCCGCTTTGATATTAAGTCGCGCAGGCTGCTTATGCAGGATATCGCAGCGGACTATAAACCGATAAGGATTTTATCTGCCAAGAGCATTGAAAATCAGGACGGCAAATATATTTTGCGTGACGCGCAGGTTACCTGCTGCTCTATTGATAAGCCGCATTATACGCTTGAGGTAGGTTCGGCCGATTTGGTGCCGGGTAAGCGCATTTTTGCCACAAACGCCGTCGTAAAGATAGGCAAGATACCGGTTTTTTATCTGCCGTTTATTTATCGTTCTTTGAACGAAAACCGCCTCTATACCACTTATCTTGATTTTGACCAAAGCGATAATACGGGGTTTGGTTTTCTGACTTCAAATGTTTTTTCGCGCGGCGATTTCAGCGCGACGGCTAATTTGGATTATTACACGCGCTCGGGCTTTGGCTACGGTGCGCAGGTTGCTTATCTGGATCCGCAGAAATTCCGCGGCTCTCTTCAGGCTTACACCATTTATGATAAGGTTAAAGAGGAAAACCGCTGGGGCGTAAACGGCGGATATTGGTGGGAGGTTTACGACTCTTCGGACAGTCTTAATAAAAAAAACGGGGCGCTCTATTTTAGCCAGTTTGAGACAAGAACCGTATCCGACGCGGATTTTAACGACGATTTTTTCCGCTCAAATCCCTATGTAGTTTCGCCCGATAAATTAACGCGTGCCTCAATAGTAAGACAGAGCACTATAAGCACTCTGCGCGTAAGCTATTCCAACCGAAGCGAACTTAACGCCGACGATAAAACTTATTCCAACGCGGAAGTAATTTTGCCAAAAGCGGATTTATCTTTTAATCCTTTTGTTATTGGGGGCACGGGGCTTGTCAATAATATTTCCTTTTCGCTTAATAATACCAAGATAGAAGATTACGACTATGTCCAGTACTTAAACGGCAAGTGGGACGTTTCAAAAGACTTCAAACTGCATCGCAATTTTACACTTACCCCTACGGCTTTTTATCATCAAGACGTTATTTTGCGCGATCCTACCAATAATAACGAGGACCGCTTTGTCTCCCGCTACGGCGCGCAGTTAAATTTGCGTTCTGATTTTATAACGGGCCTTCTTGACTTTGGTTATAAATATATGCGCCGCACGGCCGCAGGCGCGCTTACCTCCCAAAACGTCAATACCGAAACGGGGGAAATTGATAACGGGGAGGAAATAAATACCGTCTATATCCAAAACTATTATATGCCCGTGCAGGATTTTTATTTCAAAGTAGGCACGGGCTATGACCTCAGAAATACCGATGAGGATTGGCGCCTTAAAAACCGTCTTGCGCCGCTGCTGGGCGAAATAGGTTATTTTTCTGCCGCGACGGGCACAAATTTTTACGCGCAGAATTTATACGATATCTCAGGCGGCAATCAGGCCTTTGTGCTTAACGCTTTGTTTAAGGACTCAAGCGGCAGTTCCGTTAACTTCGGCGTTACAAATTACAGCACAGACAGAAATAGCTTCCTCTTTACCTCCAAATTTATGCTCGCGCCTAAAAATATGACGTGGAGAGCCGATATGGGCATTGACTTTGACTGGGATAAAGATTCCCTCTGGGCTTACTCAAAACATATAAAAATTTACAAAGATTTCCACGATATAAGTTTAATGGTGGGCGTGCGTGACAGGAATCAAAACCTTT
>CAZNCX010000007.1:0-28988 GCA_964571655.1 uncultured Elusimicrobium sp. | reverse complement strand
GTGAGGAAAAACAAATGACACAAAACATAAATTTCCAAACGGAGGATCTTCTTGTTCCTTTGGAAAAATTGCAGGGAGATATGCTTGTCTTTTCCGCGGACGGAAAAGAAGAACTTTTTGAAATTTTATCCCAAGCGGCCCGCGCCGTTAAAGATGATGTTAAATATCTTACCGAAATTGCCTATAAAAATCATACCGCCCCGCAAAAGCCTTTTGCCGTAGCTTTTAATGTGGAAACGCCTCAAAAATTTAAGGAAAAGGCGGATTTTTTTATTAAAACCGCCGCCGGCGCAAACGTTTGGGAAGAAGAATCTATTTATCTTAAAATGAAAGGCATATATCCCTTTCATCCTTTGCAGGAAAAGCATAAAATCTGTTTTATGTTCCCCGGGCAGGGCTCGCAGTACGTTGATATGATGAAAGACCTTGCCGCCAAATATCAGATAGTTCGCGACACTTTTGCCGAAGCCGACGACGTTATGCAGGAACTTATGGGCCACAGTTTAACGGGCATAATTTGGTCCACCCCGCAAGATACAAAAGCCCAGCTCAAAGAGCGCGAGGAACAGATAAAACAAACACAAATTACCCAGCCCGCCATTTTAGCGGCAGATACGGCTATGATGAGACTGCTTTTTGAACTGGGCATAAGGCCCGATGTTGTTATGGGGCACAGTCTGGGGGAATACGGCGCTGCGGTGGCAAGCGGTATTTTAAGTTTTAAGGACGCCATAAAAGCCGTTGCCGTGCGCGGCACGTCTATGGCTGATATTAAGGTTGAAGACACGGGTAAAATGGCGGCTGTTTCGGCCTCGCTTGATCGCGTTGAACCGGAACTTAAGAAGATATCGGGCTATATTGCCGTTGCAAACAAAAACTGCCCTACGCAGACGGTAATTGCCGGAGCAAGCAAATCCGTTGACGACGCCGTTGCAATGTTTAATGCTATGGGCGTGCAGGCTGTTTTAGTGCCCGTTTCTCACGGTTTTCACAGCGCTATTGTGGAGCCTGCTATGCCGGCCTACAGGGAATTTCTTAACACTTTAACAATTTATCCTCCCAAACTGCCGATTACCTCCAATGTTTCGGCCGATTTCTATCCTACGGATACGGAGCAGATAAAAGACCTTTTAACCAAACAAATAATGAGCTCGGTTGAGTGGGTAAAACAAATAAACGTCGCCTACGCGCGCGGGATAAGACTCTTTATTGAGTGCGGCCCAAAACGCGTTTTAAGCGCTTTTGTAACAAGCACTTTGGCCGACAGGAAAGACGCGCGCGTCTTATCCTCAAATCACCCCAAGAGAGGGGGCATTTCCGAATTTAACGACCTTCTTGCAAATCTTACTGCGGCAAATGTGGCTATCAGCTGGGATAAACTTGATATGAAGAAAGAAGATAATTTGTACTCCGAGCCTTTTAAGCAGGCTTTCGGCTTCGGCGCAAAAGCGCAGGCAAAGCCCGCGCTTGCAGCCGCGCAAAGCGCGGCCGCCGCCGCGGCGCCCTCGGCGCCGCTTAGCGCTGCGCCTAAAAGCGCTCAGGCGGCCGCAGTCTGCGCCGCGTCCGCCGCGCCTGTGGCTCCCGTTACTTCTGTTGCGGCGTCTTCGGGCGTTTTGCCTTCAAACGCCTCTTGCGCGCAAAAAGAAGTTGTGATAAGCGGCATAGCGGCCGGCACTCCGGGCAGCTGGTCCAAAGTTTTTGCGGAAGGTAATGTTGACGATATTTTGCGCGGGCATAATTTTATAGAAAACGTACCGGTTGAAGCGCAGCAGAAGCAGATTGACAAGAATGTTGAGTATATAGTTAAATCACGCGTGGGCAATCACCGCGTTGAAAAGCTTAACGACATTTCGCAGGCGGTAAAGCTTGTCGGCAAGCGCGGCGCTTTTGATTTGGAGAAAGAGTTTGGCTTCCCCCAAAAATGGGTTAAGAGCATGGACCCTTCCTTTACCCTTGCCATAGCGGCCGGCCTTTTGGCCCTTAAAGACGCTGGCATACCTTTAGTTCTTTATTATAAACCCACCACGGCGGGCAGTTATCTGCCGGACCGCTGGGGCCTTCCGTCCGAGATGATAGACGACACGGGCGTAATTTTTACTTCGGCTTTTCCCACGGCAAACACGTGGGCATACGAAGTCGCCACCAAAGTATCGGACGCTCTTATAAATAAAACCAAAGAGGAAATAAACGCTTTTTACCGCTTTTTAACGAGCACGGTTTCAGATGAACAATTGCGCACCCAGCTTACCGCGTGGCTTGACGAGCATATGGCTAGTTATCAGGTGCACCGCGCGCGTGTTTTCTCGCAGGATTTTCTGCTTAAAGCAATACCCATAGCGCACAGTCAGTTTTGCCAGTGGATACGCGCAAGAGGGCCTGCGACGCATATAAGCGGCGCATGTTCTTCCACCGCGCAGGCTATAAGTTTGGCCGAGGACTGGATAAAACTTGAGCGCGCAAAAAGGGTTATCATTATATCTGCCGACGATATTACCAATAACTTTTTGCAGGAGTGGGTTTTGGCCGCATTTTTAGCTTCCGGCGTAGTCAGCCGTGAAGCAGAAATCGCAAACGCCGCCCTGCCCTTTGACCGCAGACGTAACGGCATGATAGTAAGCATGGGCGCCGTTGGCCTTGTGGTGGAAGACGCCCAAAGCGTCAGGGAACGCGGTATGGTGCCGCTTACCAAGCTGCTTGTAAGCGAGCTTACAAACAGCGCGTTTCACCCCACGCGCCTTGACGTAAATCACGTTGCCGAGGTTATGGACAGGCTTCTTACCAAGGCCGAGCGTAAATACGGCCTCAGCCGCGCGCAAATGGCAAAAGAAACGGTTTTTATATCGCACGAGACTTATACCCCCGCCCGCGGCGGCAGCGCCAGCGCGGAGGTTTACGGCCTCAAACACGCCTTTAAGCAGAGCGTTAAGGACGTTATCGTAAGCAATGTAAAAGGCTTTACGGGCCACGCAATGGGCGCGGGGCTTGAAGATGTGGTAGCCGTACGCAGTCTTAATACGGGGCTTGTTCCCCCTATAGCAAATTACCGCGAGCCCGATCCGGAACTTCAGGGTATAAACCTGAGCAAGGGCGGCAAATATAATTTCAAATATGCTTTGAGGCTGGCGGCAGGTTTTGGCTCGCAGCTTTCCATGACCTTGCAGGAAAAAGTTTGGGAAGAGGGCTCCCCCAGAATTGCAGATAACGCCAAATACGCCGCATGGCTCAAGAGAATTTCAAACCAGCAGGAACCTATGCTTGAAGTCGTAAATAATACTCTTCGCATAAAAGATAATTACAAAACCGGCAAAGGGCCCGCTTTGGTAATGGAGAGCGCCCAGGCCTTCGCCGATAAGGCGGAATTGGTGGAAGAAAGTATTGAAGAAAGAAACGCCCCCGCGGCGGCAAAAGTCCAGCCGCCTATGGCCGTAGTCAAGCCCGCAGTATCGTCTGCGCCTGCACCTATGCCTGCCGCGCAGTCTGCTCAAATTCCCGCAGCTCCCGCAGTTGAGCCAGCGGCAATTCCCGCAGCCGCCCATACGGCCCCCGCGGCCCCAGCCGTCAAGCTTGACGAGGCTTCGGTTACAGATGAAATTTTAGACTTAATGGTTGAGAAAACGGGTTATCCCAAAGATATGCTTGAGCTTGACCTTGATATGGAAGCCGATTTGGGCATAGACACCGTAAAACAAGCAGAACTTTTTGCAAGTCTTCAGGGCAAATACAATTTACCGCAAAACGAGGGCGTCCAGCTTAAAGATTACCCGACCATAAGACATTGCGTCAAGTACGTTTTATCGGCTTCAGAAGGGGGGGCAAATACGGTTTCCGTTCCCACGTCTACGCCTGTCCCCGCGCAATTTGCGCAAACGCCCGCGTTTGAGCACGAGCTCGTTGCAGTTCCCGCTCCAGCTCCCGCTGCTTCGCCCGCGCCTGCGTCCGCGGCAGTTCCCGCCGCCGTTAAACTTGATGAGGCCGCTGTTACAGATGAAATTTTAGATTTAATGGTAGAAAAGACTGGTTATCCCAAAGATATGCTTGAGCTTGACCTTGATATGGAAGCCGATTTGGGCATAGACACCGTAAAACAAGCAGAACTTTTTGCAAGTCTTCAGGGCAAATACAATTTACCGCAAAACGAGGGCGTCCAGCTTAAAGATTACCCGACCATAAGGCATTGCGTTAGATACGTTTTGTCAGCTTCAGAAGGGGCAAAGGCGAAAGAGGCTCCCGCTTCTGCGCCTGAGCCCGCGCAATTTGTGCAAACGCCGACTACCGAGCCTGAGGTCGTCGCGGCTCCTGCTCCTGCGCCTGCGCCGATTCCCGCCCCTGCTCCCGCTCCCAAAGTTTCAGCGGCAAAGCTTGACGAAGCCGCTGTTACAGATGAAATTTTAGATTTAATGGTAGAAAAGACTGGTTATCCCAAAGATATGCTTGAGCTTGACCTTGATATGGAAGCCGATTTGGGCATAGACACCGTAAAACAAGCAGAACTTTTTGCAAGTCTTCAGGGCAAATACAATTTACCGCAAAACGAGGGCGTCCAGCTTAAAGATTACCCGACCATAAGACATTGCATTAACTATGTTATGTCCGGCTCAGGCGGCGCGGAAAAACAACTGGAGCAAACCCCCGAAGAAAAAGCGCCCGCCGCCGCAGAAGAACAAGAGGCTCAACCCGAACAAGTCAAACAGGCAGAGCAGACGCAGCAACCTGCGGAAAAGCCTGCCGAGCCCGCTAAAAAAGAGGAGTCTTCCTCCCCCAAAGAATACGAAGGGGAAGACGCGCCCAATAAGAAATATCGCTTTGTGCCTCATCTTGTGGAAGCGCCTCTGGCACAGGAAGCAAACCGCAAATTAAGCGCGGCGCGCACGGTTCTTATAATGGCCGATAACGCTCTTCTTGCCAAAGCTTACGCCGATATTTTTAAGCAGCAGGGCATAAAGACGCATATTTTTACCGCCTTAAAAATGCGCGGCAAGAATGTAACTTTGGTCAATTGGGACAATCTGGAAGAATTTACAAAAGTCTTTGAAGCTTACGCCAAAGAAAACGAAGGCTTAACGCAGGGCATTGTTTATCTGCTGCCTTGCTCCGTAAAGAAATACGATAAAAAGGCAAATCCGCACAGCGAACTTACAAAATATCTTATGCCGCTTTTTATTGCGTGCAAGGTATTCTTAAAAGACCTCTCGGACAGAAAAGACGCCGATACTTTTATAGCGTCTGTCTTCAAAATTGACGGCGCATTTTCCTATAAGACTAAGGAAATTATAAATCCGTCTTTAGGTTCCGTCTGCGGCGCGGCGAACTGTTTTAGAAAAGATATGTATCAGCTCGGCGGCGTTTTAAGCAAGATTTTGGATTTTGAGCCTTCGGCCGACGCCGATTATATGGCGCAAAAGACTTTAGACGAAGTTCTAAAAGGCGACGAACGCGCTATGGTAGGCTTTTACAAAGGTGAGCGCAGCACTATATTTGCCCTTCCGCGCAAGCTTGATATGAGCGTAAAGCATATGGACCTTAAAGGCAAAACCATAGCTTTTACCGGCGCGGGACGCGGCATAGGCGCGCTGCTTTCTCAGAAAATTGCGGCGCAGTACGGCAGCAGAATATTGATTTTGGACATCATAGAACTTAACGATAAATCCGCCTACTGGGCAACGTTAAACGAGCAGGAACTGGCCGAACTTAAAGCCAAAATATGGCAGGAATTAAAGGCCGACGCTTCCGTGCGCGCAACGCCCGTTTTGCTTGAAAAAGCCTTCGGCAGGGTAAAGGACAGCATTACTCTCTACAAAAATATGCAGAAGATAAAAGCCCTTGGCGGTCAGACTGATTATTATCATTGCGATGTTACAAACGGCACCATGATGAAAGAAGTTATTACCAAAATCAAAGCCAAATACGGCAAAATTGACGGGCTTATCCACTTTGCCGGCATTGAGCACAGCAAACTTCTTACCGATAAAACCGTTGACGAGTATTACCGCGTCTTTGACGTTAAAGCCACCAGCGCGGCTGTTTTTGTGGCAAATAATCTTGTTAAAGAAAGCGGGTTTTACGCTTTTGCCTCTTCCATTGCTGGCAAGTACGGCAATTTGGGTCAGGCCGATTACGCCAGCGCAAACGACTATATCTCAAAACTTTGCATAAGCCTGCATAATCAGGGCCAGCGCGCAGTCAGCATTGATATGAGCGCGTATGCCAATATCGGTATGGGCGTGCGCCCGGGCGTTATGGAATTTTTGAGCCAGCAGGGCCTTGAGTTTGTAAATCCGCACGACGGTATGCAAATTTTCTTAAATGAAATTGTCTACGGCAAAATACCCGAGATTATCTTAAGCGGCTCTCTGGGAACGCTTGACTGGGATAAACAGGTGCGCGTTGACGACGCCTTTGAAATTGATCCTAATGAAGGCAAAGACGAGGAAGGCTTTAATCCCGTTAGGGACAAATTTACTCCCGAAGAAGATAAAGACGATGACAACGACGAAGGCCAAGACGGCGGCGGGCAGAACGCTTCCCCCGATGATTCCTCTTTGCAACCCGAGCCCGAGCTTGAAGACGAGCCCGCCCCCAAAGCAAAAGCCGCCGCAAAGGCAGAAAAATACGCTTCGCCCGCGGCCGAGGCCGCTAAAGAAGAAGAGCCTTCTTTAGAAGAAGATTTGCAAGAAGAGAAGGAAGAGATAAAGGAAGAATTAAAAGAAGAGGCCTCTCCTGAAAAAGTAGCGAAAGAAAAAGCTTCAAAAGAAGTTTCGTCTGCGCCTAAAGAGCAGGAAAATTTCTTTCTCGGCGAGATACAAACTTTAGAGAAAGGCAAAAATATATTCGCCCAGGTTACATTTTCGGCCGAGTATCCTTTTCTTAAAGATCACTCCATAGGCGGTACACCGTATGTGCCCGGCGTTATGGGCATTGAAACTTTTATGGAAGCCGCCGCAGCCTTAGACGGGCAAATCCCCGCGGGGCTTGAGGATGTGCACTTCCATCTGCCTATAAAACTTTTGCGCTCCAGTCCCGTTACCGCAAGAATCAAAGGCGAAAGAGGGCCAAATCTTGAGCAGTTTGAAATAGAGTCCGATTTTATAAACAGCAAAGGCGTAAAAATGGGCAATACGCGCAGACATTTTACGGCGCGCCCGCTGCCAAGTAAAGATATAGACAGCAAATGGAATAATTATAAAGACCAAATAGATATCGGCGGCGCCTATCAGGCAGATAAAGAGGCCGTATACTCGCGTTATTTCCACGGGCCCAGCTTTCAGGTTTTAGACGGCATTTTACGCGCCGACGATAAAATGGTTTTAGGCGTTTATCAAAAACCCGCTGCTGTTTTATTTCACGACGGGCCCAAACATCTTATAGCGCATCCTCTGCTTATTGAAGCGGCTTTCCAAACCTGCGGCTGGCGTGATCTGTCTGTTGAAAACCGCGAAACTCTGCCCGACAGCATAGGCAGACTTTATATACAGACAAAAGGCGTTCCCGCCTCTAAACTTTACACGCTTTCCATTTACAACGGCAAGAACATAGAGGGCAAAAGCATTTACGACGCTTTTGTCTTTGACGAAAGCGGCAAACTTTGGATTGAACTCAGCGATTATCAGATGATAGGCCGTTAATTTTGAGGGCAAAATTATGGCGTACAAATTAAAAGTGGTTGAGGCAAAAGACGTTCCCGAAGCGGAAACTTTTTTAAGCAAAGGGGAACTGGAAGCCTATAAATCATTTAGGATAGAAAAACGCCGCCGCCAATGGCTTGCGGGCCGCTACGCGCTTAAAAGCATGGCCGCAGAATATTTCAGTTTTGACGTTAAGTATACGGAAATTAAAAATTTAGCCTCGGGCCAGCCGATATTAAAAGTGCCCGGCGGCACAAAACTGCCGATATCCATATCCCATTGCGACGATTACGCTGCGGCCGCCATTGACTTTAATTCCGAAGGCATCGGCGTTGACATTGAAGCGGTGGAGCCGCGCAGCCGCGCATGGGAACAGCAGAGTTTCTGTGAAGAAGAGATTTCCTCGCGCGCGCCTTTTTTTCTGACGGAACTTTGGGCAAAGAAAGAGGCGGTGTTAAAATTTCTCGGTGTAGGGCTTACGATAAGTATGAAGGACGTGCGCTTTATCAACGGCCGTTTGCAGCTTTACGGTAAAGCGCTTGATATTTGGGCAAGAATAGGCAGCCCCAATATCCAAGTGGAAGTAAAAGATTTAGACGGCGGCTATAAACTTGCTTTGGCAAGCGAAGTTCCCGTCTTCTGACTCATAGAAGGATTTGAGAGGTAATAATTATGGAAGATCCATTGGGCCTTGAGAGTAAAAACGAGGGCAACGGCAAAACAAGCAAAGAGCTTGCCGAGAACCTTAAAAAATTTCGCGAAATTTACGAAGACGCGCGTTCCGTAGAAGACTCTAAAGCAAAAGCGCAGAAAGAAAAAGGCAAATTTAACGTGCGCGAGCGCCTTCAATATCTTCTTGACGAAAACAGTTTCTACGAAGTGCATACTTTAATGCAGTCGCGCTCAAACGCTTTCGGCTTGCAGGAGAAGAATCTTAAAGGCGACGGCGTTGTTACCGGCTTTGGCCGCATAAGCGGGCGCGAGGTTGCAATTTACGCTCAGGACTTTACGCAGATGGGCGGCAGCCTTGGCCTTGCGCACGCCAAGAAAATTACCTATATTATGGATCTTGCCCTTGAGGCTAAAGTACCCGTCATAGGTCTGCTTGACAGCGGCGGCGCAAGGATACAGGAGGGCGTTGACAGTCTTGACGGTTTTGGCGAAATTTTTTACAGGAATGTAAAAGCCTCCGGCATAATCCCGCAGATTTCAGTTATTCTGGGGCCGTGTGCTGGCGGCGCGGTTTATTCCCCTGCGCTTACGGACTTTGTTTTTATGGTAGACGGCATAAGCCATATGTTTGTAACGGGGCCCGGCGTAGTCAAGGCCGCCACCGGTGAAGATGTTGACTTTGATACTTTGGGCGGCAGCAAGATACACAGCCAAAAAAGCGGCGTCTGCCACGTCATAGCAAAAAGCGAGCAGGATTGCTTCAGACAGGTAAGGGAGCTTTTGTCTTTCCTGCCGCAAAACTGCTGCGAAAAACCTTTAAGCACGCCTACGGTAGATTCCGTGGACCGCAAAACCCCTCTGCTTGAAAAACTTTGCGCCGTTGACTCTGGCAAGCCCTTTCGCATACAACATCTTATCTGGGAAATTGCCGACGAAAATAAATTTTTTGAAATCCACCGCGATTATGCCAAAAACGTTGTAATCGGCTTTATAAAATTAGGCGGTGAAGTAGTTGGCGTAGTTGCAAATAACCCCAATCATATGGGAGGTGCTTTAGACATAAACGCAAGCGATAAGGCCGCGCGTTTTGTGCGTTTTTTGAATGCTTTTAATATACCGATACTTACCTTAGTTGATATCGGCGGCTATCTGCCCGGCGTTGAGCAGGAGCACGGCGGCATCATAAGGCACGGGGCAAAACTTCTTTACGCTTACGCCGAGGCGCAGGTCCCCAAGCTTACGGTTGTTTTGCGCAAGGCTTATGGCGGAGCTTATATAGCCATGGGCTCAAAATATCTGGGCGGGGATTTTAATTTTGCGCTGCCCTCGGCCGAAATTGCCGTTATGGGCCCGCGCGGCGCGGCGGAAATTTTATATTCCAAAGAAATTAAAGCCGCCAAAGAGGGCGAACGCGAAGCCCTTAAACAAAAACTCACCAAAGAATATACGCAGCAGTTTGCCTCCCCTTATCAGACGGCACACAGCGGCTCTATTGACGAAGTTATAGAGCCCGCGCAGACAAGAACAAAACTCATAAGGGCCTTAAGGATACTTAAGAACAAAAAAGCGCTCAAGTGCTGTCCCAAAGGCAATATTCCTTTGTAAAAGTTTTATCTTATTGCCGCAAAAAATCCCGAAAGTTACAAAACTTTCGGGATTTCTTTATTAAATTTGGGAATACATAGCAAGCTTCCGGGCTAGGATTCGAACCTAGAATACCTCCTCCAAAGGGAGGGGTGTTACCATTACACCACCCGGAATTAATAAATAAAACTAACCGTAGCAGGACTATCCCAAACAGGGCGGAAATCAATAATCTTCTTTCGTCTGTTCGTCTTCAGGTTTTGCGCCCGCGGGCACGGCTTGTTTAACTGCGCCCTGCGGATTTTTTGCAAGTTCTTCCTGATAGGCTTTTAAGATATTGTCTTCCAGATATTTTCTGAATTCCTGATTTATCGGATGAACCATATCTTTGTGCGACCCATCGGGCAGCTTCCTAGACGGCATACAAAGGAATACCCCTTTTGTCCCCTCAACGATTTTCATATTCCTTACGACGAAAGAATCATCAAAAGTTACGCTTGCGAACGCTTTAAGACGTTCCTCCCCCATAAGGTGTATTCTTATTTCTGTTATCTTCATACCTTTGTCCTCCAGAAATGCGTCAAGAATACGGTCTTATAATCAGCACCGAGTTGCTTAACCATTTCCCCAGCCGCCGTTTTATCTTCAACAAGGCCCAATACACAAGAACCGGAGCCGCTCATTATCGTTCCAAGTGCACCCAAAAACTGCAGGGCCTCTTTTGCTTTCGCACAGGCCTGCAGACGTTTGAGGACACTACCCTCTAATTTATTATACAAAAAACCGTGCCACTGCGACAACGGCGCGCAGGTCTTAAGCGCGGATATAAGTTTATCCAAAGAGGTTAGGCGGTTTTTTATT
This sequence comes from uncultured Elusimicrobium sp., assembly GCA_964571655.1. GTDB lineage: Bacteria > Elusimicrobiota > Elusimicrobia > Elusimicrobiales > Elusimicrobiaceae > Proelusimicrobium. Next base: position 18,249 of record CAZNCX010000007.1, on the reverse strand, counting down.
TCTTCTTCCGTGCTTAAAACGAGTTCTCTGTAAGCAAGAGCGGTGTCGCTTGCCTGATCGGGGTAGATGATGATTATATAGGGGGAAATTATTTTGCTTTTTACTTCTGTTAAAATTTCGCCTATGCCTTCGGCTAGGTAAAATGTTCCGTCTTCCAGAAACACGGGGATATCGGCGCCGAGTTTTGCGGCTATGGCAAGCAAATCTTTTTTACGTTTGGAATTTATTTCAATATTGTGTAGCGCGCAAAGCCCGCGCAGCACGGCGGCCGCGTCGGAGGATCCTCCTCCCAACCCTGCGCCCAAAGGTATATTTTTTTCAAGGCGTATTTGGCATTTTGCCTTGATATTAAAGTAATCAAAAAAAGCTTTTGCGGCTTTATAGGCCAGGTTTGTTTTATCGGCTTTAAGGCCCGCGCCGTAAGGGCCTTTAATCTTCAGTTCTATGGAGGTCTGCGGCGCGCTTTCTACGGAAATTTTTATATCATCTCCCAAAGAAAGTTTTGCAAATAAGGTTGCAAGATTATGATATCCGTCGTTTCTTTTTGAAAGGATCTCCAAAAATAAATTTACTTTTGCCGGCGCAAATACAGAAATTTCCGTATTCATAAGTTACCCCCTTGCCTCTAAAAATTAACAGCTTCTAAAAGTGTATTTAAGGCTGCTGTCTTACTTATCCGTCTGATTCCTTATTTGTCCGTTTTCGTAAAACTCTTCGGATACCAGCTGGCCCTCCTGATTATAAAGGGCTCTTCTTCCGTCAAGTTTTCCGTCCTTATATTTTTCTTCAAGATAAATTTTCCCGTCGGGGAAGAATCCCATTCTGTTGCCGTTTAATTTACCTTCTATATAGTATTCTTCGTACATTGTTTTGCCGTTGTCGTAAAAAAACAGGCGGCTTCCGTCGCGCAGATTATTTTTGAAAGTGCATCTGCTTTCCAAAATCCCGTTGAGGTGGAAGGTTTCTTTTACGCCTTCCAATTTGTCGTTTTTGAAATTTTCGGTTGAGACAAGCTTTCCCCCCAAACCGTAAACAAGCCTTTTGCCGTTGATGCGGCCTTTGACGTAATCGGTTTTCTCCTCGGTAAGGACGCCTTTTGCAAAACTAAAATAGGAGCAGGTTCCTTCTTTATAGCCGTTTTCATAATTTTCTATGGCGATAACGCGCCCGTCGCTGTCGTAAGTTTTTACCTGTCCCTGAGGCTGCCCGTTTACAAAAACGGCGTCTCTTTTTAATCCGCCGTCAGGGTAAAATTCCTTGGCTTCGCCGTTGAACATTTCCCCTTTGGCGTTTGTAACTTCGCCGTATTCGTCTAAAGATTGACGGCCGGTTTCCTTTCCGTCGGAGAAGAAAACCCTTTCATCGTGCAGGCGCACGAAAGTATGGCCCGGTTTTTCCTGCGGGGGTGTTTTTTGCGAAGGGGGCGCGCTTATAAGCGCACCGTTTTTATATTCCTCTTCCAACAGGGTGATGCCGTTTTGCGCGTCTAATATTTGCAGCATTCCGTGCACTTTGCCGTTCTTATAATTTTTATTGCACAGAATGGAGGAATAATACTCGGTAACTTTTCCGTCGGGTATTTTGCCCTTTTGGGTAAATTTGCCGTCCCCGTATTTTTCCGTCGCGAGCAACACGCAGGAATAAAACTTTTTTACGTCTCCGGCCGATATGGAAATTATTTCTTCTTTTTTCATAAATGCATTGTAGCATAAATAATAAAACAATTGATACAATATTTTACGCGTCCGCGCAACGCTTACGGCAAAAAACAGGTTGACAAAATGCGTTTAATCATATAAATTTATAAGTAGGATAAGTTCATCAAGGGGGAGTTATGCCGGAAATACATTTGACAGACAGCAGTTTTGAAAAAGAAGTTTTGCAGGAAAAAGGAGTAGTTCTTGTTGACTTTTGGGCGCCCTGGTGCGGCCCTTGCCGAATGCTTGGCCCCGTTATAGAAGAGCTTGCCGAAGAATACGATGGCAAAGCGAAAATCTGTAAGATAAACACCGACGAAGCCACCGAAAAAAGTGTGGAATACAAGATATCTTCCATACCCACAATAATTATTTTCAAAAACGGAGAGCAAAAAACGGTGCTTAACGGCCTTCAGAGCAAGGAAGAACTGCAGAAGCAAATAGATGCGCTCCTTTAAGGAGATTAGTATGAAAAAATACGTAAAACTTTTTCTGCCCGTTTTGTGCATGGGCATGTTTTGCTTTGCCTTTGCGGCAGAAAATCCGGCCGAGGAAAATCCTTTTGACTACACCGCAATGCGTTATCTCAACGATACTAATTTTCAGGAAACTATTTCTAAAACAAAAGGTTATTTTGTGGCAGACTTTTGGACAGACGGCTGCAAAATTTGTAAAGAGATAGAAGAGCCTATGCTTGAACTCGCCGAGCAGGAAACCTATACAAACGCCAAAGGCGAAAAGATAGCGCTTACCGTGGGAGAATTTAAGATATCAAATAAAGCGGGTTTGGAGAAATGGGGCGGCAAATACGGGTTTACCACATTTCCCTCGCTGGTTATTTTCAAAAACGGCGTCCACGTTAAAACCATAAAAGCAAATTACGGCTATAAGATGATGCAAACACTTAAAGACTTCTTGAGCAACTCAACCCAAAAATAGTAGAATAATAGTATACCCTGATATCAAGTTGTAAAGCGGCAGAAAGTTTGCTTGTAAATAAGTTCCCGATTTGTTTGTAAATATTCCCCGTGCGTTTGCGCGGGGGAAATATCCTAAGAGGTTTCCCTAAAAATTATTTTGTTTCTCGCGCATGGCGCGAAAATACTCTGACTTACCCCCTTTAATATGTCAACGGGAAAAGAAATATATATAATTGACGCTCATGGTTTCCTTCACAGGAATTACCACGCCCTGCCAAAACTTGCCACCTCTAAAGGCGAGGAAGTCGGCGCTTTGTACGGTTTCCTCAATTGGATTTTAAGATTTTTTAAAGCAAAAAAACCCGCTTACGTTGCGGTTTGTTTTGACTCAAAAGGGCCCACTTTCAGGCATGAAGTTTTCAAAGAATATAAGGCCAACCGCCCTCCGACGGAGGAAGCCCTTATCTCCCAGCTTAAAATTGCGCGTGATGTTGTAAGCGTTTTAGGTCTTAAAATGCTGGCTCTGCAGGGGGCCGAGGCCGATGATCTTATGGCCTGCGCGGCGCAGTGCGCCAAAGGCGCGGGCGCGCGCAGCGTGATAGTAAGCTTAGATAAAGACATTTACCAAATCGTAAGCGACGACGTTTTGCTCTGGGACGGCCAGCCTAAAGACGAGCCTAAGGGCGCAAAAGCCTGCCTTGATAAATTTGGTGTGCCTTGCACTCATATGACAGATTATCTTGCCCTTCTGGGCGACAGTTCCGATAATGTGCCGGGCGTAAGCGGCATAGGCGCAAAGACGGCAAAAGAGCTTGTAAATTCCTACGGACATCTGGAGCAGATTTTTGAAGAAGTAAAGAAAGAAAACTCTTCTCTTAAACCCGCTATTGCAAAAAAATTAAAAGAAGGGGAAGAAAAAGCAAAACTTTCCTACGGTCTTGTTACTCTTAAAACCGATATTTTGGGCAAACTTAATTTTGAAGATTTCAGCGTGCAGCCTCCGCAAATGGAAGCCGCGCGCACTATGGCAGAGCGTTTTGAGTTTAAGAATTTGGAAATATTTTTAGATTCTTACGAGAAAACCGCTCAACATAATCAACCTTCTCACGAACAAATCGCGCAAACAGTTTTACCGCAGCCTGCTTCTGATACGCAGCAGTCTGAGCCTGAGCCCGCGCCCGAAGGGGAGCGTAAGCAGGAGCAGGGGGAACTGTTTGATTTTGAAACTTTAGAGAGCAAAAAACCGTCTTTTTCGGACAAGGGCGCGGCGTCGCAGGCGGGCGCGTTTTTAAGCGGCGTACGGCAGGAGTCAGAACAGGAGACTTCTGCGGCGCAGGAAGCTTATCAACTTGAGGTATTAAAAGAGCGTTTTTCGCGCCTGCTTAAAAACGCGCAAAGCGCGGGAGAAGTTTTCCTTTTCTGCGAAGAGGGCTATTTTATTTTCGGTTTCAGCGCGCTTGACTTTGTCATTATGCCTTTAAGCGCTTTAGGAGAAGGTCTTTTGGGGCAAATATACGCGCTTGTAAACGACGATAATATCTGCAAAATAGGCTACGACCTAAAATACGCTCTTCGCGTTTTAGGATATAAACCTTCGGGCAAAACGGTGCGTTGCGAGGATCTGGCTCTAGCCAGATACTGCCTTGATCCTTCAAGCGACTTTACTTTAAGCGGGGCTTTTGCGCAGGTCTTAAACGTAATGATAAGCCCCGTAGTTCCTTTAAGTCAAAAGCTGGATATTTACGCGCGGCAAATTTGGTCTTTGCGCGCCGCGCTGCAAAATTTGCTTAAAGAACAAAATGCCGCGCAGGTCTATAAGACTTTGGAACTGCCTTTAATGAGCATTCTTCTTGAAATGGAGACTTTGGGTATTATGGTGGATTTCAACTGGCTTAGAGTTTTGGATATTTTATTTTCCACGGAAATACAAGACGCGCAAACGCAGATAAATAAAATCTCCGGCGGGGAGATAAATATAAATTCTCCCAAACAGCTTGGCGTTTTACTGTACGAAAAACTTAAACTTCCCGTTTACAAAAAAACAAAAACCGGCTATTCTACAGACGAAGAAGCCCTTGAAACTTTAACCAAACTTCACCCCGTTGCAGAGCAGATACTTAAATTCCGCGAGGCGGCCAAATTAAAAAGCACTTATGTTGACGTGCTCTTAAATTCCGCCGAGCCCAAAACGCGGCGCGTGCATACCAATTTTAATCAAACAGGCACGGTAACGGGGCGGCTTTCAAGCTTCAGTCCTAATTTGCAGAATATTCCCGTGCGTACGGAAAAGGGCCGTCTTATCCGTCAGGCTTTTGTGACGGGGGAGGGCAATGTTTTGCTCTCGGCCGATTATTCCCAGATAGACTTAAGGGTTTTGGCCGACCGCTCTGGAGACGAAACGCTTATCCACGCTTTCAAAAATACCGACGATATACACACGCGCACCGCCTCTGAGGTTTTCAATGTCCCCGTGGAAGAAGTCAGCAAAGAAATGCGCACGCGCGCCAAAGCCATAAACTTCGGCATTGTCTACGGGCAGGGGCCTATGGCCTTATCGGAAAGTTTGGATATAGCGCCCAGCGAAGCCAAAGACTATATTGACGCTTATTTTGCGCGCTACGACACGCTTAAAGAATGGATAAATAAGACGGCGATAAACGCGCGTAAGGCGGGTTTTGTAAAAACTATGCTCGGTCACATAAGATACCTGCCTGAGTTTGAGGCTTCAAGCCCGCGCCTTGCAAGTTTTGCCGCGCGCGCGGCGGTAAATACGATAATACAGGGCGGCTCTTCGGATATCATTAAGAAGGCGATGATAGATATCTATCAGGCGGCAGATAAACCACAAGGCCTTAAAATGCTTTTGCAGGTTCACGACGAACTTATTTTTGAAGTACCGCAGGAAAATCTTAAATCCGCCGCACTTTGGGTAAAGGAAAAGATGGAGCAGGCCGTAAAATTAAAAGTTCCCCTTTTGGCGCAGGCCAAAGCGGGCAAAAACTGGAATGAGATGGGACCCGTTATATAATCTGCACTTAATTATGAAAATAGAAACCGACTTTATCACCGAAAATAAACTTGTCTTGGGCTTATCGGGAGGCATAGCAAGCGGCAAAAGCGCCGCTTTGGAGGTTTTTGCCTCGCTGGGCGCGCGCGCAATTTGCGCCGACGATATTTCAAGGCGCTGCTTTATTATGCTTAAAGACAAAATGGAAGCTTATTTCGGCACAAGCGACAAAGCGCAAGTCGCGCGCGCCGTTTTTAACGATGCTCAAAAGCGTCTGTGGCTTGAAAATTTGCTTCACCCGCTTATTTTACAGGCGGCCCGCGGGGAGGCAAAAACCTGCGCGGAGAAAATTGTTATCGTTGAAATCCCGCTCCTGTTTGAAAAAGGCCTTGAAGACGGCTTTGATCTTACGCTCTGCGTTTACGCCGACTATAAAATAAGGCTTAAACGCGCTTTATCCAAATTTACGCAGCAGGATTTTATTCTGCGCGATAAAGCGCAGATGCCGCTTGAGGAAAAAGCGCAGAGGGCAGATATTGTTTTAATAAATAATTCAAACCGAAAAGCACTTGAAGACAAGATAAAAAAATTTTACGGCGTTTTGTTAAAGCGCCGGCAGTAAAATTGGCAGTTTGGTAAAAATATAAAAGTAAAAGATGAGGAATAATATGGACAACAAAGAAGTCAAAACGGTTTCAAAAGACGTAAAAGAAACCGCAAAAGAAACCAAAGAAAACAAAGAAACCAAAGAAACCAAAGAAAACAAAGAAACAAAAGAAGCAAAAGAGGCTAAAGAAGTCAAAGAACCCAAGGAAGCAAAAGAGCCCAAAGAAACAAAAGAAGCCGCTTCTAAGGAAAGGCCGTCTGCTGCGCAAAAAAGGAATGGCAACGGGTTTTCAAACGGCAACGGATTTTCAAACGGCAACGGCCACACGCAGTATGCAAACAACGCGCCAAAAGCAAACGGCGGCAAACCCATGGACGCGCGCGAACTGGCAAAACTCAACGTTGCCGAGCTTACCAAGCTCGCCATTAATTATAATGTTGAAGATACCAGCGGCCTAAGAAAACAGCAGCTTATAGGCAAAATAATAGCCGTGCAGGCCAAGCAAAACGGCTCTGTCTACGGCGGCGGCGTTTTGGAGATTTTGCCCGACGGCTTTGGCTTTTTACGTTCCGAAGAAAACAGCTATCTTGCCGGCGCGGAGGATATTTACGTATCCCCGTCTCAGATAAAACGTTTTGGTTTAAGGAAAGGCGATAAAATTGAAGGCCTTATCCGCCCGCCTAAAGACAGCGAAAGATTTTTTGCCATGCTTCAGGTGCAAAAAGTAAATGATGTTGAGGCCGAGAAAATTTATAACCGTCCTCTTTTTGAAAACCTTACCCCGCTGCATCCCAACAGGCGTTTTATTTTAGAGATTGATAAAAACGATTTGACGCAAAGGGTAATTGACCTGCTTATCCCCATAGGTAAAGGTCAGCGCGCTTTAATTGTAGCTGCGCCAAAAACGGGCAAAACGGTTATGTTAAAGAGCATAGCAAACTCCCTTACCGCAAATCATAAAGATATTGAGCTTCTTGTGCTGCTTATTGACGAGCGCCCGGAAGAAGTTACCGATATGAGCCGCAGCGTAAAAGGCGAGGTAATAGCCTCCACCTTTGACGAGCCGGCCGAACGTCACGTCCAAGTAGCCGATATGGTGCTTGAGAAAGCAAAACGCGGCGTTGAGCACGGCAAGGACGTCGTTATTTTGCTGGACTCAATTACGCGTCTTGCGCGCGCTTATAACACCGTTACGCCGGCAAGCGGCAGGGTGCTTACAGGCGGTCTTGAGGCTACTTCACTGCAGCGGCCCAAAAGGTTTTTCGGCGCGGCCAGAAACATTGAGGAAGGCGGTTCTCTTACGATAATTGCCACCGCTCTTGTGGAAACGGGCAGCCGTATGGACGAAATTATTTTTGAAGAGTTCAAAGGCACCGGTAACAGCGAAATCTGCCTTGACAGAAAGCTTGCCGACAGAAGAATATTTCCCGCCATTGATATCAACAAAAGCTCCACCCGCAAGGAAGACTTGCTCTTAAGCGAGGAAGAGCTTAACAGAGCGTGGATAATGCGCAAAATTTTATCCCCGCTGAGTTCCGTTGACGCCATGACGCTGCTGCTGGAGAAACTTACCTCCACAAAGTCCAATAAGGACTTTTTGAAACAAATGGAAGTAAGCTCTTTCTAAAAGAATCGGCGGAAGTTAGAGAAGTTCCTCATCTTATAAAAACGGCCGAGAGTTTTTTTTCAAAAAAACTTTCGGCCGTAAATAAAAAGCGAAAATAATTTTTTACAGCAGCGTAAGCGGCGCGTAGCGCAGCATAAAGACGCGCTTTGTTCCGTTTGCAAAGACAACGGTTATTTTTACTGCCTCTCCCGCGCCGGTAATTAAAGTAACTTTACCCTCGCCGAAGGCCCCGTGCTTTACGCGGCTGCCCACGCGGACCTCCCTTCCGCAGGCGGCAATATTTTGCTCTGGCGTCTGCGTCTCGCTCTTGCCTTCGGGGTAAGCTTTTTGCGGCGTCGCGGGAAACGGCGCGCTGGAGCGTTTTGGGGGGAGATAAGAACTATCCTCAAAATAATCTTTCTGGGCAAATTTTTTACCGAAATTTTTGAAAGTTTCCGTGTACTTATTTTCATTGCTGTAGGAAGAGTTCGCCCGTCCTAAATTCCAGCGGTTGTACCTGCCTTTATAGGATATTTCTTCTCTGTCTGCGGGCGCGTTTTGCGGATAGCTTTGCAGGGCCGCGCTTTCTATAAGCCCGCTGTCAAATAAGAAGCGGGAAGCTAAATTGGAATAAGTCTTGCCGAAAATCCTTCTGGTTGAGCAATAGGTCATATACAATTGTTTTTTTGCGCGCGTCATTGCCACGTAGCAAAGGCGGCGTTCTTCCTCAAGGTCGTCGTCTCCTTTCCCGCTTAAGGGAAACAGGCCTTCTTCTAACCCGCTTACAAAGACTGTCGGGAATTCCAAACCTTTTGCCAAATGCACGGTCATTAAAGTTACCGCGCCGTTTTTTGGTTCGGAGTTCTGCTCGTAAGTCTCGCTGTTTTCGTCCCCGCTGATTAAGGATACTTCCTGCAGATAACCGGACAAAGAAGGTTCTTTTTCTTCCTTAAGGCAGCGGTCTTCATACTCTTTTACTGCGTTTATAAGTTCGTTTAAGTTGCCTATTCTTGAGGCGGCTTCGGGATCTTTTTCAATTTCGTTTTCAATGCTTTGCTTGTAGCCCGATAGGTCAAGAAGACGGTTTAGAGTCTCATATGGCGCGTCGCTTGGCATAGTAAGGCTCAGGCCTTCTATAACGTTGATGAAAGCCTGCGCGCCGCGCTGCGCGGCGGGGGTAAGAGAGGCCAGAAAAGCGTTTTCTTTTAAGGCGGAGTAAAGCGTTAAATTATTTTTTGCGGCGTAATCCATAAGGGCGTCCTGCGCCTTTTCGCCCAGGCCCCTTCTTGGCGTATTTAGGACGCGCAAAAAACTTACGGTGTCGCTTGGGTTTATAAGCAGGCGGGCGTAGGCAAGGGCGTCTCTTATCTCCTTTCTGTCATAAAAGCGCACCGCGCCGATAAGGCGGTAAGGCAGGCCCACTCGCCTGAAAGTTTCTTCAAAACTTCTTGATTGTGCGTTTGTGCGGTAGAACACGGCAATCTCGTCTAAGTTTAGGCCTTCGTCCTCCACAAGGTTTTGTATTTCGCAGGCAGTCCAGCGGGCCTCCTCGCTTTCGGTGGTAAGTTCGTTTACGGAAACGGGCTCCCCGCCTGCGCGCGAACTGTAAAGGGTTTTTTCCTTGCGGTTTTTATTTTTTCTTATAAGTTTGTTTGAAGCGTCCAAAATTATCTGGGTGGAGCGGTAATTTTGCTCAAGCGTGATAATTTTTGCGTCCTTAAAATCTTTTTCAAAGTCCAGAATATTCCTTATATTTGCCCCGCGCCAAGAGTAAATGGACTGGTCCGGATCGCCGACGACGCATAAATTTCTGTGTGCGGCCGCAAGGGTTTTTATAAGGATATACTGCGTGCGGTTTGTGTCCTGATACTCGTCCACTAAAATATACTGGAAATATTGCTGGTAGTAGGAGCGGATTTCTTCGTTATTTAACAGCAGCCCCACCGCTTTCATCAGTAAATCGCCAAAGTCAAGCGCGCCGGCCGCTTCAAGCTTGCGCTGATATTTGACGTAAATTTCAGCCGCCTGCACCTGCTTTGATATACCTGTAGCCAAAGCGCGCTCCATAAATTCTTTGGGGCCAAGCATATCGTCTTTTGCGCGCGAGATTACGGTTAGAAAATAGTTAGCCTCTTTTTTTGCTTCTTTTAATCCGGCTTCCTCAAGAATAAGATTTATTATTTTTTTCTGTTCGTTTTCGTCATAAATTACAAAATTTTTATCAAGTTTTGCAGCCTCGGCGTTTTGGCGCAGCAGGCGGACTGCAAAACTGTGGAAAGTGTGTATCCAAACATAAGCCGCCCGCCCTTTTACAAGTGCGTCCACGCGCTCTCGCATTTCTCTTGAGGCTTTATTTGTAAACGTTACGGCAAGTATGCGCGCGGGGGCAAACCCCCGCTCTATAAGGTATGCTATCTTACACGTTAAAGTTCTTGTTTTGCCCGTTCCAGCGCCGGCTACTATAAGGCAGGGCCCGCCGTTATATTCAACGGCTTCTCTTTGTTTAGGGTTTAATGTTGAAAGGGTGTCTGTCGTCATTTAAGTTCCATTTGGATAAAAGTTTCAATATGGTGCGTATAAGGGAAAAAATCAAAACATTGCGCAGAAGTAATTTTATATTTTTGTGCCAAGATTTGCATATTTTGCGCCAAAGTTACTGGGTTGCACGAGACATAAAAAATATTTGGCGCGCCGCTTTTAAGCAAAGCCTCCAAAGCTTTGGGCGCAACGCCGCTTCTGGGCGGGTCCAAAAGAACTAAAGTTTTATGTGCGCTTAATTTATTTTTAGCCAAAAAATCTTCCGTAGTTTCGCAAAAAAACTGTATATTTGCGGCATTGTTTCTTAAAGCATTTTGCGCGCCGTTTAAGACGGCGCTTTGCACGCTTTCAACGCAGAGGCTTTTTTTAAGCAGGTCCGCGCAGACAAGGCTAAATGCGCCTGCCCCGCCGTATAAATCATACATAGTCTGCGGCGCAAGTTTTTTTACGGCCGCGCGCACGGCTTCATACATAAGGTTTGCCGCGGCCGTATTTGTCTGAAAGAAAGACTGCGGCGCAAGCTCAAAGATTATTTTTCTGCCTTCAATAAAAAGCGTTTCTTCCATAAACTCTTTGCCTTCAAGCAGCTTAAGGTTTTTAAGGGGCGCGCCGTCGCTTGCGCCGTCGTTTAGGGCGTAAAATACGCTAAAATCGGGGTAAATTTGCTGCGCCGCTTCAACAAAGCTTTGCGCGTTTTGCGCGCTTTGCGGCTCTGCGCTTATAAGGACTATGAGGCCTTGTCCCGTATTTGAGCTTTTGCGTAAAATGATATTTCTCAGCGCGCCCGTATGTTTTCTTGCGTCGTAATAAGCAAGGCCGTTTTGCGCGGCCCATTGCCGCGCGGCCGCGCAGAAAGAGGGCAGTTTTTCGTCAAACAACATGCATTCCTCAAGGTTTATGCAGCGGTCCCATCGGCCTTTGAAGCGAAATCCCAAAACACTTTCAAACTCCAGAGGTTTTGTTTTATCGCGGAGGACTTTTTTCTTGCCAAAAGGCTGCGTCCAAAGCGTCTGACGGCAAAAGCTTAATTCTATTTTATTTCTGAAATATTTTGTCTGCGGCGCTGGAGTCAGCGGTATAGGCGTGTCGTAAAAAGGCTGCAAAAGTTTTGCCGCCTCTGCGGCTTTTTGTTTTGCCTGCGCAAGGATGCCCGCGCCCTGATAAGCGCATCCGCCGCAGACGCCGAAGTGTTTGCAAAGTTCTTCTTCCATCAGACGTTAAACCTAAATAAGCAGACATCGCCGTCTTTTATGATATAGTCGCGCCCTTCCTGTCTTATGAGGCCTTTTTCTTTTAAGGCCTTCTCGCTTTTATGTTCAAGGATATCTTCAACGCCGTAAACTTCCGCGCAGATAAATCCGCGTTCTATATCGCTGTGGATTTTGCCCGCGGCCTGCGGCGCGGGGCAGCCCACGGGTATAAGCCAGCTTCTTACTTCAATATCGGAGCCTGCGGTAAAAAATGTGCACATCTTAAGCAAATCCATGCCCGCGCGGACAATTTTTTCAAGTCCGGTGTACTGGCTGCCGGCTTCGGCTAAAAACAGCTTTTTTTCTTCCTCGTTAAGCTCGGCGATTTCGGCTTCAAATTTAACGCAAAGCTCCACAAACCCCGCATTTTCTTTTTGGGCGTGCTCTTTAAGTTTCAGGGCGTTTTCCTTATTTGGTTTTTCGGAATTATTGCCCACGTAAAGCATAGGCTTTAAGGTTAAAAGCTGCAAATCTTTTTTCTCTTCTTCGCTAAGGCCCAAACTGCTTGCGGCCCTGCCTTGGGCAAGGCATTCCTGCAGACGGCGCAGCGTCTCCAGCTTAGCTACGGCTTCTTTATTGCCGCTTTTTGCGTTGCTTTCCTGTTTGGGCAGCATTTTTTCAACGCTTTCTAAGTCGGCCAGCATAAGCTCGGTCTCAATAATTTCAATGTCGCGCAGCGGGTCTACGCTGCCGCTTACGTGGGCGATATTTTCATCCTCAAACAGGCGCACTACGTGTATAATTGCGTCCACCTCGCGTATGTTTGCAAGAAATTTATTGCCCAAACCTTCGCCTTTGCTTGCGCCTTTTACTATGCCTGCTATATCAACAAAGCGTATGAAAGCGGCAGTTTTTTTGGGCGGGTTAAAGAGGGCAAATAAATCCTCAAGCCGTTTATCTGGAATGGGGACTACTCCTACGTTAGGCTCAATTGTGGTAAAAGGGTAATTTGAGGCCTGCGCCCCCGCGTTTGTAAGCGCGTTAAATAAAGTGGATTTGCCTACGTTAGGAAGACCGACGATACCTATATCCATAAAAAGACACTCCGTAAGTTATAAATTATGATGAAGAGAAACTTTTAATTCATTAAATTTTAGCATTTTTCTTTAAGGCGGTTTTTGCCGTTTTCTGCGGTTTTCCCGCTGCGCAGATTTTTGCGATAAAAAAACGTCTCGTACGGGATTTGAACCCGTGATCTCTGCCTTGAGAGGGCAGCGTCCTGGACCGCTAGACGAACGAGACTTAAAGAAAAACCGGTTTAGCTCAAGGGGTTTTATCCCTTCTTCATATATTTTACCAAATTTGCTAGAATGAAAAAGGCATAATACAGCCGTAAGCGTTTTTTACAGGTTATAGAACAAGGAGATTTATTATGGGCGGACATTCGCATTGGGCAGGCATAAAACACAAAAAAGCCTTAGTTGACGCAAAGAAGGGCAAAATTTTCACAAGGCTTATCAGGGAAATTACCATTGCCGCCAAAATGGGCGGCGGAGATTTGGCGAGCAACGCCCGCCTGAGGAAAGCCGTTGAAGACGGCAAGGCCGCCAACATGCCGGCAGATAATGTTAAGCGCGCTATTATGAAAGGCACGGGCCAGCTTCCTGGGACTATTTACGAAGAGATTACTTACGAAGGCTACGGCCCGGGCTCAGTTGCTGTTATAGTGGAGTGCACTACCGACAATAAAAACCGCACTTTTGCCGAAATACGCAAAATATTTTCCGATAAAGGCGGCAGCATAGGCACAACGGGCTGCGTATCTTATATGTTCTCAAAGAAAGGTCTTATTTTGATTGATAAAGAAGCCGCTACCGAAGAAGATTTGATGAACATCGCCCTTGAAGCCGGCGCAGACGATATTAAAACCGATGAAGAAGGCTACGAAATTTATACCGCGCCCGAAAATCTTGATACAGTTAAAGCCGCGCTTGAAGCCAAAGGCATAAAGCCGCTGAGCGCGGAAATAAGCATGAGCGCGGCAAACGAAGTTGCCATAACCGATGTTGAAACGGCGGGTAAAATCTTGCGTATGATAGAAGCGCTTGACGACCATGACGACACCAAAAACGTATTTACCAACCACACGATACCCGACGAAGTGCTGGAGAAAATTGAAGACAAATAATTTGGGCAGGGTTTTGGGCATAGATCCGGGTTTGGACAGAACCGGCTGGGCCGTTGCGGAGCATAACGGAACGGCCGGTTTTGTTTTATGCGCCTGCGGCCTTATCCATACCGATGCAACCCTGCCTTTGCAAAAACGTTTAAGCCGTATCTACGATGAAATAAAACAGGTGGCAAATATTTTTGCGCCGCAGAGCGCGGCTATGGAAGAGATGTTTTTTCTAAAGCGCGCCTATTCCGTTTCGCACACCATACAAACGCGCGGCGTTATTTTGCTTGCCCTTGAGCAGTGCGGGCTGGAGGTTTCTTCCTACCTGCCAAAGCGCGTTAAGATAACTTTATGCGGCAGCGGCGCGGCAGATAAAAAGCAGATGCAGCGCATGACGCAGCTTGTTTTTAAGTTAAAAGAAGTGCTTTCCCCAGACGACGTGGCCGACGCTGCCGCCATAGCCCTTTGCCATCTTAAGACCGCGCCGTTTACTTTGCAGATGTCTGCGCAGCAAAAATTTCTTGATAAAATAAAAGAGGCCAAAAAAGAGCAGGCGGCCAAATTAAAAATCCGCAACTTAAAAATAAAGTAAAATAGAACTATGATATCCTATCTTAAAGGCCAGGTATTAGACATAAAAGAGGCTTCTTTGACGCTGGTAGTTTCCGGCGTGGGCTACGAGGTTAATATGGCCGCGCCGTCCCTTGCCTCCTTGGAGGAAGGCTCCCAAAGCGAACTTTATATCATGGAAAGCCTGTCTCCTTACGACGGCACAACGCTTTACGGCTTTTTGACTAAGGAAGACAGGGCGCTATTCTTGCTTTTTAAGGAAAACATACCCAATACAGGCGCAAAGAAAGCTTTGGAGTTTTTGGCAAAAGCCCTGAGAAGTCCGGCTGATTTTCACCGCTCGGTCATAAACAGGGACGCAAAGATTTTAACGGGCATTTTCGGCTTTACGGCAAAGACGGCGCAAAAAATTATTGACAGTCTTAAAGAGAAAATGGACAGTATTACCGTGCAAGGCGAAGTTAAGATAAAAACGGCCGATTTTGCCGCCTCAGGAGAGGTTTACGCCGCGCTCAGCGCTTTAGGCTACAGCGCAAACGAGGTCAGAAAAGCCATGGAAATTTTATCAAAGGAAGGCGTTTTGGGCAAAACCGCAGAAGAAAATATTAAAGCCGCCTTAAGGGTGCTTGGCAAATGAGCGAATATAACGATTACCTTAAAGTAGAAGCCACTTACGAGGAAAAAACTTCCTCCGCGGAACACGCTTTGCGCCCCGCCACTTTGGCGGAATTTGTCGGGCAGGATAAGATAAAAGAAAATCTAAAAGTTTTTATTGAAGCCGCCAAAAACCGAAAAGAAGCCTTGGACCACTGCCTTTTTTACTCCCCGCCCGGTTTGGGCAAGACGACGCTTTCCAATATATTGGCGCGCGAGATGGGCGTAAATATAAAGGTAACAAGCGGCCCCGTTTTAGCACGCCCGGGCGATTTGGCGGCTATGCTTACCACCGAACTCGGCGAAGGCGATATCTTGTTTATTGACGAAATCCACCGTCTGAATCCTGCTGTTGAGGAATCCCTTTATCCGGCTATGGAAGATTTTACTTTTTTTATAAATACCGGCAAAGGTGCGGGTTCCACCACTTTTAAGCTGCCCGTGCCGCGCTTTACTTTAGTGGGGGCCACAACGCGCTCTGGCCTTTTGACGGGGCCTCTGCGGGATCGCTTTGGCATAGTTTTTAATTTAGGTTTCTATGAGATAAAGGAAATTTGCGATATCTTGGCGCGCAGCGCGCGCCTCTTAAACATAGCCGCAGAGAGCAAAGGTCTTGACGAGATTGCAAAACGTTCCCGCGGCACGCCGCGCATTGCAAACCGCTTGTTAAAGCGCGTGCGCGATTTTGCGCAGGTAAAAGGCAACGGCGTAATTACGGCAGAAATTGCCGTTACGGCCATGGAAGCTCTTGATATTGATAAAGAGGGTTTGGACAGCGTGGATAAAAAAATACTTGCCGCCCTTATTGAAAAATTTGGCGGAGGCCCCGTGGGTATGGAAAATCTGGCCATAGCCGTTTCGCAGGAAACAGATACCCTTACAGATGTCATAGAGCCTTATCTTATTAAAGCCGGTTTTATTACGCGAACGCCGCGCGGGCGCGTTGCAACGCCTAAGGCCTACGCGCATCTGGGACATAAAAATCCAAACGGGCTCTTCTGATTTTTAAGATGAAAAAGATATTTTCGGCGTTCTTATTTATTTTGTTTGTCTGCGTCTTAAACGCCCGCGAAGTTAAAGTGCTGCTGGCCCAAGGCGCGCCAAACGCCGCCCTAAAAGCAAGCGGCCCTTTTAAGATAGTAAATCTTGAGAGCAATAAAAAATATAAAGCCAAAAAGGGCGGCGTTTTTGAAGTAAGCCCTTCCAAAATCGGCAGCATAAAAAATATTTCCAAGGCCGAAGTTGTCCTTTCCGACAAAGACGGTTTTTTTACTTTTAACGGCAATAAATACCGCGGGCCGCTTGTAATTTACTGTGGCAAAGGCGGCGTTGACATTATAGAACGCGCCGATTTGGAAGAATATCTTAAAGGCGTTTTACCCTATGAGATGAGCCCGTCCTGGCCTCTTGAAGCGCTTAAAGCGCAGGCGGTGTCCGCGCGCACTTACACGCTTAAGACTCTGGAGCAAAAAAAGAGCGTCCCCTTTGACTTATACGGCGATACCAGAAGCCAAGTCTATAAGGGAAGCGTAAATAATTTTGCAAATATTGCAAAAGCCGTTGAAGAAACAAAAAATCAAGTGCTGCGCTATAAAGGGGAGATTTTTTATACCTATTATCATTCCAACTGCGGCGGCGGCACGGACGCTTTGCCGTGGCTCAAAAGTGAGATTAAACCCCTGCGCGGCGTAAGCTGCAAATATGATAAAGAGGGGGCAAACGCAAACTGGTCTTTAAGCTTAAGCCAAAGCGCGGTAAATAATTTTTTGGCGTCAAAAAAAGTTAAAGGTAAACTTAAAAAAATAAAGACAGGCAAAAAACTTAAAAGCGGCCGCGCCGACACTTTGATTTTTATTACAAACAAAGAAAAGAAAGAAATTGCGTGTGAGGAGTTTAGGCTTTATATCGGCGCAAATAAATTTAAGAGCTGCAAGATAACCAAAATTAAAGGGCTTTATTTTGAGGGCAAAGGTTTTGGTCACGGCGCGGGCCTATGTCAGGAGGGCGCAAAGGAAATGGCGCGCAGAGGCAAAAACTACAAAAAGATTTTGAAGTATTATTATCCGTCGTCAAAACTGGGGAAAATTTAATATGGCCTTTGAAAGATTTGAAAAATTTAACGTTGATGATTTAATAGCAAAAAATCCCGCCGAACCGCGCGACTCAAGCCGTCTTATGATCTTAAACCGCGCGCAAAAAAGCGTTGAGCATAAAATATTTCGCGATTTGCCGCAATACCTTAAAGCGGGCGACACGCTTGTAATAAACAACTCCAAGGTATTTCCCGCCAAACTGTTTGCCAAAAAAGAAACCGGCGGCAAGACAGAGATTTTACTTGTGCGCCCCCTTGAAGATAAAAGCCGCTGGGCCGTGCTGCTGAGGCAGTTTAAGGCGGGCGCGCGCATAATTTTTGAAGAGGGGCTTGAGGGCGTCTTAGAGTCCGCCACAAAAGAGGGCGAAGGCGTAATAGCTTTTAATATGAAGGATATTTTGCCCTACGCGCAAAAATACGGGCATATGCCTCTTCCCGTTTATATAGAAAAAGCGCGCGCCCGCGGCGGCCTTCCCAAGGCCATTGAAAGCGATAGGGAAAAGTATCAAACCGTTTATGCAAAATACGACGGCTCCATAGCCGCGCCGACGGCGGGTTTCCATTTTACCTCGCAGCTTTTGCAAAAGCTTAAAGAAAATGGCGTAAATATAGCCTACGTTACTTTACACGTCGGCTGGGGCACTTTTAAGCCGCTTCGCACCGAGCCGCAAAAACATAAAATGCTGCCCGAGCTTGCCCAAATGCCGCAGGAAACGGCCGATATTATAAACAAGACAAAAGCGCGCAAAGGCCGCGTAATTTGCGTAGGCACAACAAGCGCGCGCACGGTGGAAAGCTTTGCCCTGCCTGAGGGGACTATGCAAAGCGGCCAAAAATGGGCCGATATTTTTATTTACGAAGGCTATAAGTTTAAGGCCTTAGACGCGCTTATTACAAATTTCCACTTCCCGCACTCAACGCCTCTGTGTATGGTAAGCGCGCTTGCGGGGGAAGATTTTATTTACCGAGCCTACGGCCTTGCGGTAGAAAATAAGTACCGCTTTTATTCTTTCGGGGACGCAATGTTAATTTTATGACAACGCAAAAAAACTTAAATCTTGACGACGTAAAAATAGTTTCGCCTTTCAGGGTAACGGCGCGTGATTCAAAGACAAACGCGCGCACGGGTATCCTCTACACCAAACACGGCGTAATAGAAACACCTGTTTTTATGCCTGTTGCCACGCAGGCC
>CAZNCX010000006.1:28730-29859 GCA_964571655.1 uncultured Elusimicrobium sp. | reverse complement strand
TGTTGTTAATACTAAAACGTTGTTAATGTTATAATATAAGTATGAAAATTCCCGCTCATATCGCAATTATCATGGACGGCAACGGCCGTTGGGCCGCCCTTCGCAAACTGCCGCGCGGCAAAGGCCATGAAGAGGGCGCAAAAAGCGTTGAGGCCGTTGTAAACGCGGCAAAGGCCGCGGGCGTCAGGTATCTCACGCTTTATGCGTTTTCAACCGAAAACTGGGCCCGCCCGAAAGCAGAAATATTTGGTCTTATGAGCCTGCTTAAAAAGACTATTGACGATTTTTCAACTTCCAAATACGAAGGCGTAAAAGTAATTTTCAGCGGACGTAAAAAAGGCCTTCCCAAAGATGTTTTGGCAAGGCTTGAAAAAATAATTATGCTTACTAAAAACGCTAAAAAATTAACCGTAAATCTGGCCTTAAACTACGGCGGCAGGCAGGAGATATGCGACGCGGTAAATAAACTTCTTGCGGACAAAAAGCGCAAAGTAAGCGAAAAAGATATTTCCCGCTCCCTCTACGCCGATATCCCCGAGCCCGACTTAATTATAAGAACTTCCGGCGAACAGCGCCTTTCCAATTTCCTTTTATGGCAGTGTGCCTACAGCGAGTTTTATTTTACGCCCGTTCTGTGGCCCGATTTCAGAGAGAAAGAATTTACGCTTGCCGTTGAAGAATACGCCCGCCGCAAACGCCGCTTCGGCGGGACAAAATCCGCCTAAATCCGCTTAAATGCCGTCTAAAAACTTTAATTGCAACTGTTTTTTTCTTCCAGACGCTTAAACGCGCGGAAGAAGAACATCACAATGCCCATCAGCGCGTAAATGCCAAAGACTATAAACACTATATCCTGCGGATATTTGACGAAGAGGGCCAGCATCACCACTATAAAAACAAGTTTTGTAAGCGTAATTTTCTTTTTGGTATTGCCCGCGCCGCCCTTAAAAGCTGCGTAAGGAATGCCCGAAACCATAAGCAAGGCCAGGGTTACCGTTATGAAGGCGATTATGCTGTAAATATAGGGCAAGTAGGCCGACATCAGGGGCGACATCCTGCCGCTTGCGTCCAGCGCAAAGATATCGTAAGAAATGGCAAAAGAGGCCAATACGGCCGCGGCGGCCGGCGT
>CAZNCX010000006.1:0-28720 GCA_964571655.1 uncultured Elusimicrobium sp. | reverse complement strand
ATTTTCCTGCGCCAAAACATTAAATCGGGCCAGCCTTATTGCGCCAAAAAGCAGGAACATAAAGGCAATAGCCGCGCCAAAAGGAGTATCTTCAAGCGCGATAAAATAAATTAGAATTGCCGGCGCGGCGCAAAAGGAAATTAAGTCCGCCAGAGAGTCCATTTCCACCCCGAAAGGGGATTCTGCGTGCAGAAGCCTTGCCACCCTGCCGTCAAAAGCGTCCAGCACCATAGCGGCAAACACCAACCAGCCCGCGCGCGAGTAGTATCCTCCGAAAGAAGATAAAATAGAAAAAAACCCGCAACATATATTGCCCACGGTAAACAGCGAGGGAATGGTGATAAGCCCCGCGTATTTTATTTTTTGTAAATCCATAAAAAGCTCCTATTTCCAAAGGCCGATTACGGTTAAAGCGCCTTGCACATTTTGGCCTTCTTTTACGGTTATTCTGACTCTGTCTTTGGGAAGATACAGGGCCACCTGCGAGCCGAAGTAAATCAGCCCCGCTTTCTGCCCTGCTTTAAGCGGATCGTCTTTTGTAACCCAGCATTCAATTCTGCGGGCAATAGCGCCCGTTATCTGTTCAAAGGCAACGGTTTTGTCTCCGTCTTTAATTGTTATCAGATTGCGTTCGTTTTTATCAGCCTGAGGATTATTGGCAAAGAAGAAATGGCCTTTTGTGTATTTGACTTCTTCCACAAAACCGCTTATCGGCGCGCGCTGGACATGCACGTTAAAGACGGTCAAAAATATTCTTATTACGATTATATCGGGGTTATCTTCCGTTTTAATGGATAGGATTTTGCCGTCTGCGGGGCAGGCAATTTCGTCCTGCGCAAACTCGGCTTTTCTTAGCGGATCTCTAAAGAAAAATAAGATAAAAAAGGCCAGCAGAAAGTAGACTGCGGCAAGGAACACCTCAATAAAAAAGCCTTGATAAAAGTAAAAACCCAAAAGAAGAACCGCAAGCAAAAAAATTTTAACGGCGGTTTTCCTGCCTATGGGAAGGACTGTCCCTATCCAAGAAAATACTTCGCCCAAACTGCGCTTAAAATCCTGCAACATAAGCCCTCCAAAGAAAGAGGTCAAAAAACAATATTTCATGGGCAGGGGGGGACTCGAACCCCCACGATATTGCTATCAACAGATTTTAAGTCTGTCGCGTCTACCAATTCCGCCACCAGCCCGTATAAATTACTTTTCTATTATACAAAATATGACGCTCGCAGATAAATAAACCCCGCGTAAAGCGGGGTTTATTTAGCATAAAACAATTTGCTTAATGCACGTAAAGCAGCGCAAAATGCAGGTATTCGGTTTCCGGCATGCCAAGCAGTATCGGGTGGTCTTTAGCCTGCCCTCTTAAAGATACCAGAGTTACGCGTTTGCCGGCTTTTGCGGCGGCCTGCCTTAGGATATCGGCAAAAAGCTCCCTTGTTATATGGTGGGAACAAGTTGAAGTCGCAAGCATAGAACCGCTTTCCAAGCCTTCCAGCGCCATGCGGTTAAGCTTGACGTAAAGGCTTACGGCCTGCGGCAGGCTCTTTCTGTTCTTGACGAAGGAAGGCGGGTCCAGCAAAATAAAATCGGGACGGGAGGGCAGCTCGCCTTTTTTAAGCGCGCTCAAAAGGCGTTCCGCGTCGTCTTTTCTATACTCGCAGATATCTTTTACGCCGTTAAGTTCGGCGTTTTTATTGGCGTATTCAACGGCCTGTGCGGAGCTGTCTACACCCCAAACGGCCGCGGCCCCGCTTAAAGCGGCGTTAATGCCGAAAGCGCCCATATAGGCGTAAAGGTCCAGCACGATTTTATCTTTGAAATAAGGTTTTAGGAAAGCCCTGTTATCGCGTTGGTCAAAATAAAACCCCGTTTTTTGCCCGCCTTGAAGGGGGACCGTAAATTTAACTTTATTTTCTTCTATTTCGGCCTCTTCGGGCACTTTGCCTATTATTTGCGGTTCGTTTGAAAGGCCTTCAAGCGTACGGAAGGGGGAATCATTTCTCAGCAGAATGCCTTTTGGCTTAAAGATTTTCTGCGCCGCGTCCAAAATATCCTGCTTTAACATTTCCATACCGGCGGTAAGGATATCAATTACAAGGTAATCGCCGTAGCGGTCAATAACAAGGCCGCTTAAACCGTCGCTGTCGCCGTAGCACATACGCCCCGCGCGGCGGATATTAAACTGTTTGCGGTAGCTGTAAGCGGCGTCCAGCCTTTCAAAAATAAAATCATCCTCAAGGTAATCTTTGCCTTTTGTCAGCAGTCTTACGGCAATTAAGCTGTGCGGATTAAAAGTGCCTATACCCAGAATTTTATTTTGGTAGTCCAAAACGCGCACCATGCTGCCGGCTTTTACGGAGGTGTCAACTTTATCAAGCTCGTTTGAAAAAATCCAGTAATGTCCTTTATTTATACGATGTTCTTCTTTGGCCCTGAGTTTTACGTCTATCATTTATTTTCTCCTTTTTTAACTAAAGGGATATTTGCCGCGCACATGGGGCAATTTTCCTCGCTATAAGTATCAAGAGGATAGGTAAGCAAAGCGCGCAGCGGCACATTATCGCAGGCGCCTTCCTGCGAGCGGTCCACAATAACCGCAATGCCCACAGCCTGCGCTTTAAGCATTGTTACAAGGGCACAGGCCTCCTGCACTTTTTTCCCCGTCATTGTTACGTTATCTACTATTAAAACTTTTTCGCCTTCTTTTATTGTCATGGAGCCTTTTAATTTCATAAGGCCGTTATCGTCAGTAGCAAATACGGCGCGCGCTTTTTTGACGCGGGCGACTTCCTGGGCTATTATGGAATTTTCGGCTGTTGGCGAAAATACGACGTCCACTTTTTTATCAAACAATTCGGCCAGGCTCTCCCCTATTTTTGCGGCTATGGACGGGTATTGCATAAGCGCGGCTGTGTCCACATAGCTTTGAATATGCAGGCCGCAGGGCAGCTCAAAATGCCCGTCCTGCAAAGCCTCGTATTCCCCCAAGAGGCTTATTATGTTTATCTTCGGTTTTTTTAACATAATCTATCTCCCTTGCATATCCTTGATAAAGTCCTGTCCCGCGCTGAAGTCCGTCTTGACGCCTTTTTGCCGCGCGGTGGTAATTTTTGTGCCCGTTTTTTTGGGGCTCTTCATTTCAATAGAGGGGTTTATCATCGCGCCCTTTGCGCCGAAGGCCAAAGCGGGCTCGCCGCTTTCGTCCGTCAGGTTCTCAGACAGGGCCCCCCTCTTGGACGTATTTTTGAACATCGTTACTATATCAAGGTCAAGATCTTCTTTATCCCAGTTTACTTTGCCCTCTATCGTTGCGGCAATTACGCCGCCGTCAACGTAGAAATTATTTATATTCATCTTGCCTTTATTAAAAGCGGCCGATACCGTCATAATTTCAAACGGTGTGTCTTTTAATATCTGCCCCATTTTGAAAGAACCCGCCCTCTCCATCTTGCTCATAATAACAAAAGGCTGGAAGGCCACCCCCAGGGCTTTTTGTTTTTCGGCCGCTTCCTGCAACTTGTAAATTATACCATCTTCAAGCCGCGCAACGATAGTGCCGCTGAGTTCGGACATAGAGGGCAGCAGGCTCTCCAAATTAAACTCGGCGTTAAATTTTTGGCCCGAGATTATGGGAGACTCAAATTTATCTGCATAAACAAACCCGCTGAAATTGGGCATAAAGGAAGGCAGCCCTTTTTTGAAAGTATGCAGCCACGCAAGGGAGCCTTCTTCGGGGATGTGCGAAGTTTTATTTTTGGCAAGGGCGTCAACAAAATCCTCGGTAGTATGAAAGATTTCAATAGGATTAAATAAATCAAGGTAAATCAAAGCGCGTATTTTGCGCAGGGCTGCTTGGCGCACTTTTGAGATAGAGACGCTCATCCTTATTTTCCTTTCGTTAAACTGCGCGTCTTTTAAGATGGCGTAGAAGTTTTGTTTGGAATATTCTAAAGTCGTAGTGCCCGTAATTTTGCTTACTTTCTGGCGGCCTACGTTAAAGACGCCGTCTGAGATATCTGCCGTCATATAATCAAAATTATCGCTTGCTTTGAAGACGGCGTCGGTGTTTTCAATTGTAAAATTGCTTATTTTCCAGCTGAGGTCATTTGAAACCGCGCTAAAAGAGGGGAAAGATAGTTTGTTATTTTCAAAACTAAGCGCGCCCTGCGCCTTTATTTTTCCCGTTACGGAGTAGGGCTTAAGAATACCAAAGTAATCTGCGTTTTGCACATAAAACTCGTCTGCAAAAAAATCGGCTTTTGCGTTTAGGCCCTCTTCAAGCGAGACAAAGCCTTTTGCGTTTAGCGTAATGTCTTTTGTCGCTGCGCGCAGGCTTTCTATATCGGCGCGCTTATAGCCTTTTTGTATCTTTGCCTTGATATTGATTTCAGTTTCGGGCAGGTTTAAGGTAGTCGGGCTTGAGATAAGAAATCCCCAGTCTTTTGATGTAAAAGGCGGAAGCAGGATATCTAATTTGACGGAGGGGGCGGTAAAATCCTCAATATCGGCTACGGCGGTAAGCGGGCTCTTAAATCCGCCGAACTCAAACTCCGTATTTTTAAGCTGCATAAGCGCGGGATTAAAGCCCGCGGGATTAAGCGCGCCGTGTATAAGGACGTCGCTCTCAATTATTTTATCTTTATTTCTGTTTGTTAAGAGGAACTGCGCCGTGAAATTGGAAAGAGCGTTAAACTTAAGATTATAAAAATGCACAGAGAGACTGTTTAGAAAACGCAAAATGTCTTTATCTGCGTCGCGAAAGCTGATGCGGCCGTCGCGCAGCGTCCAGTCCTGCACGAGTATTTGCGTCTCGCGCCCGCTTTGCGAAATAAACTCAAAGCTTTGGCCCTCGGCGCTTTGGCGGGAATTTGTTTTTATGTCAGGTATGTTAAGCGAGCCGTCTGCCGCTTTGACTATGTTTATTATCGGTTTATCTAAAATAATCTCTCTTATGATAATTTGTTTTTTAAGCAAAGCCTGCAAATCGCATTTCAAAAGGACGGAGTGCACCGAAAGCAAATCCCTGTAATCCTGCGCCGTTGTGTCAACTATTTTAAGGTTTTTAATTTCAAGCGTGTTAAGGGAGGTAAGCTTAAAACTCTCTATAAGCACGGGGCGGCCCAAACTCTTCTGCAAAGTGTCGGCTAAAGAGCCCGCAAGAAGCTCCGCATTAAAATATTTAACTGCGGCAAACCACGCCGCGGTCATTAAAAGCGCCAAGGCAACGGCGGCAAAAAAAAGCAGCCTTACGATATTTCTAAAACAAAATTTAATTGTTTTAGCCGTATATTTTTTTATCTTATAAAAAATCATAATTTAGCCGCCCTTACCGCAGCCTGCCAAAGATATTTTAAGGCGGAGCCCCAAAAATCCAAAGTATTTGTAAGCACTTTTTTGGCTAAAGAGCCGGCCGGTATCAAATCGGGGAAGTAGAGCTCCAAAAGCGCTATGGTAATTATTATATTAAAAACCACGATTAACGGCAGAGAAAAAATATTGCCGCCTGCCATTTTTAGATCGCTCTGCTGGACTTCGCTTAAAGCTTTATAGGTATGCACAAAGTGAAGCGTTATAAAAAAGCCGAAGGTGGCCAAAAAGATATTGCGGTAAAGTTCCACGGGCGGCCAAAGATAAAGCAGGCAGAAGTATATAAGGGAAAGCATTAAAGCCTGCACGGGTATAATATAGGGGGCCAAAAGCACAAAAGTGTTTACATTGGAAACTTTTACGTTCCCGCTTTCTTCGTTTATGTTAAGAGAGCTTACCCTGTACCCGCAAAGCATAGCGGCAAAAGCGTGCATAATTTCGTGCGCTATTACGTAAACGCGCGAAAAATCATAAACATAAAAATGCATCGCCAGATATAAAATTACGCCAAGCAGAAAATAAAGGGTGGTCTGATACCCTTTTATAAGATAGACCGAGGCGTCAACAAAAGCCAGCAGCGTAAAGAACGCCGCGGGCAGCAAAAAAACGCCTATTATAAATTTAAGAACCCTTTTCATAAAACTCTGGGACGGAGCAAGCGTCCTCCGTCAAAATTTTTTTATCCAAGAAGCCTGCTTATATTGCTTTGCGGCCAAAGCGTAAGCGTTATATAGCAGGGGGGTTTGCGCCGCTTTTTCAACAACCAAATCTGTTTCAAAAAAGTTTACGCAGGCGTTTTTTACGGCCGCGGCGCAAATTTCGCTTCGGCGCGCGCCTTTAAGCTGCAGGCTGCCCTGATATAAAACTGCGTCGGCAAATTTGCGCAATGCCCCGCCTAAGACTTTTGCGCCGTTTTCGTCCAAAAGGTCGTCTGTTACGGGATTTGCAAAACAGCCGCTTGCTTTGCCGCCTGCGGCGGGGCGGTAATCGCTTTTATCTGCGTAGACAGAAGGCTTAAAGCCTTTTTTTATAAGCTCTTCTTTTATTGCGCGGTGCAGGCCCGCGTAAAGCGCGGGCGCTTTGAAATTCTTTGGAGAGGGAAATACCAAAGAAAAAGTCAAATCATCATTATGCACCACTATGCCGCCGCCCGTAGGGCGGCGCGTATAAGTTTTTATGCCTTGGGCGTCCAACTGTTTTTTTACCAAACTTTCATACTGCGCGTAGCCAAATGTGGCGCAGGGTGCTTTTATCTGCGCCGCTTCTCCCCAGTTAAATATCCTTGCGTAAGCTTCCCCAGTGGATTTTGTTTCGGCGACTAAAATTTCATCAGCCGCCATCTGAGTATAGACGTCTAAGGGGGGTGTGCGCAGGAAATTTAACTTTACCATCTTAAGTTTGGCTCCCTCGCCGCGCTTACCTCGTCAATTCTTTTGACGGGAGTATGCTGCGGCGCATTATGCAGTTCGTTTGGATTTGTAAGCGCTTGGGCGTAGATTTTTTCCATAGCGTCTACAAAAGAGTCAATGCTTTCTTTATTTTCCGTCTCGGTAGGCTCAATCATCATAGCCTCCGGCACAATAAGAGGGAAGTATATAGTCGGCGCGTGAAAGCCCAAATCAAGCAGGCATTTTGCGATGTCCAAAGTTTTTACACCCGCCATTTTTTCTTTATTTATTGTCAAAACACACTCGTGCATACAGACGGCGTCAAAGAAAGCGGGGAACATATTTTTGAGTTTAACTCTTGCATAGTTTGCGTTTAAGACGGCATTTTGGCTTATCGTTTTAAGCGTTGCTGCGTCAAACTGTCTTAAATAGGCGTAGGCTCTTATGATAATTGCAATATTGCCGTAGAAAGTTTTTACTTTGCCTATGCTCAGCTTGTTTTGCTTGGCAAAACCGTATTTTTTGCCGTCAAAAACTATGCGCGGGGATGGCAAAAAGACCTCAAGGCCTTTTGTGACGCCGACAGCTCCGGCCCCGGGCCCGCCGCCGCCGTGCGGGGTGGCAAGCGTCTTATGCAGGTTTATATGCATGATATCAACGCCCATATCGGAGGGTTTTACAAGACCTATAAGCGCGTTAAAATTTGCGCCGTCCATATATAAAAGGCTGCCGTTTGAGTGGACCATGCAGGCAATTTCTTTTATGTCTTTTTCAAAAAGGCCTACGGTGTTTGGCAGCGTAAGCATAACAAGGGCCGTTTTTTGGTTTAGCGCGGCCTTTAGTTCTTTTAAGTCCACCCTGCCGTCTGGGCCAGATTTAATGTTAACAACTTGGCAGCCGGCCATATTTGCCGTTGCGGGGTTAGTGCCGTGGGCGGTGTCTGGCACGATAATTTCGATGCGCGATTTATCTTTGTTATGTTTGTGGAAGGCTCTGGCAATTAAAGCGCCGGTAAATTCCCCGTGCGCTCCGGCCGAAGGCTGAAGGGTAAAGGCGTTTAGGCCCGTTATTTCTTTTAGCAGCAGCTCGGTTTTATAGATTATTTCAAGAGTGCCCTGCGCGCAGCTCTCGGGCGCGGCGGGGTGGAGGTTTGCAAAATTATCAAGGCTGCACAAAACGTCGTATGCTTTAGGGTTGTACTTCATCGTGCAGGAGCCCAGCGGGTAAAAATGCGTGTCCAAAGATATATTTAAGCGCGATAGGTTTGTAAAATGCCTTACCGTGTCAAACTCGCTTAACGACGGTAAATTTGGCTCGCTTTGGCGCAGCATATTTTGCGGCAGATAGGCGTTTGCCTCTTTTTGCGCGGGCGTAAGCTTAACGCCGCGGCGGCCTTTAACCGATTTTTCTATTGAAAGTAAGTTATGCGGATAATTGTTCATAATAAAATCCCTCCCAAAGCGGCGGCGTAAGTTTCTATATCCCGCGGGGTTTTGGTTTCCGTCGCGCAGACAAGAAGGCAGTTTTTTAAGTCTTTTGACACAAGGCCCAAATCATATCCCGCCGTTATGCCTTTTTTGGCAAGGGCTTTGATAATTTGTTTGGCCGCTTTCGGGCACTCAAGCACAAATTCGTTAAAGAAAGGCGCGTCGTATTTAAGTTTACAGCCTTTTATTGCACAAAGAGCGTCTTTAAGCTGGTGCGCGCGCTCAATATTTAAGTCGGCGATTTCTTTTATTCCTTTAGGGCCTAAAAGCGTAAGATATATCGCCGCGTTTAGGGCGCATAAGGCCTGATTGGAGCAGATGTTAGAAGAAGCCCTCTCTCGTCTTATATGCTGTTCTCTTGCCTGCAGGGTAAGCACAAAAGCGCGTTTGCCCTCTGCGTCTTTTGCCATGCCGCAAAGCCTGCCCGGCACAAAGCGTACGTACTCTTTCTTGCAGGTAAATATTCCCAAAGTCGGCCCGCCGAAGCTCATGGCATTGCCTAAGCTTTGACCCTCGGCCACGGCAAAATCCGCGCCGCAGGAGCCCGGCGTTGCAAGTGCGCCGAGGCTTAAGGGGTTTACGCTCATAATAAAAAGCGCGCCGGCGTTTTTTACGGCCTCAGAGATTTCTTTTGCGTCTTCTACTGCGCCATAGAAATTGGGGCTGCTTAAAACAAAAGCGGCTGCGCCCTGGGCAAGCTGTTTTTTTAAGGCTTCAATGTCAACGCGGCCTTCTTTAAGGGGCGTTTGCTCAAACGTTACGGCGCCGCTTTCAAAATAAGTGTTAAGGACTTTTTTATAATCGGGATTCAGGCCCGCGCTAAGCAAAACTTTCTTGTTATTTTTTATTTTTACGGCGGCGCAGCAAGCCTCGGCCAGGGCGGTCGCCCCGTCGTAGTGGGAGGCGTTTGAAACGTCCATGTCAAACAAAGCGCAAATGCAGCTTTGATACTCGTAAATAGCTTGCAGGGTACCTTGGCTGGCCTCGGCCTGATAGGGGGTGTAGGCGGTCAAAAACTCCCCGCGCGAACTTATGGCGTTTACGGCCGCGGGGATAAAGTGTTCGTAGCAGCCTGCGCCTGCAAAATTAAGCGTGGGTTTATTTTTTGCGGCAAGGCCTTTTATATGTTTTGAGAGCTGCTCTTCATCTAAAGCAGCGGGCAGGTTGTATTCTTCTGCAAATAAGTCCGGCGCTATATCCTTAAATAAATCTTCTACGGTCGGCAGGCCGATTTCCTTTAACATCTGCTGTGTATTTTCTTTTGTATTTGAAGTAAACATAGAAACCTCGTTAAAAATTGCCCTTGAGCGCTTATTATTAAAGCGGCGCTCAAGGGTTTAAGCGAAAAGTATTTTTTAGAGCGTCGCTTTATAATCTGCAAAAGAAAGCAGATTTTCCGCCTCTTTTGGGTTTGATAATTTTATTTTATATAGCCAGCCTTCGGCGTGCGGGGCTTTATTTAATAAAGAAGGGTCCTCAACGGCGGCCTGATTTACTTCGGTAACTTCGCCGCTTAAAGGGGCGTAATAATCGGAGGCGGATTTTACGGATTCTATTACCGCGCAGGATTTGCCCGCTTCAACTTTTGCGCCTATTTTGGGAGGCTCCACAAAAACGATATCGCTGATTTCGTGCTGGGCGTGGTCGCTTATGCCGCAGACGGCTGTGTCCCCTTCAATAAAAGCCCACTCGTGGGTTTTTGCAAATTTACAATTTTCCTGTTGATACATTTTTACACCTCTCTTATTTTTTACTTAAATTTTCATTTTTATAAAACGGCATTTTTACCGTCTGCGCGGGCACTCTGCGCCCGCGGATTTCAACTTCAACGGCCGCGCCGTCTTCAATTTCGGCGGGCACATATCCTGCGCCTATGCATTTGTATAAAGGGGAGAAAACTGCGCTTGTCAGCCTGCCTATTTCTTTGCCGTCCTTATATATGGCGCAGCCTTCCCTTGCAATGCCGGGGCCCAGCAGTTTTATTCCCTTCCATTTAATTTTAACGCCTTCGGCTTTTTGTTTCTCCATTTTAGCGCGGCCGAAGAAATTTTCTTCTTTACTCAGTTTTATAACCCAGCCGCAGGAAGCCTCGTAAGGCGTTTTTGTCTCGTCCATATCGCTGCCGCTTAAAAGATATCCGGCCTCAAGGCGCAAAATATCGCGCGCGCCAAGGCCGCAGGGCTTAAAGCCGTTTTCCAAAGCCCAGGCGTAAAGTTTTATTATGGCCTCATGGGTGCCCATAATTTCAACGCCGTCTTCGCCGGTATAACCCGTGCGCGTAATATAGCACGGCGCACCGAAAAGAGAATGCTCTTTTATATTAAAGCGCGGCAGGGATTTTATATCGGCGTCAAGATTCTCAAGAATGTCCAAAGATGCCGGCCCTTGCAGGGCAAGCATAGAAAAGTCGTCTGATGCGTCGGTAATTTTAACGTCAAAGTCTTGGGCTTTTTGTTTAAGCCACGCGTAATCTTTATGGCGTGTTGCGCTGTTTACGACGGCCAAAAATTTAGTCGGCGTGAGGCAGAAGGCTATGATATCGTCAATAATACCGCCCTCGTCGTTTAGAATATGAGAGTAAGCCCCGCTGAAAGGTATGTTTTTGAAATTATTTGTAGAGGCCGTTTGAAGGAATTTATAGGCCTCTTTTCCTTCAATAAAAATTTGGCCCATATGGGAAACGTCAAAAACGCCCGCGTACTCCCTGACGGCTTTATGCTCTTCCAAAATACTGTCAAACTGCACGGGGAGCATCCAGCCGTGAAAATCCACCATCTTGCCGCCCGCTTTTAAGCAGGCGTCATAAAGTTTAGTCTTTTGCAAAGTGTGTTCCATAAACCTATTATATAAAAAAACCTCCCTTTGCGCATTGGGCAAAGGGAGGGATAGAAATAAGTCGGCATTACCTTATGCCGTGCATCCATTTGTTTATCGGCTTTATAAGGAAAGCCAACAGTACCGAGGCCGCAAGCGGCGTCAAAGCAAGCCATGTAAAGAAGTTATCAAGCGTCATGCTTGCAATAAAGCCCGAGTAAAAGCCCGCCAGTTTGTTTGCGGCCGAAGTCGCTACAAACCAAATACCCATAAGTATGGAAATAAATTTCGGCGGGGACAGTTTTGTTACCATAGAAAGTCCGACGGGAGATAAACATAATTCGCCCATGGTAAATAGGAAGTAGGCCGCAATAAGCCAAAGCATGCCCATCTTAATGCCGGGGCCCAAAAGTATGGCCGCAAGCAGCAATACGCCGTAGCCCAAGGCTATAAGCCAGAAGGCAATCATAAACTTAGCGGGTATGGTGGGTTCTTTGCTTTTCTTTGCCAAAGACACCCAAAGTTTTGAGAACATCGGCGCAAACAAAACTATGAACATCGGGTTAAAGGACTGGAACCACGTCGCCGGTATTTCCCACGACCAGCTAAATATATGTATGGTCCTGTCCACGTAATCGTGCGCAAGCAGGTTTAGGGCCGCGCCTTTTTGTTCAAATACGCTCCAGAAGAAAATTGAGAAAAACGCCATAATAAAAATAACGGCAATTCTGTGTTTTTCTTCTTTGGTAAGCGGCCCCTGGGGGGCTTTCTTTTGCTCTTTTTGCGCTTGCATAGCGTAATATTTTGGGGCTTTGCCTTTGCCCTGCAGATATTTATTTTGCCCCCACAGGAATATGCCCAGACCTACAAGCATACCTACGCCCGCGGTGGAAAATCCGTAAACCCAACCCACTTTTTCGCCAAGAGTGCCGGCAATTAAGTTTGCCATAAACGCGCCTAAATTTATACCCATGTAAAATAAGGTAAAGCCGCTGTCGCGCCTGGGGTCATTTTTCTCGTAAAGTTCGCCTACGATGCTGGAAATATTGGGCTTAAAAAATCCGTTTCCCAGTATTATAAGACCCATAGCCGTGTAAACGGCCGATACGCCGCCGCTTGCCATTACAAACTGGCCTAAGGCTATAAGAATGCCGCCTAAGATGATACAGGCGCGTTTGCCGAACCATTTGTCGGCTATGTATCCGCCTAATAGAGGGGATAAATAAATAAGACTTGTAAAAGTGCCGTAGAGGTTTGTTGCTCTTGGCACGTCAAAGGCTAAAGCTTTGGTGAGGTATAGGACAAATAAACCTCTCAAAGAATAATAACTGAAGCGTTCCCACATCTCTGTCGCAAAAAGCAGATAGAGGCCTGAGGGCTGGCTTTTTTGAGCCATAGTTTGCTCTGCTGTGGTCATTGGACCTCCTAAAAAATGAAATATAAAAACATTGTAACATAAAAAAGTTAAAAGGCAACTTTCTGCGGTAGGATTTTATTTAAGGCGGCGCTTTCCATGCACATATAGATATAAGTGTTTGGGAAATGCTTTTGAAGAAGCGGCATAATAAAGCAGTAAACTTCTTTTCTTACTTCGGCGGGGTAGCGCAGTTTACCGTCAAAGTCCAAAAGGAACTCTTCGTCCAAAATCGTATTGTCTGCAAAGCGCGTTTCAATGAAGCGTTTAAGTTCGCGGTGAAAGCGCAAAGTGCCCGCGCTTATCCAGACAACGGCTTCTTGCGGTACGCTTTGGGCTATTTGTTTTATTGTTTGCGCGTAGTTTTGCCGCCAGCCTTCGTGCAAAATTATGGGGTCAAAGTGGAAAGCTGTTTTATAGCCGCGGCGCGCTAATTTGGCCGCAGCTTCAAGCCGCGCTTCAAGCGGCGGCGTCAGAAACTCGCAGGTTTTAATTATCTGCGGCGGGTTTACGCTCCAGCCCGCGACTATGTTCGGGGCCGCCTCCACGCTTAAGAGGCCGTCTATATTTACGCTTTTTGTTTTGAACTCAAAATATTCGCTTCTGCCCCTGAAGAAGTTTACTATATCGCCGGAGTACCGCGTTATGTCGTCAAAGAGCAAAGAATCCGTAAACTCCCCGCTGCCTATGCGGATATAGGGAAATATGCCCTTTGTAAGCTTTGCCCCAGCTATCTTGGCGAGAAAATTGTTTATGTTTGCGGGCAGCACAACGGCGTGGAGATTTTGATATTGCTGCAAATAGCAGTAAGCGCATTCGTATGCGCAGCCAAAACCCAAATTGATTAAATTATAACCGCAAGAAACGCAGTTTGAAGTGCAGGGGCAGGGTTTTATAAAATCAAAATTTTCTTTGCTTATTACTAAAACTTCGGTTCTTTGCGAGTAATGTTTCGGGCAGGGAGGTATTTTGCCGTTCTCGTAAAATTTAATCTGCGCGTTTGGATAAGCGGCCTGCGCGCGCAGGAAAACGGGGCTCTCAAAAACCTCTTTGTCCGCGTAGATTACCTTTGGGTAAAAAGCGCGCGGCGTCTTGTTTGAGGGCAAAGTAAAGTCCAAATCAAGTTTTGGCAGATAAACGTCACGGGCGCGCAGGTTTGCAAAAGCGCGCGGATATCTTTTTTGCAAAAGATATCTTTTTGCCTGCTCAAAGTTTTTGATATCTTGGGGCAAAACTGCGCCCGCGTCCTGCGCGCGGGCGCAGCGCGCTTTTGCAATTTCAAAGATAAGGCGCGTAAGTTCCCTCTTCTTATTTACGCCTAAGAAGGGGAATTTTGTTTCTGTTTCCTCGCGCGCTTTTTGCGTCAGATTTTTTATTGTTTGGCTGTCCATTATTTATTTTGAAAATAAGTTTCCAAGTAAAGATAATCTTCTTTCGTCAAACTCCAGTTAAGAGCTTTGGCGTTTTGTTCGGCCTGTTGCGGGGTTCTTGCCCCGCATATTGCGCAGGAGACGGCGGGGTTAAAGAGAACCCAGTTTATCGCGGCCTGTGCGGCAAAACCGTTATATTTTTCTGCGATTTTCTCAAATTGCGCGGCGGCGTTTTTTGCCTCTTCAAATTTTTGGCCTTTATAGAACTTATAGAAGAAGGAGCGCGCGTCGTTTTTAGGCATATTTGGCTCTTTTTTATATTTGGCGCTCAAAACGCCGCCGCCCAAAACGCCGTAGGCCAAAAAAGAAATGCTCTTTGTTTGGCAGACTTCAAAGACGGCCTGCGCCTCTTGGCGTCTTAAGAAAGAATATTCGTTTTGTACGGCGGCAATTTCTGTTAATTTTGCGGCCTCTTCAATAACTTTCGGGCCGACGTTGCAAAGCCCGATATGGCGTATTTTGCCTTTTTGTTTTTGCCGCTCCAGTTCTTCCAAAGTATCGCAAAGCGGCGTGTTGCGGTCAAGACGATGTATAAGATAAATGTCTATATAATCTGTGTTTAGGGTTTTTAGGGACTCTTCCAGCTCGCGGCAAACGGAGGCGGGTTTTAAGTTAAACTCAACTGCGCGCGCGGCGGGTTTTAGACCGCATTTTGTGGCAATGACAATTTGTCCGCGCGGTATGATTTTATTTTTTATCGCCGCACCCAAAAGCGTCTGCGCGCGGCCGAGGCCGTAAATAGGAGCGGTGTCAATAAAATTTACTCCGAGGTCAAAAGATTTTTTTATGGTATCAAGCGCGCAGGTATCGCTGCAGGGTTCCCCCCAGTCGCGCCCGCCGCCTAAAGCCCACGTGCCAAGAGCAATTTTGCTTAAGCTTAAATCTTTTATTTTTATGCTGCGGCTGGTCATTATCTAAGCGGAAACCCCGCCGCCGAGCCCCGTTATATCTCCCATTGCCTGCGCGGCCATAACCTGACTGTCTTTGACGGCTTTATTAAATAAATCCTGTAAATCTTTTTGCAGAACTTCGGGGGAAGCGTCTTTTAAGTCCTGTAATATTTTCACCTCTTTTACTTCTTGGGAACCAGATATTGTAAGTTCAAAATATTTTTGCGGACTTTCCACTTTTATTACCATATTATCAAGCCGCTTTTTTACTTCCGTCATTTTACTTCTCAGTTCCATTAAACCTTTAAGTTTGTCAAACATATTCCTACCTCTGTTATTTTTATTTGTTTTTTACGTATTTAATCGTTAATATTAAGTTCGTAAAGCTGTCCCGCGCGCAGATAAATAAGCGCGGTTCTTATCTCTTTATCCTTAAAAAGGGCTTTGAGCGCAAGTCTGTAAATTCTAAGCTGCTCGGCGTATTTTTGACTGTAAATGTCCAAGCTCTGCGTATCTGTTTTATCGGATTTGTAATCAGCGATTAAAAGCGCGCCGTCCTTAGTTTTGAAAACGGCGTCTATTATGCCCTTTAATGTGAGGCCGTCTTTGGTTTTAAGGGCAAAAGGCAGCTCGCCGTATAAAAATTCCATAGCGCGCAGGGTTTTATAAGCCTCGGTTTCAAAGAAAGCGCGGCAAAGTTCCGCCGCTTGGCGGGAGACAGTCTTCGCCGTTTGCTCATCAACGCCTGAAGGCTGCGGCGAAAATAAAAACGAGTTTTCGTTTTTATTTTCGCCGCCAAAAGCGCGCGCGGAGGAAAATTTGTTTAAGAGTATCTCGTGGCAATACAGCCCCAAAAGTTTTGCCTCTTCATTTTTCATAAAACCGCGCGCGCTTTTAGGCGCGGGCGCGGCGGAGCTTTGCGCGGCGGAGCCGTCTGCGTCTGCAAAAGCGGTCTCGCTTGGCGCGGGCGCTTTTGCCCTGCTGATTGCTTGGGTATAAACCTGTTTGCGCGAAACTCTTTTTTCCAGCCAAAGGGCGATTTGGGGAGTTTTTGCGTTTGCGTCCGCGCCTTGGCTGTAAACATTTATGAAAGCCTGCGGATTTGCAATTTGCGGGCAAAACACTTCGGCGCGCGCCCCGTTGGATAGTTCTTTGCAGTCTTCTTCCTCAGGCCAGCAGGCGGCACGGGCCAAATTGGCGGCGGGGGAACCTTCAGGCGCGTCCAGATTGCCGCTTAAAAGCAAAATTTCTCTAGGGCGCGAGAGGGCTACGTAAAGCAAGCGCAGTTCTTCTGCGGCTCTATGCTGGCGGTTTGCGTAATTAAGGAAAGCATAAGAAGCGTCAAAGAGATTTCCGCACCTTGCGCCCAGCAGTTTATCCTGCCAGCCCGAAATAAAATGCGGCTTATTTTTTTGCACGCTTTTGGCCGATAAATCTGCCGCTATGACAACGGGGGCCTCAAGGCCTTTGGCTTTATGTATCGTCATAAGGCGCACGGTGTCAAGATTATCTTCGGCTAAGGGAGACTCGCCTTCTTTTTCCTCTTCTTTTGCGTATTTGTTTAGGAAAAAGAGAAATTGATTTAAGGTTAAAGCGCCCTTTGAGCAGATTTCGTCTGCAAGATTTATAAACTTAAAAATATTTGCCGAAGTCTGCGCCGTCGGATTTGCAAGAACGGAGTAAGAGAGAAAATTTTTCTCAAAAATAATTTCTTTTATCAAACTTTGCACCGATACCCTGCCCGCTTTTTCGTATAGCTCTCTTAAGACGGCGTAAATTTCTCTTGCGCGCGCAATTTGAGGCGGTGTTTTTGCAAAAATATTTAAGGCGTTATTTTGGGACAGCATTAAAATATCTTCGTCTTTAAGCAAAGCAAAAGGGCTTCTTAAAACGCCCAAAAGGGCGGTTTTATCTCGCGTGTCGTTTACGGCCTGCAGGATATTTACAAGGTCCAAAACTTCCTGCGCGCGGAAGAAGTTTTTTGTTTCCTCAACGGTGTAGGGTATGTTAAAGCGTTTTAAGGCGTCGGTGTAAATATTAAGATAGGTTTGGTTCCGCAGCAAAATCATAATGTCCTTAAAGCGCATCTTACTGCCGTCGTTTAAGGTTGTTTTGGAAACGTTTTGTTCTATCCATTTTGCTATGTACTGCGCCTGATTTTGGCGGAAGGCCTCGGCATTCTCATCGCCGTTTTTTGCGTCCGCTTTGCGCGCTTTTGTTCTATTTTCTGTTTCTTGCGACGGCGCGGCAAAAGCCGTTATCTGCGGCAGAGGGCCGTTAAAATCAGCCTCGCTCTTTAAGGGCAGGTAGCGCGGCTGCACATTTTTTATTTCGTTTATGGCTTTGGCGCCAAAAGCGTTTACAAAGTCAATAATCTGCGGCGTACTTCTGAAATTGCTTGTATATTCCACTTTTTGCGCGCCTTTTTCAAGCAGATTATCCGTAAACTGCTGATAAGCGCAGATATCTGCCCCGCGGAAGCGGTAAATGGATTGTTTCGGATCGCCCACAACGCAAAGTTTGCCTTCTTCAAATTGTATATCCCGCCACGAGGAGGCAAAAGTATTTTGCTTCTCGCAGAGCATCAGCATTATCTCCCCCTGGGCGGGGTCTGTATCCTGAAACTCGTCTATTAAAAAGCTTCTGTAGGTTTGCTTAAGTTCGCTTCGGACTATTTTGTTTCTTTCCACCAGAACTTTTGTTTTATAAATTATGTCGTCGTAGGAAAGCATATTTTCTTTGCTCATCGTGCTCTTAAAGGCTTGCGCAAAAGAGCGCAAAACGCCGAATGCTTTTTGGATTAAAATCTGTTTCTGTGATTTTAAGTTTTGTGACAGTTCAAAAATATTTTTTGCTCTCTCAAAATCCTCTTTATCCCAATTTGTCGGGCAGGCGCCTAAAGATGTAATTTCTTCCTCCGCGTTTTGCGCGGATATGGTCTGCGCCAAAGCCGCTTCGTCGGTTTTTTGGGCGGCGGCAAGTAAATCTTTATGCGCTTGGAGCATAGCGCTTTCGGCCTTTCTGTTCGTACCGCGTAAAATGGGATAGCGCGAAGATAAATCCAAAGCTTCGCGCGCTATATCTTGGAAATAAGGCCTCAAAACATCTAAATTATCGTCGGGGCGGTAAGTTTCCATAAAAGGGCTTGTCAGAGTGTAGGCAAAAGATTTTAAGTCCTCTAAAGAAAAATCCTGAAGCAAAACTTTCCATAAAGCGGCGTTTTGCGCGTTCTCTGCCAACTCTTCCTCAAGGAAAGAAGCCCAGTATTTATCAAACAAATTTTCGCGCGCCCCGTCGGAGGTTACTTCGCAGGAAGGCGCTGCGCCCGCTTCCAGCGGGTAAGCGCGCAGTATTTTAAGGCAAAAGCTGTGTATTGTGCTTATTTGCGCGCGCTCAATATTATCAAAGGCTTCCTGCAGAGTTTTGCGCAGGATTTTTTTAATTTCGGCCTCGTTTTTTGCAGGATTTTTTTTGCTTAAGATATCCAAAACGGTTAAAGTTATTTCATCGTCAATATTTTTTTGTTCAAGGGCAGCCTGCGTTTTTGTAAGCGCATTTACGAGTTTTGTTTTTATTTCGCCGGAGGCTTTTTCCGTAAAAGAAACCGCAACTATGCTTTGCGGCGGTATTTGCTCGCCTAAAATAAGGTAGCACAAACGTTTTATTAAGGAGGTTGTTTTGCCCATGCCGGCGCCGGCCTCAATTACTATGTTTGAGGTAAAGCAAAGCTCCGCTTTTCTGCGGGAGGCATAGTCCTGCGGGCGTTTAAGGGCGGGCATTTTTGAGCTCCTTATATAAATTTGATATGCGAGAGCGCCTGATGGAGGGGGCGTGATATTTCCTGCAAATGCCATCAAAGCGGCAGTTGCGGCAGGAATTTTCGTTTTGATATAAAATGAAAGAACCGTCTTTTATAATCCTAAGCAGCAAATCAGTTACCTTTGCAATCTGCGGTTTCAAAGTCAAATAGGCGTCGTAGGCAAATGTTTTTGGTTTTTTATCTGTTTCTATGCCCTCAAGGGCCATAAACTCGGCTGTTTTATCTTTAAGCGCATTTAGATTTTTTGCAAGTTCAAAATAGAGCGCGGGCTGCAGGTTTTTTTGCGTAAATAAAACGGTTTCAATGCTGCCGGAGGGCTCTTTTGTCTTATAGTCAATTATGCGGTAGCTTTTACCGTCGGAAGAAACGTCAATTCTGTCAATTTTCCCCTTTAATTTAAGCGGCTCTTTGCCTAGGGAAACGGGGCTTGCATCAGGCTGCTCAAAGAAGGCGGGCTCGCATTTGTCTTCCAGAAGCCTTTGTACGTCTGAGCGTATAAAAGCGCAGAGATGGCTTTCCATTTCCTTGCGCAGCATATCCCAAAGCAGCGGGTATAGGCCAAGGGTTTTATTGTGTTCTTTGTTTAGGAAGGAGGAGCAAAAATCTTTCATCAAACTCTCTGCGCGCGCGGGCGAAATGTCTTTAAGCAAATTTTTCTCTTTCAAAAATTTATAAAATTTTTCTAAAATTTCATGGTATAAATTGCCCTTTTCCCTTGCGTCCAAAGCGCCGCGTTCGCGTTTAATTTCTTCGTCCTTATTTGTAATATTTTCCAGCAGGAATTTGCAGGGACAGCTAAATAAATTATTAAGCGCGCTTACGGAAATTCCCCTGTCTTCGGTTTTTTGCCAAAGCGCGTTTTGCGGCGGCAAAACGCCGTCGTAAGGCGTTAAGGAGGAGGCCTCGTTTAAGTGTTTTAGCTCCCCCAAAAACTTCTCAAGGGCGTCCTGCGTTTTGGGTTTTGTCTCGGTCTCGCCGCCCTGCAAAATGCCGCACAGGGCAGAGGGCCGCGCGCCGGAAAGCGAGGCAGAAACAAAAGACTGCGTTTTTGTCAAAAGTTCAAAAGGCCACGCGGCGTAAAGGTCGCAGGGATTGCGCGGCAGCGCGCTTAAAATCTGCGGCAGGCGCGGGGATAAAATATTTTTAATGCGCGTTAAGTAAATTGAGGGCACTTTTGGTTTGCCCTCATCGTCTGAGCGCTGGTAAAGCAAAATTGCGCGCTCGGCGCTGGAGAGGGCAAAATAAAACAAAAGTTTTTCCTCTTCGTATCGGTCCGAAGAGGGGCGTATAAGATATCCGAGAGCAAACAAGACATTGCGCAGCTTGTCTTTTAATATAGCCTGCGGCGGCACCGCGGCGGGCAAAAGGCCCTCGTTTAATCCTAAAATTATGACGGCTTTGAAAGTTTTGCCGCGCAAAGTCATAATATCGGCGCAGTTTACGCCGCTTTCATAAGGCAAAACGCGCGGGAAAAGGTTTTCTTTGAGGGAAGATAAAAACTCCTCCAAAAACTCGCCTTCGCGCGCCGCTTTGCCCAGCGTTTTAAGGGAGGTTAAATCTCTTATTATTTGCAAAATTTCGTCTAGTACTTCTGCTTCCCTTTGGGTTAAAATTTCGCTTAAATTCTGCTCAATAAAGGCGGATGCTTTTTTTGCAAGGACGTCAAAGGGCGCACTTTGGGCAAGTTCTTTTAAGGCGCCGTCTGTATTTTGCAGGAAGGAAGAAATTTTATTTTCGGCCTCTTTATCCTGCGCCGAGGGCAGCAGCTCAAACCATTGGTTTAAGCCGCTTGAAACGCCTGTTTTCTTTACGGCAGAGGCGTAAGCTTTATCGGTAAATTTATAGTAAGGGGAATTTAGGACGGCAAGAACGTCGTCCCTGTAAAAATTATTTTTTGTTACGGTGAAGAGATTGTAAATAAATGCGGCAAGAGGCTCCTCTGTAAGCGGCAGCGTGAGGGAGGCGTTTAGCGGTATTAGGTTTTGCTCAAAGACGTCTTGGATAATATTTTTATAAGGCTCCATACTGCGCGCGGTAAGGGCGATATCTCTAAAGTCAATGCCGCTTTCTTTTAAGAGCAGGATTTCTTTTGCCGCGCTCTCAAGTTCGGCCTGCGCGCCGGAAGTCTCAATTATTTTAAGCGGCAGGGAAGAGAAATCCGCCTGCGTTTTTCCTTCTTGCCCGCCGACGTTAAAGACGGCTTCGGCAAAAGAGGAGAGGGTTTTTTCTCCGTCTTCTTTAACTTCGGTAATTTTTCCTGCAAGAGGATAGAGGTTTGCCTCAGAGAATTTCTTGATAAAACTGTACGCAGTTTTTTGTTCGTAGGGAAAGTAAATTTGAGTTTCGTAATTTTCGCAGATTTTTTTAAGCAGGTTAAACTGAAGAGCGGTAAAATCGTAAATGCCGTAGAAAATCACGCGCTTAAAACTTTTTAGGTACGCGCTTTCTTCGGCGTTGTTTTGGGCCAGTTCCATAGCTTTTGCGTAAGGTATAAAACCTTCTATATTTATGGCCTCCAGATATTCTTCATATAACGAAGAAAGCGCGTCCAGCGCGGCAATATCGTCTGGCGAAAGCAAGTCGGGGGCGTCTTTTAGGTTTTCTAAGTCCTCGGGAGAAACTTCCGCCGAAGTCAAATCTCGGAAAGCTTCCTTAAGCGCGGCCGCGTAGGAACGCTCGTCCCTTAATTTGCGCCCGCGCAGAAGATTTTTTATTATAAAATCCTGTAAAATCGTATTTGGCAGCAGAGGAAGAGAGCCTTCTTTTGTCTGCGCGTTTATTTTTACGGTCAGAGATAAAAAATCTTCAAAATGCAAAGCGGCCGCGCAGGAAGCCTGCTCAAGCAGGCGGCTTTGCAGAATATTTTTGAGGTTATGCGAAGCGGTTATGACAAGCGTCTTTTCCAGCGGGTTTTTGCGCCCGTTTATTTCGGAAACAAAACGCTTTGCCAGCGCGCCGTAAGGGCCGTAAATAAGCTCCATAACTAAATAATATATAATTTATTAAAAGGTACAAAGCGTTTATGACAATTTCAAATGCAATTCTATTGGGTTTATTGCAGGCTCTGGGGGAGTTTTTGCCTATTTCAAGCTCCGCCCATTTGGCTTTGTTTCCGTTTTTTTGCGCTCAGGCCTATCAGGGCCTTGCCTTTGACGTAGCTTTGCATCTGGCGACTTTGTTTGCCGTTGTGCTTTACTTTCGCGCGGATTTATTTTGCCTCTGTAAAGCAGGTTTTTTAGCGCCAAAGAGCGCAGACGGCAGGCTGTTTTGGCTTATAGGCCTTGCCACTTTACCTGCGGCCGCGGCGGGG
The DNA here is from genome assembly GCA_964571655.1 of uncultured Elusimicrobium sp. Taxonomy (GTDB): domain Bacteria; phylum Elusimicrobiota; class Elusimicrobia; order Elusimicrobiales; family Elusimicrobiaceae; genus Proelusimicrobium. Next base: position 6,800 of record CAZNCX010000006.1, on the reverse strand, counting down.
TATTTATTTGAGGACGCGGCAGAAAATATCTTTCGCAATCCTTTGCTTATTGCGGCCGCTTTAATGATTTTTGCGCTTTTTCTTTATCAGGCGGACAGGAAGGCCGATAAAACCTCCTCCGCGCGCGCGCTTAGCTGGCGCGTAATGCTTATAATAGGTTTTGCGCAGGCGCTGGCCATAATGCCCGGGGTTTCGCGCAGCGGCGTTACGATAACAGCCGCTTTATTTTTGGGACTTAGCCGCGTTGAGGGGGCAAGGATATCTTTTCTGCTTTCAATACCGATAATTTTCGGCGCGGCTGTTTTACAGCTTAAAGATATAAGCGCGCAGCAGCTAAACGCCCCTCTTTTTGCCGGTTTTGCGGCGGCGTTTATAGTCGGCTGGCTTGTTATAAAGTTTCTGATGAAATATATACAAAGCCATAATTTTAATATCTTTGTTTATTACCGTTTGGCTTTGGGCGCTTTGATAATAGCTTTGTATTTTCTGAAGGCTTAACGATGAAATTTCCTAAATTACAAAATAAATATACACTGCTGTGGGTTTTGCTTTTTGCGGCCTACGGCGGTTTTATTTTTTTGTTTTCTTATTTGTTTCCGCTGGGGGCAGATGAGTATAATGCCACATTTTTCTCTTTCCCCGACTTGGCTTACAGCTATAAGCTTACTTTTTTGCAATTAACGCCCAAGATAGGCGCGCTTATAGGCGCGGCGGTTTTGTTTTGCGGCCGCTGGCTTTTTTTAATCTTAAATCCCATTATGCAGCTGGGGCTTTGGCTTGCCGTATTTTACTTTATACATCTGCGTCTGCCCAATGTTAAAGACAGCAAGGATATGCCCGTTATGGCGCTTTTGCTGCTTTTATCGGTTTTGGCGGTAGCCACGCCCGACAGCACTTTATTTTGGTCCAACGGTGCGATGAATTACAGCTGGCCTCTATTTTTTTATATGCTTGCACTTTGCTATCTGCGTTTGATTTACGAAGGCCGCGCGCAGGCCCTAGGCGCGCTTAAACTGCTTTTTCTTTTTATAATAGGCGTTGTTGCAGGGACAAGCAATGAAAATAACGCGCCGCTTGCCGCTTTAATTTGTTTTTTGTTTTGGATTTTTATGGACATAAAGAAGCGCAAAATGCCGCTTGGTTTTTACGCTTTATTTCTAGGGGTTTCGTGCGGCATGGCGGTATTTTTTGCTTCGCCGGCTTTGATAAACAGGGCGGTCGGCTTCCGGCAGAACGTCGGCGCCGATATTTCCGATAAATTATTTTGGCATATCGGGCATTTGGATAATTTCCTGCGAGTTAATCTTTACCTGCCGTCTTTAAGTTTTTGCGCTTTGGCGGTTTTTGCTTTAGACAAAAAAGTAAGAAATCTCAAAAATAGGGATTATGTGATGGCCTGCTTGTCTTTGCTGCTTTGTTTTAGCGCGGCGGGGATTTTATTTCTTGCGCCGGAGATAGGCTTTCGCGTTTATTATTCCGCGACGGTATTTTCAATCGCGGCTTTTGTTTTTGTCCTAAAATACATCAAAACCGTTTACTGCCTTAACTTGGCAAGATATTTTGCCGCTGCGGCCTTTATCTTTGGCGTTGTTATCGCGCCGACGGTTATTTTGCCTTATTTTAACCTTCACGCTCAGGAGGCGCAGCGCTGGGCCGCGGTAAATAAGGCAAAAGAAGAAAATCGGCCTTATGTTTTTTTGCCCGTTTTTATAATTCCGCGCGCGCCTATTTCCAACTATACGATTATTTATTACGAGCCTATATTTCGCCCCGAAGCGGAGCTGCGCTATTTTTACGGCATTAATGTTTACAGGGCGCACCCTCTGCCTAAAAACGCCTCAAAAGTGCATATAGCGGTTTTGTTTTAACGGATTAGTTTATGTTGTCTTGATAAATGCGATAGGTTTTTGTTTTATAACAGCCTGCTTCTTCCACAAGGGAAATTATGCCTTGATTATCTTCAAGCAGCCAAGAAAGTTCGGCTTTGTTCCAACCTCTTTTTACGCCGTTTTCAACTATTTCTTTTACAAGCAGCAGGTCAAGGCCGCGCTTTCTGTGCTCGGGCAGTACGCCCAGCATAATTGTGCGGCAGTCTCTTATATTTTTCCACGCCCGAAGGGCGCGCAGTATTTTTATAGGGCCTAAAGTTCCCTGAAAAACTTTGAGCACATGGTTCATATTGGGTACGGATATTGCAAAACCCGCAGGCTCGCCGTTAATTTCAATGATGCTTGTCAGTTCTTTTTTTACAATCATTTTAAGCTGCTTTGCGGTTTGTTTTATTTCGTCTTCACTTATCGGCACAAAACCCCAGTTCTGCGCCCATGAGGCGTTGTAAATGCGGCGCACGATTTGTACTTCGTTGTCAAAATCGGCCAAGTTAATTTGGCGTATTTTAATTTCGGGGTTTTTCAAAATACGCTCCATAATACGCTGCATACGGGGGGAGAAATCGTTTTTGTCTGTCCTCTCAAAGGCCACCAAATCTTTTGCTTTTTTAAGGCCGCATCCCTCCAAAAGCGCGTTGTAATAAGGGGGATTATAGGGCATCATTATAACGGGCGGTTTGTCAAAGTTATCAAGCAAAACGCCGCAGGTGTGATTGGTGCTGGGATTTACGGGGCCGCGCAGGGCGCTAAAACCCTGCTCTTTAAGCCAAATTTTTGCGGCGTTAATTAAGGCGTTTGCGGTTTGCTGATTGTCCTCGCACTCAAAAAAACCGAAGAAGCCTATATTATCTTTCCAGTAATCATTATGCGTTTTATTGATTATGGCGGCTATCCTGCCGACGGGTTTTTTATCGCGCAGGGCCAAAAACAGGCGGTGTTTTGCGTTTTGCCAAAAAGGGTCTTTTTCCAAAAGATGACGCGTGTCGCTTTTAAGCTCCGCGATAAAAAAGGAATTACCCTTATATAAAGTAAAGGGTAATTCTATGAAGTCGTTTAAGTCTGCATCCGCAATAATTTCAAGCATGGTTATTTTTATTTTATTATGCCTAATGCTTTTCCCGCCGCGCCGAAAACTTTTAGGATTTTATCAATTTGCTCGTCGGTATGTGTGGCCATAAGCGTAACGCGCATCATGCATTTGTTGGGCGGTACGGCCGGCGGTATTACAGGCGTTGTAAATACGCCGCCATCAAGCGTGGCGCGCCACATCTTAAAACAGTCCTCCATAGTGCCTATAAAAACGGGCACAATAGGCGTTTGCGTTGCGCCGATATTAAACCCGAGTTTTTTGAAACCTTCTTTAAGCCTTTGGCTGTTTGCCCAAAGTTTGTCTTTGCGGGACATATCGTTCCAAATCAAATCCAGCGCTTTATTTATGGAGGCTATGGTGGGAGGAGTGGGCGCAGCCGAGAAAATCTGGCTCCTTGCGTTATGGCGGATATAATGTATAACCGGCTCCGAGCCGACGACAAAACCCCCGACCGCCGCAAAAGTCTTAGAGCAGGTGCCGACAACTAAATCCACTTCTTTTTCAAGGCCGAAGTACTCGCAGGTGCCGCGTCCCTTTTTGCCCAAAATGCCGGTGGCGTGGGCATCGTCAACTACTACGGCCGCGCCGTATTTTTTGGCCAGCTTTACTATTTCAGGCAGGTTGCAGATATCGCCTTCCATGCTAAATACGCCGTCCACTATTATAAGTTTGCCTTTGCAATCGTCTATGGAGGCTAAAATGCGTTCCAAATCCTGCATATCATTATGCTTAAAGCGCAGCATTTCCCCGTCGGAAAGTTTTACGCCGTCCAAAATGCTTGCGTGATCCAGCTTGTCAACTATGGCAACGTCGCCCTTTTTAAGCAGGCTTGAAATTACGCCTAAATTCATCTGATATCCGGCGGAAAATATTAAGCCCGCCTCTTTACCCTTAAATTTGGCCAGCTTATCTTCAAGGGCGTTTGCGGCTTCGGTGTTTCCGTTAAGAAAACGCGAACCGGCCGAGCCCGTGCCGTATTTTAAGGCGGAGTCTGCGGCTGCTTTCTTCATTTCGGGGTCGTTTGCAAGGCCCAGATAATTATTTGAGCCTGCCATAACGTACTCTTTGCCGTTAAGCATAATCATTGGCCCCTGAGCCGAGGATATCGGCTGGAAATAACCGTATATACCAAGGCGCATAAGGGTTTTAGCGTCGTTAAAGTTTCTGCATTTCTCAAGAATATCTGCCATAAATACCTTCTTAATAATTAGATTTTACCTTACTTGCTTAAATGTTTACAATCGGCGGCCGTTTTCTTTATTATATTTGTTGTTGAGCGGCCTTTCAAAATCGGGCACAAAACAAGCCTGCGGGCAAACTGCGCGCCTGCAACGGGCTTATTTTTATAGTCCGCGCCTTTAACCAAAACATCGGGCTTTATATATTTTATAAGATTATAGGGAGTATCTTCGCTAAATAAAACTACGGCGTCCACCATCTCCAAAGCGGCTGCGACGGCGGCACGGTCTTTTTCATTATTTATCGGGCGGCCCTCGCCTTTGAGTTTTCTGACCGAGTTATCGGCGTTTAACCCCAAAATAAGGATATCGCCCTTGCTTTTTGCAAAGCGCAGGCTTGCTATATGTCCGGCGTGCAAAATATCAAAACAGCCGTTTGTGAAAACAATTTTCTTGCCTTCGCCGCGGACTGCTTTCAAAAATTTCGCAAGCTCCGTTTTTGTAAGAACTTTATTTTTGACAGCTTTCATCTTTTATAATCTTGCCCGTTAAGTCTATATTTGTCTTACCTTCAATGAAATCTTTATTCTGCAAAACTTTTTTATGGAAATCAAGGGTAGTCTTGACGCCTTTTATGTCAAACTCGTCTAAGGCTCTTTTGGCGCGCGCAAGGGCCTGGGGCCTGTCTGGCGCGGTTATTATAAGTTTTGCAATTAAGCTGTCGTAATAAGGCGGGATAGTGTAGCCTTCGTAGATATGGCTGTCAAGCCGTACGCCTAAGCCTGCGGCGGGGCGCCACTCGTTTATCGTTCCGGAGCAGGGTATAAAATTTCTTCTGTAATCTTCCGCGTTAATGCGCAGTTCCAAAGCGTGGCCCAGCGGATTTGCAAAATCTTTTTGCTTAACCTTGAGCGGTATGCCGCAGGCAATTTCAATCTGCATTTTAACAAGGTCTATGTTATGGATGGCTTCTGTTATGGGGTGCTCCACCTGAAGGCGGGCGTTTACTTCCATAAAATAAAAATTATTCTGTTCGTCTAAAAGGAACTCCACCGTGCCTACGCCGCGGTAATTTGCGGCAAGGGCTATTTTTTTTGCAGCCTGCTGCAATTTTTCCCTCAGCGTTTTGGTAATAGAGGGAGAAGGGGACTCCTCAATAATCTTCTGATGGTTGCGCTGCATGGAGCAGTCTCTTTCGCAGGAAGCTATTATATTGCCGTAATTATCGGCCGCAATCTGCACTTCTATATGGCGCGGATTTTGTATAAGTTTTTCAAAATAGAGCCTGCCGTCGCCGAAAGCCGCTTTGGCTTCCGCACCGGCGGTTTCAAAGGCCTGCTTGAAATATTTTTCTTCCGTTACGGCGCGCATGCCGCGGCCTCCGCCGCCCAGCACGGCTTTTATCATCAAAGGGAACCCCACCTTTTTTGCCGTCTCAAGCGGGTTTGCGCCCGTTTGATTTACGCCTTCTATTATGGGCACGCCTGAGCTTTTTGCCATAGCGCGCGCTTGGGCTTTATCTCCCAGTTTTGATATGGACTTTTCATCGGGCCCTATAAATATAAGACCGGCGTTTGTAACGGCTTTTGCAAAAGCGGCGTTTTCTGAGAGAAAACCGTATCCCGGGTGCAAAGCCTGCGCGCCGCTTATTTTGGCGGCTTCAAGCAAAGCTCCTGTGTTGAGATAACTTTCGCTTGCGGGGGCGGGGCCTATGCAAAGGGCCTCGTCTGCTTCTTTAACGTGGAGGGAATATTTATCTGCCTCGGAATATACTGCGACGGACTTTACGCCTATTTCCTTTAAGGTGCGTATTATACGCAGGGCAATTTCCCCTCTGTTTGCGATGAGTACTTTTTTGATGTTGAAGTGGGGGATTTTCTTCATAATTATCTTTTAGGTTCAATAAAGAACAATGGCTGGTTGTACTGCACGCTTTGGCCGTCTTTGATAGAAATTATTTTCAAAACGCCGTGGCAGGGGCAGAGTATTTCTTTGAAAGTTTTATTTGTCTCAACGGAGCCTAAAATCTGGTGTTTTTTGAGGGACATATCTTCCCTTAGGACAATTTCCCTGCCTTTTATTCCGCTGTGGAAAATGCCCAAAGCGGGGGCTTTGACGGGGGTAAGCGTGCAGGAGAAATCGGCCTGTCTGGGGCCTGCCTGCGCGGTCCTTATTTCAATAAAGACGCCGTCTTTTTTGTAGACGATTTCTTTTAGATCCGTGGTTTTGGACCACGAGATGAAGGAGGATAGGGTTTTTGTATCCATAATGATATTTTATCATATTAACGGCATATGCTGTTAACCACAACTGGGGTCAGATGAACAATTTTCTGCTTTTGGGCTATTTTTGATTTTTTTCAAGACTAGCGTACCGAGTTGTCGCTTTGCTCCCTTCTTCGTTGGTACGCTGCGCTTGAAAAAAATCAAAACTATATCCAAAATCAGAAAATCACACAGGCTGGTGCAAACGAGCGTTTAGTGGACGGCCGTGTCAACGGCAAGCGTTTTGTTGCGTACAGCAGAAATCGCGACAGCTTATCACAAACGAGCGTTTAACGAACGGCCGTGTCAACGGCAAGCGTCCTAATGCGTACGTCCTTGCACCTGCGGCGCATGTTGTTGCTGTTGTCAATTAGTGCCG
>CAZNCX010000005.1:27988-30418 GCA_964571655.1 uncultured Elusimicrobium sp. | reverse complement strand
CAAAACCCTAAAAAGAAAAGTAAAAAAAGATACAGCTGATTTTTCGGACGCGCCTTATATAATGAGGAAAATAAGAAAGTTCAAAGTCGCAGTGCATCTTAAGGAAATTTACCGCCGCATTAAATCTGCCCGCGCAGATTTTGCGGCGGGCTTTGCACCTGAAGGCGATTTAGCCGTTTTTATAACCTCCCTGCACGGGGATATAGAACCGGGCTTAGTCTACGAACTAATAGACGGCAACGCCCTTGAACTTTCCGGCGCGGGCATAGACTGCCGCGAACAATATGTTTTATGCGCCCTGACGCTGGGCGCCAAACTGGAAGAGCGTCTTAAAACCATAGCCGACATACAAACTTTAACCGTCGCAAACATAATAGTGTCGGAGTTTCTGAGAACTGCCGTTACTTTTACTTCCGACCTGATAAAAGAAGAGGCTAAAAAAGAAGATTTATATCCGCTTGACTACGAAATTCTGTATTCCCCCCTGTTTTCTTACGGGGGAGAACCTAAATTCCTGCGCGAGGCTAAACATATTGAGCCAGACCGCGCGGTCCGCGCTCTTAAAGCCGTCTTAGAGAGGCTTGAGGCGCAGAAAATAAGCGTTTCTTACGAGGATAAAATAATGCAGCCCGCGGCTACTATAGTTTTTATCCTCCCTTTTGAAAGGAAAAAAGGCAAAAGATAACGCCCGTGAGAAAGAAAATGGTTTTGATAAGCAAAAACAGAAGCAGCCAATTAAGATATCTTATTATCCCCAATTTGATAGCATTTTATTTGTATTTCACGGGATTTTTCACCAAATACCTCTATGCGGGAGATAAAAACACTTTTGAAGTGGAAAAAAAGCAGAGGGTTATTTATGCCTTCTGGCACAATCAGCAGTGCTTTTTGCTTTATCCCTACAGAACAAACGGCAAAATATGCGCTTTGGTAAGCATGAGTAAAGACGGCGAGTATATGGCGCGTACGCTGCCTAAATTCCATATGAAAGCTATGCGCGGCAGCAGTTCGCGCGGCGGCTATCAGGCCCTGCGCGGGCTTATTGATATCGCGCAGGCCGGCTATAGTCTTGCTCTTACGCCCGACGGGCCCCGCGGACCTGTTTATCAGGCCAGTCAAGGCATAATTTACCTCGCGCAAAAAACAAATATGCCCATTATCCCCGTAGGCATAGTGGGCAGCCACAAGTTTGACGCCGCCTCATGGGACCGCTTTCAGATACCTCTGCCGTTTGGCAAATGCGCCATTGTCTACGGGACGCCGCTTTGGGTGGGCCCTACTGACGACGTGGAAGCTGCCCGCAAAAAACTTACAAACTCCCTTAACGATATTAAAGAGAAAGCTCTTAAAATGGTACAATAAGAAGTATCTTGAACCGACTTCTTGTTCCTGAGGATATTTATGGGCTACGTTATACTATTTATTTTGAATCTTCTGTTCCCGCTGGGCGGGCTGGCGGTAATTGCATATTTTTTCTTTTCCTCACGCAAAAAACTCCTTGAAAACCTAAGACGCGAGCTTGACGAAAGGCTTATGCTTAAAACGCGCGGCCAAATCTACCACGACGGCATTTGGATACACGCGGCCAGCGTGGGGGAAGTGCGCTCGGCCGTAAAAATAGCGGCCCTGTTAAAAAATTACTATAAAAAGACGGTTCTTATCACTACCTCCACCTCAGCGGGAAAGGAAAGCGCGCTCAGAGAGGTCGTCTTTGACAAAGCCGTGCTTGCCCCTCTTGACTTTTATCCCGTAATAAGAAAATTTATTAAGACCTACCACCCCAGCAGACTCTTTATAATAGAATCCGATATCTGGCCCAATATGATTGTTGCCGCCGCGGCAAACAGAATACCTGTTTCCATATTAAACGGCAGGATTTCGGCCAAAAGTGCAAAACGCCTTAAATTTCTTTTCCCGCTGTGCAAATTGATGTTCGGGCATATGTCCCTCATCTGCGCGCAGACGCAGGAAATTAAGCAAAGATATATATCGCTCGGCGCAGACAAAAATAAAATAACGGTCTGCGGCAATATAAAGTACGATATGCTTAATTCCAACCCATACCGCAAAACCGAGGCCGAACAAGCCTTAAACCTCATAGGCTGGCAAGGCAAACAGATAGTAACCTGCGGCAGCACGCACGAAGAAGAAGAAGAAATAATTTTTGATGCGGCCCAAAAAGCCGCCGCCGACAAAAAAGACATAAGATTTATTTTTGCCCCGCGCCATTTGGAACGCAAAACGCAAATTTTAGAAGCTTTACAGAAAAGCGGTCTTAAATACCTGCTTTTAAGCGAGGTTTTATTGGCTCTTTCCAACAAAAGAAACGATCTGCCGCAGGACGCACAAATTGTTTTTACCGATATTATGGCGCTCTTCCAAAAGTACTTTTATTTCTCCCGGCTCAAATTGTTGAAATTGATAAGCATT
>CAZNCX010000005.1:0-27978 GCA_964571655.1 uncultured Elusimicrobium sp. | reverse complement strand
AAAAATGCCAATTTAACTTTCGTCGGCGGCAGCATAGCGCCCAAAGGCGGGCATAATTTTTTGGAGGCGGCCGTAATGTCGCGTCCTATTCTGCTGGGGCCGCATTATTTTAACGCGCCCGAAGTTGCCAAAGCTCTTTTGGAGCAAAAAGGCGGATTTCTTGTAACAAAAAATACTTTTTATGCCACTGTCTGCAATCTTTTAAGCGATGTATTTTTTCTCAAGACGGCAGGCGCCCGCGCAGGCTCTGTCTCTATGTCTTTTAAGGGCGCTTTGCAGCAAACTTTAACGGCGGTGAAAAATTATGAACGTAAACAACAATAAAAAAATAAATTCTTCGCACAAGGTTTTGGTTATGCGGCTTTCTTCTTTAGGGGATATAGTGCTTCTGTCGCCTGTATTCAAAAACATTAAAGAAGCGTGGAAAGACGCATATATAACGCTGCTCGTAAAAGAGCAGTTTGCCCAAGCTTTGTCCGGCCACCCCGATATTGACGAAATAATGGTTTTTAAGGGTTTCTTGCCCACGCTGACAGAAATAAGACACGCCAAATTTGATTATCTGCTTGATTTGCATTCCACTTTGAGGACTATGCTTTTGAGCCTGTTTTCCTCCATACCAAACAAGCAGCGCTATAATAAAAACCCCGTGCGCAGGAGAATGTACGTCAAATTTAAGATGACAAGCCCCGTCTTGGAAAAACATACGCTTGAAAAATATCTGGAAGCCCTGAAAGTTTGGGATATCCCCATAAAATACGACACCCCTAACTTAAACGACTGGACTTTTAAGACCGCAGACTTAAGTAAAAAAGAGGTGGAAAATATTTGCATCTTCCAAACTTCTTTTATAGGCGACTCCGTGCTGACAACGCCGCTTGTGCAAAAGACGGCGCACCTTTTCCCTCAGGCAAAAATAGTAATAGTAACGCGCCCGCAGACGGCAGAGATTTTTGAAAACTTAAAAGAAGTCTCCAAAATAATAATTGACGATAAACGCGGACTGGGCAAAATATTTGGCGTATTCAAAACGGCGCGCAAGATAAAAGAAAGCCATATTGACGTAATCTTAGTGCCGCACCGCAGCTTCAGAAGCGCGCTTATAGCCAAACTGAGCGGCGTGAAAATCCGCATAGGATTTACCAACAGCGAAGGCAGATTCTTTTATACCAAAACAGTTCCTTTCTCCTGGATGCTGCACGACGCCGAGCGCAATTTGTATCTGCTGCAGGGCATAGTAAACGATAATTTTAAGAGCGCGGAACTTAAAATGGAAGCTTCCGCCAACGACGCGCAGGAAAGCATAAAACAAATGCTCAAAGAAGCCGGAGTTGAAAATAAGACGCTCATAGGGGTAAACCCCTCCTCCGTCTGGCCGACAAAGTGCTGGCCGCAGGAAAATTACGCAAAGCTTATCACGCGCATGGAAACGGAGCTCGGCCTGATTTCAGTCGTAATCGGCGGCCCAAAAGATTTGGACATATGCGAGCAGGTCTGCCGCCTTGCCGCAGCTCACCCCGTAAATTTCGCTACAAAAACCACCCTTTCAGAGCTTATGGCTTTGATGAAAAACTTCTCCCTGTTTATTACAAATGACTCCGGCCCTATGCATATTGCAACCGCCTTTGGCGTACCCACTTTAGCCGTCTTCGGCCCGACCACAAAAGAGCTGGGCTTTTTCCCTTACGGTAAGGGCCACAGAGTAATAGAGGTCAAAAACCTATCCTGCCGTCCGTGCGCCCTGCACGGCGGAAAGAAATGCCCCCTCGGGCATTTCAAATGTATGAAAGACATTACTGTTGACGAAGTTTTTAATAACGTTAAAGAGATGCTTAAAAAATAATACGTGTTTTGTATAGTTGTTACCGTAAATTATCAGTAACTACGCTTGTGAGTGGAGGTTAACTATGCCATACCGTACGTATAAAAACGCAGTACTTGCCTTTCGCAGGATATTTGCCGCAGCTTTGCTCTGCGTCCTGCTTATAGGCGCAGCAGCCGCCCAAACGCTTATAGAGGAAGTGGAAAAGGGCCTTCAGGAAGAACAATTTGCCGTCTATATACAGCCCGTTTATAATTTGGAGGGCTACTCTTTATCCAACGGCGAAGCTTTGGTGCGCTGGTTCCACCCCGAAAAAGGCCTCATTATGCCCGACAATTTTATCCCCAAGCTGGAAGACTATCCGCACACAATGAGACAGCTTGATATTTATATGCTTGAAAACATATGCGCTTTCCTTTCAAAACAACAAAGTGAAAATAAAAAAGTGGTGCCTTTGGCGGTAAACTTTTCCCGCAGGACGCTTGAGCAGGAAGATATTTTTTACGTCATTAAATCTATTACGGAAGAATACGGCATTTCCCCCGACCTGCTTATAGTGGAAATTATGGAAAGCCCTTCCAGTAAAAATGAACATCAGCTTGCCCTGCATTTGGAGCAGTTAAATAATCACGGTTTTACCATTGCCATGGACGATTACGGCAAAGAATTTTCAAATATGCATTTCTTAAAAAAGCTGCCCGTTAACGTGCTTAAGCTTGACAGGAAATACGCTTTGGCCCTCTCGGAAAACGCAACGCAAAAAGAAATAGCCGCCTTGGCAAAAATGGGAGATAAAAATAATTTTATACTTCTGGCCGAAGGCATTGAGGACGAAAAATCCGCCCAGGACTTCAAAGCTTTGGGCTGCCAAAAAGGGCAGGGCTATTACTTCAGCAAGCCGCTTCCTGCGGAAAACTTTGCTATGCTGCTTGAAGGAAAATAAAAATTTCTTTACGCTTTTTACGCTGCGCCGCCGCGTGATTTGCCGCGCGCCGCGCGGCGGTATATCAGGACTTTTCAAGAAGCCGCACGCTTGCAAGAAGTTTATTTACAAGAGGCATAATTTTTTGTTCGTCTTTTGGCGCGGCTATTACGGTAAGCACGAAATTGCCGCCGTTGTTAAAGTAAAAGTTTTGAACGTTTTTCTGCGGCCCCGCAAGAGAACTTGTCTTTATATTAAGCCGCCCCAAACGCACGCTGGATTTTTTTGCCCCGTCTTTTTTTGCCGAAACAAGACGGCTTAAGCCCCTCTCGTAATCCTCGCGGCTTACGATATCTCCAAGCTTTTCAAGATAAATCAGAGCGCTGTCTTTGGGCATATTTGAGGGCTCAAAATAAATATGCCTGTCTTCGTAACGGACCGTAAATTCTTTAGGCGAAACGACGTAAAAAATACGCTTGCCTGTATCAAATTTTATTATACGCTCTCCGCGCAGGTTCGCGGGGGATATATCAACGTTTTCTATTACTGTTCCGTCGGCTTTTTTGGGGTCCATCCTTGCAATGCCGAAACTTTTTATTATGTTTGTTATCAGTAAATCGCTTTGCGCTTTTTGCTCCTCGCCGTAAATTGACGTAACGGCAAATAAATGCCCGCCGAAGGGGAAAATGTAAGAATCTGTGCAGCCGTCTTTGTTAATTTTATATTTATAAACTTCCGCTGATTTATGGTCTATGGAGATATCTTCCTTATTTTTTAAGACTGAGGAGCCCAGCATCTGCTCCAAAAACTTTTCTTTGCCGTTGTCTATGACGTCAATAAGAATCATAGGCTCCCCGTCGTCGGTAACGTAAATAACGCCGCTTTTAGTTATGTTTTGCTGCCATTTTGCGGGATACAGCGCAAAAACCGCATCGTAAGGCGAAAGGGACGTAAATAGGCTTAAAGCATAATGATGATCTTTGCCCTGCTCCTTGAGCAGGACGGAAAGTTCCCCGAAATTACTTACCGTCAAAGGCTCTTTATTCTTATTTTTTGCCAAATAGACGTCAAGAGCGCCCTGGGCAAAAGCAAAGCCCGCGCAGAAAACAATAAAAAAAGCCGAAAATATACCAATGGTTTTTTTGTACATTTGAAGACTCCTTGCCCCGTCAGGGATTTGAACCCTAATCCTCAGTTCCGAAGACTGATACTCTAGCCGTTGAGCTAACGGGGCGACAGTCCCTGTTTTTTACTATTCTAGCAATTTTGTAGGTATTTTTTTCCTATAATGTTTTTTGCTATAATATAGAAAAGAAACTTTATTTCCTTAAAATATTCCTTAAAAAGCGGTAGACAATAAAAACGCTTTTTTTGTAAAATATATACGTTGGGGCAAGCCCCCAATTTTTTTGCTCTCATTTTTATGAGAGGCAGGATAAAATGTTCTTTTGATAAGAAGTAAAAGCGCTCGTAGCTCAGTGGTAGAGCATCCGCCTTTTAAGCGGGAGGCCGTGAGTTCAAGTCTCACCGAGCGCAAATAAATTTAAGCCCGCGCGCGCAAGCCGCGGGCCTTAAAAACGCCCCCTTCGTCTATCGGCTAGGACACCAGATTTTCAATCTGGTGAGAGGAGTTCGATTCTCCTAGGGGGCGTTTTTTATTTGCACGCGTTTCCCCTAGGGAGCGTTTTAAGCACCATTAAATAAAAAAGAGACAAAATATTTTGTCTCTTTTTTATTTAAGGCCGTATACTCTTGCGCAGATTACGGGCGCGGGATAAGAGGCTTTCGCGCGGGGGCTTCTCTCGTCGGTTTTATCTCGGCTTCGGTAAGAATCACAGACGGCGCTATAATGCTGTAGGGCGCAAAGGAAAAGCTGCTGAAGTTATAAGCCGTCAAATCGTCTGAGGCAAATTTAATGTCGCGCAGACTGCGCGCATTAAGGTCCAATCTTGAAATGCCGTAGACGGGCGTTTCCTCCCCCGTTTTGGCGTTTACTTTATAGGCGCTGAAAATATTTTTTGAAGGCGAAGTTCTTATAATATAACAATAATCAAGGCCTTCCTCGGCGCAATACTGCATAAACTTAGCCTTAAATTCCCTTTTGGGCGTTGTTTTATGCGGCAGTATCATAAGATTGGAGGCCCACGCTTTGGGATACAAAGCATTTTCATAGACCGGAATGCGCGCGTGCCCGTTTGTTTTCTTTAGCTCTTTACTGAGGCTGCGCGTTGAGGGCAAATCGGTCAATTTACCGTTTTTTACCAATTGTAATTTAACGCTTTTTACGCCTTCGTCGTCAACATTATACGCGCCGGAAAGTTTTTTGCCCTTAAAGTAAATAAGGGAAGGATCGTCTACCACGTCAAAGTCAACGGGCATTATCTTTAGGCCTTTTTTGCTCGCCAGTTCGCCCATATTGTTGCCAAAAGAGCCCTCGCCGGAAAGAACTTCTTTTGTCCTGCCTATTTTTTGATAAAGAGCATTATCAAAAAGTTCGGCGGCGGCTTCCTCTTCAAGCATAACAGGTCCTATATAGGGTTCCGCGCGGCGGCCTTTAGTTTCCTTCTCGCTTTGAAGGGCAAAATCTTTTGCGATTTTAACAAGCTCCTCCCGGGAAGGCAAATCGGCGAGGGAAGCGTAAGTAAGATGTTTATCGGTTTGCAGATCAAAGCCCTCTGAAGTTTTACCCCACGCTTTAAGCCCTATTACCACAAAAGAATTATCGGCGCTGTACTTTGCGCCTTCACTTGAAAGAAAGTAGACCGGCGCAAGCGAAACAGAGATCGCCGCTTCAAAACGGTCCAACGTAAGGTCAAGCCCCTGGGCCGACATTTCTTCGGCCAGCCGCTTAAAATATTTGCCGTCAATTACGGGCAAACTTATTTCCTGCACGTCGGAAGTAATTTGCGCTTTAGAAAAGTCGGCATAAGCTTCCGTAATATTTTTATTCTTTTTGTAAGCCTGTTTTTTGGCCAGCACAGCCAGCGCTTCTTTATAAGCCGCGTCGCTTGCGGTCCACAAAGCGCCGCGCAGGCCGTAGTAGCCCGCGCTGGGAGATTGTCTGTTGAAAGCGGTGGAATAAATGCCGCTTTCAAAAAAGCTGTTATCTTCCTGCGCGGAGCCAACGCGCAGCATTGTTTGGACCGCTATGCTTTCAGCCTCCTCTTCTCTGCTGGAAGAGCCGAAAACAGAAGTATAAAAATAGCCGCGGAGATCAAAAACTTTATAAGCCGCGTAGTACGGCGCGGACAGGTTGTTTTGTTTAAGCTGTTTTACGGTGCGGTTAATTTCGTCCTGCATAGCGGCAAAAAACACTTCCGCACGCGCGGCCTGTGAGACATAGGCCGAAGGCGAACCCTCGGATTTCTTTCCCTCTTGAGAAGTTTCTTGGACAATGTTCTGCCCTAAAATAAGCGCGGGGAAAGAAACTAAAAAAACTAAAGAAATCAAAATGTTTTTCATCTTATTTATCCCCCTTTTCGTCTTTTGAGCTATCGCCGTAAGGCGGCGCAAGCAGAGGCAGGTTCTCATAAGTCTTATTTACTTTTTCAACCTCAAGTTCGCTTATAAGCAAACTCGGCGCAATGGCCGAAACCGGCACCCAGCCCGACTCGGCCCCGCAGTTGCCGTTAAAAATATCGTAGTCGTCTGCTGCGGCTATAATTTTATTTAAGCTTACAAGCGGCGTGCCTACTATATCTGCGCCGCGGATAATTTCATCGGGTTTGCCGTCGGGATAAACTTTATATACCAGCAGAGGCTGTACCTTAAAAGCCTGTGGGCTGTAGGTGTCGGTATTTGTAAATCCGCCGGAAATATCTTCTATTATAAGGCCGTAGGGCTTGCCCTGTTTCTTAATTTCGGCTATAAGTTTTTGGCGCAGTTCTTCAAAAGGAACCGTTTCTTTTGCCTTCACCACCGTTACGCCCATGCGCGAGACGGGCTTATAAAAAACAGCTTTGCGGCCGTGCCCGTTACTTTGGGGGAATCCTTTTATCGGGCTTCTGCCCATAAGAAAGCCTTTCAAAACGCCGTCTTCAATTAAAGTGACTTTTTGGGACGGCACGCCTTCGTCATCGTATTTATAATAACCGCGCAACGGCACGCCGTTGAAAGTCTGCATCGTCGGGTCGTCGTAAACGCTAATTAGGGGGGATACTATCTGCTGCCCCACTTTGCCGGTAAATGTTTGGCCAAAATCGTCGTCTTTCTGGCGGTGGCCCTCAAGCCTGTGGCCCAAAATTTCGTGGAAGAAAACACCTGTCGCGCGGTTCTTTAGGATAACGGGGCCGTGAAAAGGCTCTGCCACGGGGGCGTTCTGGAGGGCTTTTAATTCCTCTATGGATTTTAAGATATCCTCTTTAACTTTGGCGGGGGAAGGCATTTGGTCTAGGGAAAATCCGTCGTAAGACATATTGCGTTCCATATCCATACCGTCCTTATTTCGCGTGGATAGAGAATACATAAGACGCACTAAAATACCGCCTTTTTTTAATTTTGTCCCTTCGGAATTGACAAAATAAATATTATTGGACGAAACCGATAAGCCCACAGAAGAAGAAAAAATAAAATCGTAACCCTTAAAAAGCAGAGAATATTCGTTTAGCTGGCGCTCCCATTTATCTTCGTTTATAAAAGGCATATTTACCGTTTCGTAGTATTGGGTGTGGGCGGGCAGCGGGGCGGAAAAATCGTCGGAGTTATCGCTGCGCTCGGAGGCTGTTTGCGTGTTAGTCTTCACTTTTAAGAAGCTCTCCTGCGCGGCTTTGACGGCGTCTTCGGTGTTGGTCCAGAGTATGGTTTGCAAAGCTTTAGGGTTTTGCGCAAGCGGGACAGATGCGCCTTTAAGATATTTGTCGCGGGCAAAATCCGTAGATTTAATCTGCCGCGTATTGTCCATTTGGCGGCTGCCAGCTCGGGCTTCAACTTCCAGGGAATTGCCTTGGTCGGTATCTTTATAAGCAAGCGAACCCAGGGAAGACAGCATATAAAAATAATCACTCTGAGTGATTTGGTAAGAAAGAAAATATACCGGCGGACGCGCTTTGGCAAGTTTTTTTACCGAACGCTTTATCTCCTTCTCCATAACGTCCAAAACGGGACATGAAGCTTCATCTTTAGGAGGCACAACCTGCTTTTTAAGCGCGGCGCAAAAACCAAGCGCACCCGTAAAAAAACAAAGCGTAAAACTTAACAGAATCTTTTTTGACAATTTCCCCATATACCCCCCGCAGTATTTGTTTGGAAGAATAAAAGCCCGCTTAATGCGCATATAATGCGTATATAAGAAGATTATAGCAAAACGCGCGGGCGCGTTGTTTGTGCCCGCGCGTCTGCTGTACGCGCCGAAAACTAAAAGACTTATTTATTTTTTCAAGTCAAGCACTTTGTCTATAAGGCCGTATTCTTTTGCCTCTTGTGCCGACATATAATAGTTGCGCTCGCTGTCCTGCCGTATTTTATCTTTCTTTTGTCCGCTGTGATGCGCAAGGATATCCAAAAGATGCTCTTTATTCTCGCGCAGTTCTTTGGCTTCAATTTCAATATCGGTAACCTGTCCGGAAATGCCGCCGCCCCAAATAAGAGGCTGGTGTATCATTATGCGAGAATGCGGCAGCGCGTAGCGTTTGCCTTTAGAGCCTGCTGCAAGCAAAACCGCGCCAAAGCTCATGGCCTGCCCCATGCAAATAGTCGTAATAGGCGCTTTTATATATTGCATAGTATCGTAAATGGCAAGGCCGGCCGTTACAAGCCCGCCGGGGGAATTGATATAAAGATTTATTTCTCTTGAAGGATCTTCGGCGTCAAGATAAAGCAGCTGGGCGATAATCATATTTGCCGCCTCTGTGCTTACCTCGCCTTCTCTTCCCCCTATAAAAATAATTCTGTCTTTGAGAAGCCTTGAAAAAATATCATATCCTATATTTTTTTCTATTATGGTAGGTATTAACATTTGAGCCTCCTTTTATTCCTTTTTATTTTATCAAATTTAAGTTAAGCGGGGGCGGCAATGTTAAGACGCCCCATGGCGGCGTTCAGCACAAAACCGACGTTAGGAATAAATTGCGCGCGGAAAAATAGTAGAATATATATGTAATATTTTACCTTCAGGCGCGGCGGGGAGGGCGCTTGAAAGGGATTTTCCCTCCCGGAGGTACTTTTTATGCCGTTGTGGATTTTCAGAATATCAACTCTGATAGGTTTGCCTTTCTTGATGTACACTTTCGGGCCCAGAGATACTTACAGCATTCTCTTGGCTTTTTTGGCGGCTATTGTCATCGTCTGCGGGGAATATTTTATCCGCAGCCTTAAGCTGATAACGATAATGGTGGGCATATTCGGCGCGCTGGCGGGTTATCTGCTTTTCTTTTTATGCGATTACGCTGTCATAAAAATGGATATAGAGCAAATAAACGAACACTGGATATTTTTTAAGCCCGTGGCCGCAGCTTTCTTTACCATGCTGGGCGGTTTTTTGAGTATTGCAAAAGTGTCCGAGCTTGAGGGCATACGCAAAAAAGGCAGACATAATAAAATAGCCGACATAAGCGCGCTTATGGACGGAAGAATAGTGGATTTATGCGAAACCGGTTTTCTTAACGGTACCGTAATACTGCCGCAGTTTGTGGTAGATAAGCTTAACGTTCTTGCCAACTCAAAGGACCTTTTGGAAAAAGCCCGCGGCAGAAGAGGTCTTGACATTATAACAAGGCTCAGAGAGCTAAGAATAGTCCCCGTCAAAATTACCAGCAAAGAGCCGCGCGGCAACACTCCCGCCGAGCAAATAGTATCTGTCGCAAAGCAATTTAAGGGGGAAATTATTACCGTTGACTTTAATATCAACAAGGCTGCGGCAATTGAAGATATCCCCGTCCTAAACATAAGCGATTTGACGACCGCCTTAAAACCCGTCGTACTGCCGGGGGAAAGCATTTCCCTTTTTATCATGAAAGAAGGCAAAGAAAAAGAGCAGGGCATCGCTTATCTTGACGACGGCACTATGGTCGTAGTTGAAGAAGGCAGAAAATGGATAGGCAAACGCGCGGAAGTATCGGTCTATTCAATTTTGCAGACTTCCGCGGGAAGAATGATTTTCGCTAAAGTCAAACCCGCGCAGGAACAGTAAATTTAATTAAACCGCGCAAAACCGCAGAAAAATATTGGGACTGTCAGCGGCGGAAAGTTTATGATAAAAGCATCGGCAATAATAGCAGCCGGCGGGGCGGGCAAACGTATGGGACGCCCTAAACAATTGCTGCCCCTTTGCGGATCCAGCGTGCTTGAGCATACCTTGGACGCTTTTATACGCTGCGGCTGTTTCAGGCGCATAATAGTAGTTACGACCGAGCGGAATTTTGACAAAATTAAGAAAATTAAAAGTAAATTCCGCGGTCTTGTTTTTGCGCCCGCGGGCGCAACGCGTCTTGAGTCGGTCTTAAGCGGGCTTAAAGCCGCAGAAGACGAAAACGGGCTTATAGCCGTCCACGACGGCGCGCGCCCGCTGGTATGTCCCAAGGACATACGGGCCTGCCTTCAGGCGGCGCAAAAACACGGCGCGGCGGTTTTGGCGGTGGCACTAAAAGATACCGTCAAATTTTCAAAAGACGGCAAATTTATAGATAAAACACTAAAACGCGCGCAGCTTTTTGCCGCCCAGACGCCGCAGTGTTACAGGGCAGATATCTTAAAGAAAGCTTTGGCCAAATACGGCAAATTAAAACAGGCGACAGACGAGTCGCAGCTAGTTGAAAAAACTGGCGTAAAAGTGGCTTTGGTGCCCTCCTCCTACGCAAACATTAAAATTACCACGCCGGAGGATTTAATTACAGCGGAGGCTCTATGCAAGGCAATAGGCAGCAGGAAACTAAAGTAGGTTTCGGTTTTGACATACATCGTATGACCGAGGGCAGAAAACTTATTTTAGGCGGCACCGAAATACCGCATTCAAAAGGCCTTTTGGGGCACAGCGACGGCGACGTCGTCCTCCACGCCGCCTGCGACGCCGTACTGGGCGCGCTAAGCGCGGGGGAAATAGGCGTATTTTTCCCTCCGACAGACGTAAGCATTGCGGGCATCTCAAGCAAAATAATAACGCAGAAAGTTTTAGAAATAGTAAAACAGAAAAAAGCGCAGATAACGCATTTGGATATAACCGTAGTAGCCGAAGAGCCGAAAATGCTTCCGCATTATGAGAAGATACGCAAATCCCTAAAAGATATTTTTGCCTTAAGCCCCCAGGATATAAGCTTTAAGGCCAAAAGCAACGAAGGCTTAGGCGATATCGGCGCGGGCCGCGCTATGGCCTGCTACGCCGCGGCAACCTTAAAAGTAAGGAGAGGAAAATGACAAAAATTAAATTTTTACCGCTTTTGGCGGCCGCCCTTTTACTGGGCGCCTGCGGCGTTTACAGCGAAAAAAACTATAAAAAATACACCGGCATAAGTTATGAAGAATATGACCGCCAAACCGCCAAAGACCACGCCGCGCAGAGGGTTGAACCTCTTGAAGAAAACATAAATCAAAACGATATTGACGCCCCCCAGCCTGAAAGCGAAGACCTTAATATTGAGGAAGAAATTATTGAAAGCAGCAACAGTTCTTACGGCGAGGCGGCTGTAGTGATGGCTTCAAAAAAAATATCCCTCGGCAAAGATGCAACCTATCAGGATATGCAAACATTCCAGACAGCCCTTGACGGCGCTTATCAGGCCGCTTTGCAAAAATACCGCGCGGCGGGGTTTACTTACGCAATGTCTCCTGTAGGGGCGCTAAACCCTCTTTCTCTGCTGGACGTCCAATGCCTGCTAAGCGAGAGTTATGCCACCGCAAAAGGAAAGGAAGTCTGCGATTTCTTCTTCTCCGAAATACCGACGCGGTTTGAAGAGGCAAAACTTAAAAACACAGCGGCGCAATAATGAAAATTTATAACACCAAAACCAGAAGAAAAGATATTTTTGAGCCTCTCAAAGAAGGCTGCGTAAATATATACTGCTGCGGGCCCACCGTCTATAACTACGCACATATCGGCAATTTAAGGACTTATATTTTTGAGGATGCTTTAATCCGCGTTTTGCGCGCAAGCTATAAAGTGAAACACGTTATGAATGTTACCGATGTGGGGCATTTAGTTTCGGATTCCGACAGCGGCGAGGATAAAATGGAGCTCGGCTCCAAGAGAGAAGGCAAGAGCGCAAAAGAAATAGCCCTCTTCTACGAAAAGAAATTTTTTGAGGATTTTGACGCCCTTAACTGCAAACGCCCCGACGTTACCGCGCGCGCAACCGAACATATTAAAGAGATGAAGGACCTTGTTTCCACACTTGAAGAAAAAGGCTACACCTATAAAACTTCAGACGGTATTTATTACGATACGTCAAAATTTGAGAACTACCACGCTTTGGTGGGCACGCGTCATATTGAAGGCTTAAAAACCGGCGCGCGTATTGAGTTCAGCGAAGAAAAACGCAACCCCAGCGATTTTGCTTTATGGAAATTTTCCCCCAAAGATAAAACCCGCCAAATGCAATGGGATAGTAAATGGGGAGTAGGTTTCCCCGGGTGGCATATAGAATGCTCTGCCATGGCGATGCGCTATCTGGGCCCGACGCTTGATATTCATTGCGGCGGGGTGGACCACGTCGCCATACACCACACCAACGAAACCGCCCAAAGCGAAGCCGCTACAGGCAAGCCTTACGTGCGCTTTTGGGTGCACGGGGAGTTTTTGGTGCTCTGCGAAGGCAAGATGTCTAAATCCGAAGGTGGCTTTGTTACTTTGGATACTCTTAAGGAAAAAGGATATGACCCTCTTGACTACCGCTATTTATGCTTAAGCGCGCATTACAGGACGCAGCTGGAATTTTCTTACGAGGCGCTTTCTTTTGCGCGCGCTTCCCTTACGGGATTAAAAGAAAGAATTTCCGCCGTAAAAGAACTGGCAAAAACAGAAACTAAAACAAGCGACGCGGCCGAGCTTGAAGAAGCAAAAAAAGCTTTTCTTGACGCCCTTCAGGACGATCTTAACACCGCAAAAGCCCTTGCCGTTTTATGGGACTTTATAAAAAGCGCCGAGAGCGCGCAGGATAAAATTTCTTTCCTTAAATACGCAGAAGAATTTTTGGGATTATCACTTCTTGAAGATAAAACGCCCCCCTCCCTGCCCGAAGGCGCAAAAGAACTTCTTGAGCTTCGCGCAAAAGCGCGCGCGGCAAAAGATTTCAAAACTTCAGACGAACTGCGAGACAAACTTGAAGCTTTGGGCGTACTGGTAAAAGATACCAAAGAAGGCGTTACCTGGCGGCTTAAATAAAATCTTGTAAAAACCGAAGGACAAAACTAAAAAGAAGGGGTTACATTGCCGACATTAAAAACGGCGTCTGTCTTTATCTGCGCTTTTACGCCAAATATCTTTTCGCGGTTGGCGGGGTTTGTTTCTTTTATCGGATCATAAAAGGCCAAATTATAATTTTCGGCAATATTTCTAAGCGGTCTGTAGGCGGGAAGAAAAACCTCCGCCGCGCCGCTGCGTTTTGCCTCTTGCAAAATGGCCTGCCTGCTTAAAAACTGGCAATGCAAATTGTAATAAGGATACATAAAAGGCAAAGCAAAAGCCGCAGCTCCGCTAAAAGCAAGAAGCGCGGCCCATTTGATAAAAGGCTTGCCGTAAGTTTCTTTCAGATAAACAAGCAGCAGCACAAAACTTATATTGTTCATCGCCGTTGCGCTGTATAAAGACCGCTCGGGCGCAGGCGCAAAAGCCAGAGCGCCAAAGAGCATTAAAGAAACGGCAAAACAAAATAAAAACAGCTGCACGGAAGGTTTTTTGAACTCGCCAAAACCCTTCTGCCAGACGGATAAAGCAAACCCGAAAACCGTGATAAGCGGCAGGCAAAGAGTAATGCGCAGATAATCGTTTGCCTCGGCAAAATGCCAAAATAATTTTTGCCCAAGCGAAGATTCCCCAAAAAATCTGTAAGTTAAGTTTGCACTTCTGTATACATTTGCCGGAGCGCAGAATAAAAACAAAAGACCGCAGATTATGCCGCCCGTAATAAAAATATAATAAGACGGAATTTTTATTTTTCTTATCATAAAATAAAATATGCCGCCGAAAAACAAAACAAGCAGCATCGGCCCGCTGTTTTCATTTGTCATACCGCAGATAAAACCGAAGATAAACGCCGCCGCAAAAATAAACATCCCGTCCTTAAAAACGACTTCGCCGCAGGCAAGTTTTCTAAGCAGTATCAAAGCAAGCAAAAACGGGATAAAAGACCAGCTGTAACTTGCCGCACCGCCTATCCAGATAAGCGTGTTATCTGGCTGAGCCACGGTAAAAACAGAAAGCGTAAGCAGCAGCGCAAAGCAAGGCCAATCGGCAAGCGTTTTAGTATCGGGCCGCCTCATAAAAATAAAATAAAAAGCAAGCCATGAAGATAAAAGCTGCAACAGGGGATTAAGCAGTAAAAAAGACCATTTGCCAAAATATAAAATAAATAAATTGACAAGAAACCCTATGCGCCCCGTCATATTATGATAAACATAGACAAAATCCCGCCAAAGTTCTGCCAGACCTGCGGGGGCGTAGTTTACTTCGTCAAGACCGTAGGGATACCAATAAGAAAGAAGAAAAATAAAAGCCAGATAGCCGCCAAAAAGCAAGCCCCAGAATAAACGCGCATTTTTAGAAAAAATATTTTCCGTTTTCATCATATGCTCCCCAACAGGATATCGGCCTCCCTCCCCAAATTCTTTTCTTCGTCTTTAATAATGGCAAATTTGCCCGGGTAAATTCGTTTAAGAAGACTTAAGGGCGACATTGAAACCGGATCGCAGAAAGAGAAACTCAAATTCTCGCTCAAAAAAGGCAGACCTTTATATTTAGGAATAAAAACCTCCGCCGCGCCAGTTTGCAAAGCGCGCGTCAAAATCACGTTCCTTTGCACTTCCTGCTTATGCAAGTCATAATAAGTATAAGAAAAAAGCGGCAGCAACGGCAGAGTTACGCATAAAACCGCCAAAGATAAAAAACGAAATAATTTTATTTTACAGCTGTCCTGCAAATATTTAAGCAAGGCGATAAAAGAAATGTTGCTGAGCATACTGGCGGGATATAAAGCCCTCGCAGGCGCAGGTGCAAAAACCAAGGCGAAAAACGTCATAAGAAAAAGCAGATAACACGACAATATTAAAACAAATCCTTCTTCCTTAAACGCTTTTATGCCCTTATCCCAAAAAATAAGAGCAAGCGCAAAAAAAGTAATAAGAGGCAAAAATAAATTTAGAATTATAAAATCGTGCATTTCCTGCAAATGCCAAAACAGTTTCTGCGAAAAAGAAGCTCCGTAAAAATATCTGAACATAAGATAGTGCTTTTTAACATCGTTTGCCGGAGAGAGAAATAAAAACGCAAGCCCCGCCGCCATGCCAAACAAAAGAAAATAAAGCCATTTCGGCACCGGCTTTTTTTGAAACTTAAAATAAATTAAAACGCAGCTAAACAAAATAAGGGCGGCGGGGCCCGTCGTTTCCCCTCCCATACCGAGGATAATACCGCCTAAAAACATTCCCGCGCGAAGAAGGGCGGCATCCTTAAAATCAAACGAGACGCTAAGCAGCCCGCGCGCCAAAATAAGCGCTAAAAGAAAAGGCAAAAGAGACCAGCTGTAATTAAGCGCGCCGCCCAGCCAAAAAACCGAATTATCGGGCTGCGCCACGGCAAAAACGGAAAGAAAAAGTATCAAACCCGCGGGATAAATATCGCGCGCGCAGCGCAGGCAGGGCCCCCTCCAATAAATCAAATAAAAAACCAGCCAGCACAAGAGCATTTGAACTAAGGGGTTAAGCATCACAAAAGACCATTTGCCCAAATATAAAATGAAAGCGTTTGGAATAATGCAAAAGCGCGGCGTAAGCGTTAGGTAAGCGTTTTCTATATTGGCAAAAAGTGCGCCTAGAGTTTGAGGAGTGCCGCCCAGCTCGTCTATGCTATAAGGCAGCCAATAGCTCAAAATCCCTATAAAAATCAGATAGGACGCTAAAAGAGCGCCCCAAGCCCAAATAATCTTTTTCTCTTCGTTTTTTGCCATATTCATATTTTAACAATTTAGACGTTACGGGAAAGGCATTTTAATCGGATACAATTATATCCATACCAAAAAGTTTTCGCAATTTCTCTTTGTCCAAGCCAAGCGTATCGTTAAAGTCTATGCTTAAATTCTCAGACGGCCCTTTAGCCGCTTTATAACGCTTAAGCGTAAGCGAAGGCTGCTGCGCCTGTTTTGCCCGGGCGACAACGCGCCGTCTTTGAATATCCTGTTTATGCAAATCGTAATAAGGACGCATAAAAGCGGGTAAAACAAACAGGAAGCAAAGCGCGCATACAAATACGGCGACCTTAATAAAATCAAAACAATACCTGTCCCGCAGATATTTAAGCAGCATAACAAAAACCACTGCGCTTATTACCGTTGAGGAGTAAAAAGCCCTCTGCGGATGAGGCACGAACATAAGCCCGCCCAAAAGCGCGGCCGAAAGAATAAGACCGATAATAATAAAAATAAATTCCCTGTTTTTAAGTTCGCTTAGACCTCTGTTCCGCAAGACCGCAATTACCCCCGATAAGACGACAAGAGGAATAAATAAATTTGCCGCTATAAAGTCGTTTATCTCTCCCAGAAACCAAAATAATTTTTGGGCAAAAGAAGCCTGCGCGTAAGTTTGATAATAGAGCGTGTTCATATTAGCCGCGTTTGCCGGCGCAAGGAACATTAAAGCAAGCCCCAAAGTAAGCCCGCCTGCCACAAAGTAAAAATAGGGAGGAATTTTAAGCCTGCGTTTTTGCATATAAACAAGCGTGCCGGCGAACAATATAAACGAGGCGGGCCCGATAGTCTCCCCGCACATTCCGAGGATAATGCCGCCTGCAAACAAGGCGGTCCGCAGAGGCCGGGTATCTTTGAAGTCAAAAGCGCCCAAGGCCGTCCCTTTAATAAAAATAAGCGCAAGAAGAAACGGTAAGAGAGACCAGCTGTAATTTACCGCGCCGCCTATCCAAAAAAGCGTATTATCGGGCTGCGCCACGGCAAAGACCGACAGAAGCATTATCAGGACAACCGCGCTTAAATCCTTGAGCGAAGACAAATCCGGCCTTCTTAAATAAATCAAATAAAATATTGAAAATACGTTTAGCAGCTGCACCAGAGGATTAAAAAGCACAAAAGACCATTTGCCCAAATACAAAATAACATTACCCAGCAAACTGAAAAGGCGCGGCGTTATATGAGTGTAGGCAAAATGGAAAATTGAAAAAATTGCCGCAAAGGTTTTGGGGGTATATCTTGTTTCGTCTATCGTGTAAGGATACCAATAACTTAGCAGCGCTATAAAAAAACAGTAGCAGCCTGCGGCAATAACCCACGGCAAATATGTTTTTATAGGCATTGAGGGTAATGAAAAGTTCTTCATATTATCAGTTCCTGGCATCGCTAAAGATTAAAAGTTCCGTTTTATAAAGTTCTTTCCTGCTTGTTACGCTTGATCTGAACATAGGCTCAAAAGAAGAGTCTATACTGAGATTTTTATTAGGCCCCTGCGCCGCACGAAAATGCGAAACAAAAACAAAAGGATTTTTTTTATTTGTTGCTTCCTCTATAACGGCGTTTCTTGCCCATTCCTGCCTGTGCAAATCATAATAAGGGAACATAAAAGACGGCACAAAAGGCAGCGCGCAGGCAAACGCAAAAAGCGCGCACCATTTCGTAAAGAGAAGCTTAAAATAACGCTCCGCAAACTTAAGGAGGAAAACAAAAGAAATGCCGCTCATCCATACTGCCGAATAAAGAAGCCTCCCTTTAGAAGGGATAAATGCAAGGGGCATAAAAAGTAAAAAGGAAACAGCAAGGCAGAGAAAAGAAAATAAGAAATCTTCATTCTTAAATATTTTTGCGCCGTTATCCAAAACAAATAAAAGCAGAAACAGCGCCGTTACGGGCAGTAAATAGAAATTTATTCCTATCATATATTGAAAATGCGCCAAATGCCAAAAAATGTTTTTAAGGAATCCCGCGTCGGATAAAACCTGCCCGCTTATATTCTGCATTCTCATCTTATAGGCCGGCGCAAGAAACATCAAGACAAGCCCGCCCAAAATGCCGGCTAAAATAAAGTAAAAAGACGCGGGAAGAACAGCCTTTTTAATTTTAAGGTAAACTGCCGCGAAGATAAATAAAGTAAGCAGCGCGGGGCCGTTATTTTCGTTTGTAAGCCCGAAGATCAGACCGCAGGCAAATAACAGGACTTTTATATACCAAACATTTCTGAAAATATCCCCGCGCAAAAATTTCCTAAGCAGTATCAAAGCAAAAATAAAGGGAATAAAAGCCCAGCTGTAACTTGCCGCGCCGCCTATCCAAAACATCGTCTGATCAGGCTGGGCGGAGGCAAAAACGGACATCAGCATTAGTAAAATAAAAGTCCAAAAATCATCAAATTTTTTTATGTCGGGGCCGCGCATATAGATAAGGTAAAATATCAGCCAGACTAAAAACAGCTGCACAAAGGGATTTAGTATAACAAATAACCATTTGCCCGCATATAAAATAAATATATATGGCACAAAGCCTATGCGCCCGCCCATAGTATCGTAAATCTGGCCGAGAGCTGCAAGAATGTCGGATAAAGATAAGTGGGGCAAAACCAGTTCGTCTATCGTATAAGGATACCAGCAACTTAGCAGCGCTATAAAAAAACAGTAGCAGCCTGCGGCAATAACCCAAAACAAAAGCGGATTATTTATCTTTATCTTCTTTGTCATAGGAAAACTTTTCCTTTTCCGAAGAAGTTATTTCAGGCTTAGCGGAGGAAGGACTGCCATCTGTATTTTCATCCAAAACCGAGGGAAACAAATGACCAAATAAAGTGTTTTCTTTTTTAGGTTTTCTCTCTTTATTTTCCTTTTGTTTACTTTCATCGCTCTCTGCCGCAGGAATTTTTTGCGCGGGCTTTTTGACCGAAGGATTTTTAGAGGAAGCTTTTTTCTTCTTCTTAAACTGCGGAATTAAATGCTTGACCATAGCCAAAATAAAATTCTTTTCTTCAAGTTTGCGTTCCAGCTGGCGTATGCTTTGCTTCATTTCCGTTTTAGAAAATATTTCATCGTCGCTTAAGTCTTTGTCAAAAGAAAATCTTTGTTTTGGATATATGCTTCTGCGGCCCGTTACCAAAAAGCTCACTATGCACGAAACCGCCGCGTAAGGCGCTATGGACGCGCCAAAGAGCTCTATTGCCATAACGCTTGCCGCAAGCGGCGTATTTGCCACGCCGGCAAGCACGCTTACTACGCCTAAGGCCGCAAAAGTGGCCGTGCTAAAACCCGTAATATTACCGAAGAAATAACCCGCGTTTGCGCCTATAAAAAATACCGGCGTTATAAGCCCGCCCACGCCGCCGCCGGCAAAAGTAAGCGCGGTGGCGATAATCTTAAACAAAAACCCGAAGGGAGCGGCCGTATCGCCGGCTAAAATTGCGTCTACGCGCATCATGCTAAGCCCCAGATAAGTAGGCGAAGTTAAAAGAGCAAGAACAATAATCAAAAGCCCCGCTACCAGACATTTCAAAAATACCGAGTATTTTACCGCAATAAACCTGAAAAGTATCTGTGCTATTTTAAGAACTTCTATCATAAACAAAGACACCAGCCCAAAAAATACCCCGCCGAAAATTACCGAAAGCAAAGAGCTGTCTGTAATATTTATCGCGCCTAAAGTCAAAGCGTGATAAACATATTCCACCCCCATAAGCTGCGTTACCTGATAAGACGTTATGCCCGCAATAAAAGCGGGAAACATAACCTCGTAGAACACCGTGCCCACGCTTAAAACTTCCAGACCGAAAAGCGCGCCCGATATCGGCACGCCAAATACGCCGGCAAACCCCGCGCTTACGCCGCAAATCATAAGTTTGCGCCTTTCGTTTTTATTAAAAGAAAATAAATCGGCAAAGAAAGAAGCCGCGCCAGCGCCGACGTCAGCACAGGGCGATTCTTTGCCCGCGCTGCCGCCGCAGGCTATTGTAACTATCGGCAGGAAAAAAGATTTAAGCGAAGATATAAGCGAGATGCCGCGCTTCTCGTTTATGGCGGCAATTGCGTCGTTGGTTGAAAAATCCGTATCGTCGGCGGCTACTTTACGAGCAAGATAATTGGAAACATAGAGCCCCAAAGGCAGCAAAAGAAAATAATAATTAAAACTGTTTGTAAATTTTATGCAGGCGCCCAAAAGTTTCAAAAAGGCGGCATTAAAAATACCCACCACCACGCCTATGAAGAAGGAGGCTAAAAACCATTTCAAAATATTGAAGAAAGAAATTTTACGTCTGAGTACGAACTCTGTTCTCATCTATATATTTGAGAGAAGCATTATGCCCAGCACCAAAAACACTAATGAAAGCAATATCTTTGTTAAGCCCAGATGGCGTTTGAAGCAGCTGCTTATCCCCTCCGATTTACAACCTGCTGCCGATAATATAAAGACGCCCAAAAGCGGCAAAATAAACATCACATTATACAACAGCAGATAGATTATGGCCCGCACGCGAAACTGCGGATCCTGTAAAATCAAGACTATGGTAGGTATATAAACCTGCCCAGTGCAAACAGCTTCCACCAGAGAAACGATAAAACCGACTGCAAAAGAAGCAATTATAAGACGAACGGGACTGTTAGTATTTTTGCCTCTTAAGAAAAATCCTATAACTTTATTTATGCGCGCCTTAAGACTCACGGGAAGCTGCAAAAGCATTGTTTTGCTGTCTTTTGTCTTCCTGTAAACAAAAAAGTCATAAACACTCAACCCGAAGAAAATAAAACATATAAGCGCAGTTAAAACATAAAAAACTTTAATCAGCGTCTGAAAGCCTTCCAGGGCGTAAAGCACGTTAAAAAGCCCAAAGCCAAGCAAAATATAAGTTAAAAAAACCGCCAGACAATACGCCGAGCCGACGTAAATAACCTCTTTCTTATCATAACCGTAAAGCGTAAGAAAGGAAATAAAAAATACTATTACCGCAAAAGCGCACGGGTTTACTCCGTCTATAAGTCCGTTAATAATAATAGCCGCAAAAGTAATGCTTTGGAAAGTTTCCTTAACGTTAACTTTGCCGGCCGAAAGCGGGTGAGCGCTATCCTCAATTGCCTGTTCTATGGCGGGCACGGCTTCCGTGCCGATGCGCGTAGGATAGCCGATAATAAATTTATCCCCCGCAATTAAGGCGGGCACGGCCGCGTCGGCCTTATATTTTTCGGCGAGCTGGCTTAATTTTATATTATTGCCGCTCTTAGAAGTGTCATATTCCACAAAATTTACTTTGTCTTTATACTGACTTTCAAGCAGGGGCAGCATCTCCTGCTTAAATTTAATGCAGTGTACGCAGGATGGAGATGTAAATATATATATTTCAACTTTACTTTGCGCAAAAGAAAATACGGGAAAAGCCAGAAAAACAAGCAGCAATAATTTTTTCACTTTACAAAACCCCCGTCTGGAGAAGCTTAGAAAACTCCGCAACGCCGTTCATTACCATATTGACGGACATCAAAATTAAAAGCATGCCCATAAGCCTCTCCATCGCAATAAGCCCGCGCCTGCCCAAGAGATTGCTTATAGGAAAAGACATCATCAAAACAACCGCATTTACCGCCGAGGCTATTAAAAGCGAAGCCAGCAGTTTAAGTGCCGTCATATCAGGCGAGGCCGATAAAATCAAAAGCATGCTCAGGCTTGCCGGCCCCGCTATAAGGGGGATTGCCAGCGGGACTATAAAAGGCTCCTCATCTTTGGGATTTGTTTTTGTTTCCCCGTCTTCAAGAGAGTTAAAAACAAGTTTTACCGATATGATAAACAAAATTATTCCGCCCGCAATAGGCATAGAATAACTTTGAATGCCAAGCCAGTTAAGCACGCCTTTGCCCGCAAAAACAAAAACAAGCATTATGGCAAGGGCAATTGCAATTTCCCTTACCAAAACGCGGGAGCGCCTCTCGGGCGAAACCTTTTTTAACGCAGTTATAAATAAAGGGATATTACCTACAGGGTCCATCACCAAAATAAGCGTTATTATAGTTGAAAAAATAAGTTCCATAATGCTAAAACCTCTATTATAATGATACAATAATTAACTGTTTTTGTGAAGCGCGCACGGCGCGCAAATATAAACGCAAATATTATATAAAGCGGCCCCGTATTTTCACGCGGGGCCGCCTTGTCTTAAAAATCTTTTTTGCGGGGATAGAGGACGCTACTCCTCCTCTTGCGAAGTGCAGACGTCAAGGTCAAGCTGGTCGCACAAATACTCGTCGCTTGTCGCTTGACAGCATATATCGCCCGTGTCAAGCTTCCTTTTTATCGTATATTCACTGTTTTTTCTGGTGGCGGTTACTATAGGCTCTTCCTCCGTCACACCCAAAGAGTAGGTAAAATAAATTGTGTCCAGCATTACTCCCGTGGCTTTCTTTTTATCTTTATCGGTAAGGTCTACGTCCAAATAAGAATAATCGTTGCAGTACTCGTCGTTAATGGCGTAATATCTTTCCTCCGCTTTTGCAATAGAGCTTAGGGTAGAAACAGCTTCGTTTGCTCTTTGTTTCTCAACAACCCTTATGTATTGTGGAAAGCCTATCGCCGAAAGTATGCCTATAAGCAAAACGGTTACAAGCATTTCCATTAAAGTAAATCCAAGTTTATTTTTGGGCATAAAAACCTCCGTACCTCTTATTTGATATTTTAGCAAAAAACCGCGTAAAAAACAGAGCTAATTTTTGCCGCGGCCGCACTAAAGCAAAAGCGGCGCGTTTACAAAAAACGCGCCGCTTTTTAATTTGCAATTAAACAGCTTCTCTAGGCTTTGACTTCGTCCAAGGTTTTCTTTTCTTCCTCGGGCGTAACGGGACCGACGTCGCAGGACATCTGCGCAAGCTGTTTGTAGACGCTTCTGCGCCATTTATATTCCTGCTCGGCAAGTTTGATTAAGGCGGAAGCCTTTTCCGGACTGGTTTTCATCAAACTCTTGAAGCGGTTTTCACCCGACATATAATCCTCTAGGCTTATAGTAGGTTCGCCGCTGTCAATTTTAAGCGGATTTACGCCTTTTTCTTTAAGCGCGGGGTTGAAGCGGTAAAGTATCCAGCGGCCGCTCTGGACGGCTTTTTTGGCTTCAAGAAGCCCTTTGCTCATATCAATGCCGTGCGCAATGCAATGCGAGTAGCAGATTACCAAAGCGGGGCCTTCATAGGCCTCGGCTTCGGCCAGGGCCTGCACCGCCTGATTCATATTTGCGCCCAGGCTGACCTGCGCCACATAGATATTGCCGTAAGTCATAGCTATCATGCCCAAGTCTTTTTTAGGCATTTGTTTGCCGCCCGCGGCAAATAAGGCCACCGCACCCATAGGCGTAGCTTTTGACATCTGCCCGCCGGTGTTGGAATAGACTTCGGTATCCATAACCATAATTCTTATTTTTTTGCCGCTGGCCAGAACATGGTCCAGGCCGCCGTAGCCGATATCGTAGGCCCAGCCGTCTCCGCCGAGTATCCAGACCGATTTTTTTACCAAATAATCGGCCAAAGCAAGCATGCGCTCGCAGCCTTTCACCGTTTTTAATATCTCTTTTAGCCCGACGATTTTTGCGCGCACCGCGTCAATTTCAGCCGTGGTGTTTTGGGGCGCGCGTAAGATTTCGCCTATAAGGCCTTCCTGCGCTTTTAGGGTTGAAGAGGCAAGCTCTTTAGCCAGGGCGCAGGCGTCATTATGCAGCTGATCGTAGGCAAGGCGTATGCCGAGGCCAAACTCCGCATTATCCTCAAAGAGGGAATTGGACCACGCCGGCCCTTTGCCGTCCTCGCGCTTGCAATAAGGCGTGGTGGGCAGGTTGCCGCCGTAAATGGAAGAACAGCCCGTTGCGTTTGCAATGGCTATGTGATCGCCGTGAAGCTGCGTAAGCAGCTTTACATAAGGCGTCTCGCCGCAACCCGCACACGCGCCGGAGAACTCAAATAAAGGCTTTTGCAGTTGGGAGCCTTTTACACTCTCTTTCTTAGTCTTAACGTCGGCGGATTTAAGGTTGAGGAAGAAGTTGAAATTATCTCTCTCCTGCTCTCTTATGGGGGCCTGCTCCGTCATATTGATGGCTTTTTTGGAAGCGTCGTTTTTATTTTTGGCGGGACAGTTCATAATACACGCGCCGCAGCCAGTACAGTCTTCAACGGCTACCTGTACGGTAAACTTAAGACCCGCCAAATCGGCCTTACCGTCGGTTGACTTGAAAGTCTTTGGGGCATTTTTAAGAGCGTCTTCCTTATAGGCTTTAATTCTTATGGCCGCATGCGGGCAAACTAAAGAACAAATACCGCACTGTATGCAGGTTTCGGGGTCCCACGAAGGACACTGTATGGCAATGTTACGCTTTTCATACTGGGTAGTGCCGGAGGGAAATACGCCGCCCACAGGCATAGCCGAAGTCGGCAGTTCATCGCCTTTATATTCAATCATTTTACCCAAAACATTCTTTACAAACTCCGGCGCGCTTTGCGGCACGGGAGCGTGCATGGATATTTTAGAAGTTACTTCCTGCGGATATTTAACTTCATAGAGGCCTTCCAAAGCGGCGTCAACGGCGGCATAGTTTTTCTTTACCACCTCTTCGCCTTTTTTCATATAGGTTTTTTTGATTGCGGTTTTAATAGCTTCTATGGCAATGCTCTTTTCAATAACGTCGCAAATGCCGAAGAAAGCCGTCTGCATTATCGTGTTGGTGCGCGAGCCCATACCAGTCTTAAGGGCGATGTGGGAAGCGTCTATTGTGTAGAATTTAAGCTTTTTATCTATAATCTGCCTTTGCACTTCTTTTGGCAGTTTATCCCATACTTCTTCTTTGGAATAAGGCGCGTTTAAGAGGAAGGAGGCGCCGTCTTTGGCTTTGCCCAAAATATCATATCTCTCAAGGAAAGAAAATAAATGACAGCCGATAAAATCGGCGTGCTCAATAAGATAAGGGCTGCGGATATACTGTTTGCCAAAGCGTATATGCGAGGTTGTCATAGAACCCGATTTTTTAGAATCGTAAACAAAATAACCCTGAGCATAATTGTCGGTATGCTCGCTGATGATTTTCATCGTGTTTTTATTTGCGCCCACCGTACCGTCGGAACCCAGACCGTAAAACATAGCGTTAAAAGTATTGCTGTCGCTTTGCGCGCAGTAAACGGGGGTGGGAAGGGATTTGCCGCCCAAATCATCGGTAATGCCGACGATAAAGCTTGTAACGGGCTCCTTTGCGCTAAGATTGTCAAAGGCAGCCTTTACCATAGCGGGCGTAAATTCCTTTGAGCCTATGCCGTACCTGCCGCCGATAATAAGCGGCGTCTGGGAGAATTTTGCCTTGCCTTCTTTGGTAAGAAAAGCGCTGCAAACGTCCTGGAACAAAGGCTCGCCCAAAGAGCCGGGCTCTTTAGTCCTGTCAAAAACGGCTATTTTCTTGACCGTGGCGGGGAACGCATTTATAAAATCCTGCGCGCTGAAAGGGCGGAATAATTTTACTTTGAGCACACCCACCTTTTCGCCTTCGGAGCATTCTACATAGTTCTGCACAACGTCGGCGCCGCTTGCCATAATGACGGCAACACGCTCGGCATCGGGCGCGCCGCTGTATTCAAATAAATCGTATTTTCTGCCGAAAACGGCGGCAAATTTATCCATGTACTTTTTGACAATTTGCGGCGTAGCCTCGTAATACTTGTTTACGGCTTCCCTGCCCTGAAAATAAACGTCGGGATTTTGCGCCGTGCCGCGGACGGTGGGGTGTTCGGGATTCATAGCGTTAAAACGGTGCGCGCTTACAAGCTTATCGTCAATAAATTCTTTCATCTGGTCTTTGGCGATGACATCAACCATATTAAGCTCATGCGAAGTCCTAAACCCGTCAAAGAAATGCAGGAAAGGCACGCGCGCTTCAAGCGCGGCGGCCTGCGAAATTAAAGCAAAGTCCATAGCTTCCTGCGCGTTTGCGCTTGCAAGCATAGCCCAACCCGTCTGGCGTACGGCCATAACGTCGCTGTGGTCGCCGAAAATAGATAAAGCGTGCGTCGCAATTGCGCGCGCAGAAACGTGAAAAACGGTGGGCGTAAGTTCGCCCGCTATTTTGAACATATTGGGTATCATTAACAGTAAACCCTGCGAAGCTGTAAAAGTGGTGGTTAAAGCGCCTGCTGAAAGCGCGCCGTGCGCCGCGCCCGAGGCACCGCCTTCGGACTGCATTTCGTAAACTAAAGGCACATTGCCCCAAATATTTGTTTCTCCCTTGGCGCTTTTGGCGTCGCAGATTTCGCCCATGGTGGAAGAGGGGGTTATAGGATAAATGGCGATAACCTCGTTTGTCGCGTGCGCGACGTGGGCTACGGCTGTATTGCCGTCCATAGCTGTTAATTTTTTTGACATTTAATTCTCCTTAGAACTTATTATTAATAGCGGCCTTGCGCGTGCGCGCAAAGAACAAAGCTGCTTACCTTTATATTGTATAAATTTAAGCGTCATATAACAACTTGCCGACTGGGCACAAAACCCCGCCCGAGCACAAAAATATATGGGACTTTAGGGTAAAAATATGTGGGCCTAAATTCCGCCGTAAGATGGGC
The DNA here is from genome assembly GCA_964571655.1 of uncultured Elusimicrobium sp. Lineage (GTDB taxonomy): Bacteria > Elusimicrobiota > Elusimicrobia > Elusimicrobiales > Elusimicrobiaceae > Proelusimicrobium. Next base: position 1,551 of record CAZNCX010000005.1, on the reverse strand, counting down.
CTTAAGACTCTAGCGGGGTGCCTGCGTTAAGTTATAGAGTATGTATGTATGTAGTAAAGAAGTACTTATCGTTTTGCGGGGTTTGTGTTCCCCGATTAAAAAAAACAACATCGTTTACCCTCCAAGGCTGCCTTACCCCTAGGCAGCCTTTCCCTTTTTTAGGAAAGCACCGTCAAAAGCATATCGCTTTTTTGAGGCAAACAAAAACCCGCCGTCCTTACGGACCGCGGGTTTTATTTTTTAAAGAACTAACCTTCTCTGTTAATTAGAGAAGCCCAGTGAAGCGCAGAAGCCTGTGGTGTCTGCAGAACAGCTGACTACGTTGCCGCCATAGGTTCTGGTGATCTTATATTTATCGGCACCAGTTAATCTTTCAGCAACTACGCCGGCCGCTGAATCAGTACCGCTTAAGGTAATTGAAAAGTTTTTCGTGCCAAAAGAAGAGTCATTGGTAACTTTAGTACCGGCGGCATTCATAAACTCAATATCAAGGTTCTCAAAGTTCGTAGTATAAACCGCCGAGGGGCTGGCTAAGCGATATCTTTCATTTGCAGCAGCAATGGTGCCAAGGATTGAAAGAGCCTCTGAAGCTTTTGATTTTTCAACTGCTTTGAAGTATTGAGGCAACGCAATAGCCGCCAAAATACCGATAATCAGAACTACAACCAACAGTTCGATAAGGGTGAAACCTTTCTTATTATTTTTCATCGTTTTCTCCTTTCCGCAAAATGCGGATAAAAATATTGTATCACAAAATATATGCATAGTCAATCCCATTTTTTAAGTCCTTTTGGGCCTATTTATAAGATGTTGACGGTAAATTATACGACGGAAGCAAAAGAATATGCCTTAATCTGCCGTTTAATTGGAAAAGCGAAGCTTGTAATTTGCGGGGATTAGCTTATCTCGCGTATGGCGCGCCGTTGGCGCGCGAGCCAAAAGAACTGGAAAAGCGAAGCTTGGAATTTGCACAAATCAGCATATTTGTTGAGCGTGCGCCCAAACACATAACTAAAAAACAAATTTCTTTCTGGATAATAGTTTTCCGTTGTTAATTAAAGCGCCGTCATTGCGCGAGGCGACGAACGGTTGTATCGTGAGGAGCGCTCGGAAGCAATCTTCAATTGTTCTGTTGCCGTCTGTCTAAAGCTTATAATATAAATCCTGCCATTTCGGATTAAAGTTTTCCACGAGTTTAACTTTATATCTTCTGCCGGCGCCTTTTAGAACCTTTTCTCTTGATATCGCATCTCTTATGTCGCCAAGAACTTCATAATAAACAAGCTTATCTATACAATATTTTGCGGTAAAACCTTTAACTACTTTGTTTTTATGCTCCCATATACGCTTTTGGATATTGGAGGTTACGCCACAGTATAGAACATTATTTGACTTGTTGGTCATTATATAGACATAACTTTGCATAATAAACAGTCCCCTTGCTGTTATTCTACCAAAAAAACGACAACAACATAATTGAAGATTGCTTCCGAGCGTTCGTCCGTCTTCGCTAAAGCTACGACGGTACTTCACCTCGCGCAAAGACGGCAC
>CAZNCX010000004.1:0-32735 GCA_964571655.1 uncultured Elusimicrobium sp. | reverse complement strand
GTATTGCCGCTTATGGTGACATATCCGGTGGCATCGTTATAATCAATATTGGAAACGCCTTTTGGTTTATTGGCATTATTGGCATTATTTTTTGCTATAACTTTTTTTGCCGCCTGTTTTACGGAATTGTAGCCTTTATTTGCATCTGCTACAGATCCGCCGAACATACCCGTAATTTGGGCTCCACTTTCAGGAACAGCGGCAAGATTCTTTAGGAAGTCTTCGTTGATTTTATTCATCATTTCTACTGAAAACCCGCCGGTGCCCGTGATATTAGTAGCATTAGTCCCTAAGGGTTTATTTGTTTTAGCGGAATTTTGAGCAATAGCAAAGGGAGCTGTCAAAACCGCTAAAGCAAGTATTGTAATAATCTTTTTCATGTGCTTCTCCTTTTTTCAAAGTAAGTATTTCTTTGCTTCATTTCCGCAACCCATTTTTAGGCGGGAAAACGGCAAAATACGGAGTTGTTCTTATCAATCTAAATCTTTGTATTTTGCCGTTTAAATTTTGCGGCTTGCGGGCTGTTTACATTTTTTGTCCGCCGGAAGTTTTATCAGACTGTCCGTGTACGGAATTTTGTGTCTGATAAAACCCCCGAGAAATCCTTATCAAATGTTTTTGAGCCCGTACTCCCTTATCATATAGACTAAAGCTTAGTTGCGCAAGAGAAAAAGGTCCTATTTGCAAATAGGACCTTAGACCTAGACGGTTTTTTGCCTTAAAATATTCAGGACACGTTAAAATGCACTTTTTTTATGTCGTAGCGGTCTTCTTTAGGCTTTGTTTCATCGGCGTAGCCTAAGACTGCTATGCCTACGGGTATGATATCGGCGGGCATGGCAAAAATTTTATGCAAAGCGTCGCGGACTTCTTTTCTGGGATATACCCCAAGCCACACGCTGCCCAGCCCTAAAGCGGTTGCGGCAAGCAGGATATTTTGTAATGCGGCGGCGCAGGACTGCTCAAAATACCCTTCGCAGTTTTCGGAGCGTTTTTTGTTCGCGCACACTATTATTGCGCACGGCGCGGTGTTTAGCATTGAAGCATAAGGGTGGGCCTGCATAATTTTCTTTTTGCCTTCTAAAGTGTCAACGACAAAAAATTCCCAGTCTTGAATGTTCCTTGCCGTGGGGGCAGCCATGGCCGCGCGCAGGATTGTTTTTAATTTTTCTTCTTCCACGGGTTTACCAGCAATATATTTTCTGATACTTCTTCTTGAGAATATAGCTTCCAAAGTTTCCATATTATTTTCCTCCCTTTTTCTTTTTATATAAATGGGCCAGCCCGCCGATTGAGGTTTCCCTGTAATCTTTGTTCATAGCCCGTCCCGTTTCCATCATAGTTTCAAGGATATCGTCGTAGGTTATGCGGTTGTCGCCGTCGGAGGCCATGGCGTAGGTCGCGCAGTCAAGCGCTCTTGCGGCGGCAATGGCGTTACGCTCAATGCATGGTATTTGCACAAGCCCGTCAATTGGATCGCAGGTAAGGCCCAAATGATGTTCAAGCCCCATTTCCGCCGCATAGGCAATTTGGCGGTTATTGCCGCCTTCTATCTGACAGGCCGCCGCAGACGCCATTGCACAGGCAACGCCTATTTCCCCTTGGCAGCCTACTTCCGCGCCGGAAATGGAAGCATTCGCTTTTGCCAAATTGCCTATTAAACCGGCAACGGCCAAAGCGCGCGCTAAATCTTTATTTTCAAGATCATAAAAATTTTTAATAAGCGTCAAGACGGCCGGTACAACGCCGCAGCTGCCGCAGGTGGGCGCGGTTACCACACGCGCGCCGCTTGCGTTTTCTTCGGCGCTGGCAAGGGCGTAAGCAAATAAAGCGTGCACGCGTCTTACGTAGCGCGGGGAACTTTGGGAGAGTTTATAATATCTCTGCGCTTTACGCTCAAGCTGCAAACTGCCCGGCAAAATACCGTGCTTTGAAAGGCCGCTTTCAATAGTCTGGCGCATATGGTCTAAGACTTCTTTTAAGAAATTCCAAATTTGCGGGCCTTCAACTTCTTCCACATATTCCCAAAGGGATATTTTTTTTGCGGTGGTGTAATCTAAAATTTCCTGCATATTTTTATGCGGATAAATATCAGCGGGCTCTTTATAAAAATCGCCGTCATCGGCTATATCGCCGCCGCCTATGCTGTAAACTATCCAGGAAGATAAAACGTTTTCTTTTTCGTCCAAAGCTTCAAATTTAAGCCCGTTTGGGTGGCGGGTGAGGCATTTATCTTTCTCCCAAATAATTTGGACGGGCCGCGGCTCCAAAATCGTGCATATGGCGTAATCGGTTAAATGGCCCTTGCCGGTAAGAGCAAGCGAGCCGTAAAGATAGACGCGAAAACTCTTTGCTTGAGGATTTTCCCGCCCGAAATACTGCGCTGCTTTTGAAGGGCCCATGGTATGGCTGCTTGAAGGGCCAAAGCCCGTCTTAAAAATTTCCGTTAAAGATTTCATTGATATGTTTTCCCCCGAAAAAAGGCCTGAAGGCCTTCTGATAAAATGATACTATATAATTAAGGTTTTAGGCTAAAAGCTTCAGTATGTAGGTATAGAAGAGCAATGCATATATTTGACGTTATTTTAATTTCCGCCGCGCTTTCGGTTGATAATATGGCGGTGGCTGCGGCAGGCTCGCTAAAAGCAAGCGGGCGGAGCAAAGCTTTAGTTATAAAAGAGGCGGCCCTATTTTCTTTTACGGGGCTTGTCTTTTTGCTTATAGGCTGGCTTGGCGGCAGGGAATTATATAGATATATCTATACGTGGGACCATTGGCTTTCTTTTGTTTTGCTTGCCTATATAGGCGTAAAAATGACAAAAAACGCTTTTGCCGCAAATGGCCAAACGGACGGGGCGGGCAAAGGGGATTTATCTTCCCTTAAAACTTTATTTTTCCTTGCTTTTGCCACTAATTTAGACGTTTTGGCCGTAGGCCTCTCCCTTTCTTTTTCAAATATAAGCTTAGGAGTGGTAATTCCTATTTTAATGTTTTTTATAGCAGCGGGCACTTTTATAGGAGTGCTTGCCGGACGCGGTTTTGGCGCGCGTTTTGGTGCAAAAGCCGAAGCTGTCGGCGGCGCGGTTTTAATAATTATAGGTCTTAAGATACTTGTAGACGGTTTTTAATTATGATATAAGTATTTATAACGACTTTATAATTTGATAGAATAGGATAAAATATGGGCATAATATATATAATATTGATTCTTCTGTGCATTTCAACGGGAATGTTCGCCATAGGCGTCGTTTCGGGCTCAAAACTTGGCAGCTGTTATAAGACTTCTGCCGTTTTTAAGACGGCGGGCGTTTTTATTGTAGCCAATTTAATGGCGCTGTCTCTGGGTTTTGTTTTGGGCAGGCTTATGCTTGACGCTCTGGAAGCGCAGGCCGTCTTGCTTGTTTTCTGCTTCCTGTTCTTAATAGGGGTGCGCCTGCTGATGGAGTCTATAGAAAAATCACCCAGTCTTAATTATACCGATATTTTGCAAAATGTTTATTTGATTAAAGTAGCCGCGCAGGCCAGCATAGATTCTCTAATGTTCGGCTTTGCCTTGGCTATGGCGGCAGATAAATTTTTATTGGTGGCGCTGTTCTTTAGCGCTATGTTTAATTTCGGTATGGTGGTTTTCGGCTTTTCGCACGGGCATGCGGCCAATAAAACGGTTTTGGGCAATCGTATGCAACTAGTAGCGGCCGTTGTGATTTTAGTGCTTGCGGTGCGTTTTTTGATAGTGGCAAGCAATTAGCCTTGTTTTAACGGCTAAAAAAACACCGCGGCCCCGCGGCGTTTTTTTTACAAAGACATTAAGGAGATTTTATGACTTATACCGCCCCGCTTAAAAAGGCGCTTATCAAAGAAGAAGAAATACAAAAAAGGGCGTGCGAACTCGGCGCGCAAATAAGCAAAGATTACCAGGGCAAACGTCCCATCATAATAGGCATTTTACGCGGGGCGGTAATCTTTTTTGCCGATTTGGTAAAAAATATTTCCGTGGACTGCAATTTTGATTTTATGTGCCTGTCCTCTTACAGCGGCACTTCCTCGGGCGGCAAAGTGCGCCTTATGCTGGATTTGAGGGAAGACATTAAAGACCGTCACATCATAGTAGTTGAAGATATTATTGACACCGGTCTTACCGCCAAATATATAAAAGAAATACTTTCCACGCGCAGCCCCGCTTCAATAGAACTCTGCACGCTTTTGGACAAACCTTCCCGCCGCGAGGTTGAGGTTACTCCCAAATACGTCGGCTTTACGATAGAAAACGAGTTTGTGATAGGCTACGGCCTTGACTACAATCAGCTTTACCGCAATTTACCTTTTATAGGAGTTTTTGATGAAACTAAATAATAAAAAAATAAAACCCGCCGTACCCGTGCGCCAAATTATATTATGGATAGTTACGATAATTTTGCTTATTTCTTTATTTTCTCGTGCGGGCCAAAACAACGAAGTAAAAGAGATGGATTATTCAGAATTTAAGGCTAAAGTTACAAGCGGCGATATTTTATCGGTTAAAATAGGGGCGGAGAATATCAGCGGCGCTTATAAAGACGGCGATAAAGAAGGCAAATTCCAGACGGTTAAAATAGAAGATCCTTCTTTAGTGGGCGAACTTATTGCCGCCAAAGTTCCTTTCAAAGGGCAGACCGACAACAGCTGGCTTTACAGTATTTTCCTTAACGTCGGCTGGATACTCTTATTTGTTTTAGCGTGGTGGTTTTTGTTTATCCGTCCGCAGAAAAACGACGGCAGAAGCGCGCTTAACTTTGCAAAGTCAAAAGCAAAGATACAAGATCCCTCCAAGCAGGAAATAACTTTCAAAGACGTTGCCGGCTGCGACGAAGCCAAAGAAGAAATGCAGGACATTATCAAATTTCTTAAAAACCCTAAGAAGTTTCAAAAGCTGGGGGCAAAACTGCCTAAAGGCGTCTTGCTTTACGGCGCGCCGGGCACGGGTAAAACGCTGCTTGCAAAGGCTGTCGCGGGGGAGTCAAAAGTAGCCTTCTTTTCGGCCTCGGCTTCGGAATTTGTGGAAATGTTTGTGGGCGTGGGAGCCGCGCGCGTGAGGGATCTGTTTAAAAACGCCAAAAGCAACGCGCCTGCGATTATTTTTATTGACGAACTTGACGCTGTGGGCAGAAGGCGTTTTGCCGGCATCGGCGGCGGCCATGACGAGAGGGAGCAAACCTTAAATCAGCTGCTTATTGAGCTTGACGGCTTTGAGAGCAAAGAGGGTATTATCTTAATGGGCTCCACCAACCGCCCAGACGTTTTGGACCCCGCTTTAACAAGGCCCGGCCGTTTTGACAGGCACATAAACGTGCCTTCCCCCGATAAAAAAGGACGCAAGGAAATTTTGGAAGTTCACGCCAGAAAAGTTAAAATGGCGCCTGATGTTAATTTAGAGGTTATTGCAAAAAGCACGCCCGGTTTTGTCGGCGCGGATTTAGCAAACGTAATCAACGAAGCGGCAATTTTAGCCGCGCGCGCAGACAAAGAAGAGGTTGAAACGCAGGATATAGAAGAAGCTGTTGAGCGCGTTATGGCAGGCCCTCAGCGCAGAAGCCGCGTAATTTCCGAAAAAGAGAAAAAGGTTATAGCCGCGCACGAAGCGGGGCATACCATCGTGGCAAAAATGTCGGCTAACAGCGATCCGGTGCATAAAGTTTCCATTATCCCGCGCGGACCGGCGCTTGGGTATACGATGCAGCTTCCTTTGGAAGATAAATACCTTACCACCAAAAGCGAGATTATGGATAAGCTTACCATTCTCTTGGGCGGACGCGCGGCGGAAGAGATTTTGTTTGACGAAATTACCACCGGCGCCCACGACGATTTGGCGCGCACCACGGCTTACGCCCGCAAAATGGTAGCCGAGCTTGGCATGAGCGATAAATTGGGGCCTATTTCCGTCCAGACAGGGGAGAACGAAGTATTTTTGGGTATGGACCTCTCAAAGCACAGAAATTACTCCGAAGAACTTGCAAAAGAAATTGACGGCGAGGTAAGCCTGCTTGTCAAAGAGTCTTACAAAAAAGCCAAAGATATTTTGCGTGCAAACAAAAAAGCGCTTGAAACTTTAATTGACAGACTTCTTGAAAAAGAGGTCGTACAAAGCGACGAGATTGACGAAATTTTGGGCATAAAGAAAAAGGACGAGAAAGAAAAAGAAGCCTCTTCTCAGGACTTACAGACGCCCGAAGAAACGCAAAAAACTCTTGAAGAAAAAGGCCTTAGCCCGCTTGCCCAAGAGGGGTCTTCCTCCGAAACTCCCGCACGGGAAAATAAAGAAAAAGAGCCCAAAGCCAAAAAAGAAAAAGCGCAAAAGGAGCCCGCTCAGAAGGAGGGCAAAGATGCCTAAGTATTTTGGCACAGACGGCGTCCGCGCGGTTGCGGGGCAGTTTCCTTTAGTGGAAGATTTTATAGTAAAACTTGGCTTTTGCGCCTTAAAAGAGATAGAGAAAACTTTACCCAAAGGCGTTAAAAAACAGGTTATCATGGCCGAAGACTCGCGCCAAAGCGGCCCGCAGATAGCAGAATATTTAACGCGCGGCATTTTAGCGGCAGGCTTTGACGTTTTGCATTTGGGCGTTGCTCCTACGCCGGCCGTTTCGTATCTTACGCAAAAATGCGGGTGCGCATGCGGAGTTGTAATTTCCGCCAGCCATAACCCTGCGGAATTTAACGGAATAAAATTCTTTTCGGGGCAAGGCACCAAACTCGGCGAAGAGCTTGAGAGCGCCATAGAAACTGCCGTGGAAACGCTGCCCGCTTCACCTCAAGAAAAAACTTCCGCCGTTTTCAAAAAAGATGAAACCCTGCTTAAGCCTTATATAGAATTTCTTAAGAGCACTTTGCCGCAGGGCACTTCTTTTAGCGGTCTTAAAATAGTTCTTGACTGCGCAAACGGCGCGACTTCAAAAATAGCTCCGCAGGTTTTTAAGGAACTTGGCGCCGATATCATTGTTTTGGCCGATTTGCCCGACGGTAAAAATATAAACGCCGGCGTCGGCGCTTTACATACGCAGGCTATGCAGGATAAGGTTAAAGAAACAAGCGCTTTTATGGGCCTTTCTTTTGACGGCGACGGGGACCGTCTTATCGCTTCCGATGAAACGGGCGGTTATTTTGACGGGGATAATATAATTGCCTCCTCCACTTTATATCTAAAAGAGAAGGGTCGGCTTAAAGGCTCAAAGGTTGTGCTTACGGTGATGGCAAATTTAGGGCTTATCAATTTTCTTAAAAGCCGCGGGGTGGAGCCTTTATTGACGCAGGTGGGCGATAAATACGTGTTTGAAGCCCTGGAAGAAAAAGACCTTTCGCTGGGCGGGGAGACTTCCGGCCACATTATTTTTAAGGATATAGCAAATACTGGTGACGGCATTTTATGCGCCCTGCAGCTTGTAAATATCGTAAAAGAAAGCGGTAAAACGGCTTTTTGGCATAAGAATATATGGAACAGATATCCGCTAAAACTTATTCCCGTAAAAGTCGGCAAAAAAATCCCGCTTGAAGAGATTGAAGGTTTTAATTCCTACGTAAAAGAACTTGAAGACTCTATGGGCGAGAAAGGCCGCATTTTAGTGCGTTATTCTGGCACGGAGCCTCTTTTAAGAATCCTTGTTGAGGGAGAAGACAAAGCGCAGGTTGAAGATTACGCGCAAAAAGTGGCGGCCTGTTATAAAAATAAAACCGAGGATAAAAATTTATGCAAATAAAACTGGGCGTAAATATTGATCATATAGCGACTTTAAGGCAAGCCAGGGGCATAGGCTCTCCCGATGTTGTTTTAGCCGCTAAAATCTGCCTGCTTTTGGGCGCGCAATATATAGTTATGCATATCAGGCGGGACCGCCGCCATATGCAGGAAAGCGATCTTGAAAAACTTACCAAATTTGCAAAAAAGCACATACATCTTGAAATGGCCGCCACAAAAGAGATGGTGGAAATGGCTCTTAGATATAAGCCTTACAGCGTTTGTCTCGTGCCGGAATATCCAAACGAGCTTACCACCTCCGGCGGGCTTAATTTGGACGCAAAGCATACCGCCGCTCTTTACTCTGCGGTAAAGAAACTTCAGGCGGGCGGCATAAAAGTAAGTTTATTTATCAATCCCACGCCAAACGATGTGCGCACGGCAAAACGCCTTAAAGCCGATATTGTTGAGCTTTGCACAAAAGATTACAGCGAGGCCAAAACGGTCAAACAAAGGCAGGCTTTGCTTGAAGAGATAAGCATGTCTTCGGTGCTTGCAAAAGAGCTTGGTCTTGAAGTCCACAGCGGCCACGGGCTTGACTATCAAAACGTCGGCAAAGTTGCCCGCGTTGACGGTATGGAATGCTTAAATATAGGTTTTTCCATAGTGTCGCGCGCGGTTTTTGTAGGCCTGCCGCAGGCTTTGCTTGAGATGAAAACCCTGATTTCCCCGCGCTCTTAAAAACGGTTGTAAAAACCGCGCAGGCTGCGCGGATTGCTTGCTTATGGAAATAATCAATATCGGCACAGACATTGAAGAAGTAAAAAGAATAGCTTGTCTTAAAGAGGCTGCTCTTGAGCGCGTATTTACGCGCGAAGAGCTTGCCTACGCGCGTGATAGAGTTAACCCTCCCCAGCACCTTGCCGCGCGCTTTGCCGCAAAAGAAGCTGTTTTTAAGACACTGCCCTTTGAGGGGATTGCTCTTAAAAAAATAGAGATAATAAAAGAAGAAGGCCAAAAACCGCGGGTAGAAGTTAAAGACAAACGCGCCGATAAAATAATTTTCAAACTTTCCTTAAGCCATACCAAAGACTATGCCTGCGCCGTCGTTTTGGCGTACAAAAAATAAAAATATGCGCAAAATAACAAAGTTGTTTTTTGCAAAAAACTTTCCGCGCCGCAAAAAAGATTCCCATAAGAACTTAAACGGCAGGGTATTTATCGTAGCGGGCTCAAAGAATATGGCCGGCGCGGCAATTTTATGCGCCAAAGCCTGTTATTTATGCGGTGCGGGTTTTGTCACGGTGGCCTGCGTGAAGGAAATTGCCGACGCCGTTGTCTGCGCCGTCCCGCAGGCTTTGGTGCTGCGTTTGGCGCAGGATAAAGAAGGATGTCTTAACAACAAAGCGCTTAAAGAAATTTTAACTCACCTAAAAAAATATCCGCACGATTTAATTTTAACCGGCTGCGGCCTTGGCGGAGGGGCAAAAATAACGCTCTCTTTGCTTAAAGAGGCAAACGCTCCCGCGGTAATTGACGCAGACAGTCTTAATTTTCTTGCGCAAATGGGCGCGCAGAAAATAAAAAATATTTCGCGCAAAAACTGCTGCGTCTTAACGCCGCACGCAGGCGAGATGCAAAGACTTCTTAAAATAAAAAAGACAGATGAAAAATCTGCCTCAAAATTAAGCGCGCTTACCTCGGCCGTATGCCTGCTTAAAGGGCCGAAAACGAAAGTTGCACTCGGCAATGAAATTTATGAAAATACGACTGGAAACTGCGGCCTTGCAAAAGCGGGCAGCGGGGATATCTTAAGCGGAATTATAGCCGCAATTTACGCCCGCCTGCTGTGCTGCGCCGATAAAAAAAGCGTGGAAGAAAAAGCTTTTTATGCGGCCCGTCTCGGCGTTTTTTTACACGGACTTTGCGCGGATAAAGCCGTTAAAAAAACGGGTGAAAACTCCCTTTGCGCCGAAGATATTTTTTATCAAATCCCTTTATGTTTGAAAAATTTTAGCGCGCAAAAATTATAAAATATATCTATGAGCACAATTCTTATAATAATTATCGCCGTTTTGCTGACAGCTTCTGTTTTGGCGTATCTTGCTTATAAAGAAAGCGATAAAATTATTTACCGTAAAACGCAGAGAACGCCCGTTACCGTTTTTCCCGACCAAATGAAAGTCCCGTTTGAAAACGTTATTTTCAAAAATTCCGAAGGCATTACATTAAGAGGCTGGTTTATCCCCGCTAGCGAAGAGAGCCAAAAGACTATAATCTTTATGCACGGCTGGGCGATGAATAAGGGATTTTTGCTCCCCAGCACAGTCTTTTTGCGCGAAAAAGGCTTTAACCTTTTTTATTTTGACTTTCGCGGCTCCGGCGAAAGCGGCGAAGGTATGAGCTCCATAGGTTACCTTGAAATTAAAGACGCAAATGCCGCCATTGAGGCCATACGCAAAACTCGTCCCGAGCAGACTAAAAAACTGGGTGTTTACGGTCTTTCTATGGGAGCTGCCGTTGCCGTTTACGAGGCCGCTCATAACCCCGCGATATCCTGCGTAGTGGCAGAAGGCTGCTATTATTCTTACGAAAAAGTAGTTGCGCGCTGGGCCAGATTTCATAGAAACACGCCTTATTTCCCTTTGGTGTTTTTAGTGCTTTATTTTGCCAGAAAACGCCTCGGTATGAATCCGGAAGACTTCAGCCCGCGCCATAATATAAAAAAATTGGGCGCAAAACCCATCTTTATAATTAACGGGGCCGATGATAACCTTGCCCCTCGCCACGACGCGCGCAAACTGCATATGAAAGCCCGCGGCCCCAAACAGCTTTGGATAGTGGCAAACGCTTCCCATACCGAATGTTCGGAGGCAGCCGGCCAGCAGTATAAAAACCGCCTTGAAGAATTTTTTACCAAATATCTTTAATTTTTTTTACGGTACAAGATTAAAAAACGCCGCGTAAAACGCGGCGTTTTTTATATGCGCATATATGCAAATTTACTTTAGAGAAAAGAAGTCCCGCTTTCAAACTTTTGCAGGCTGAAATACTGCGCAAGACTTTGGCCTATATCTGCAAAAGTTTCCCTGCGGCCGACATTTTGGCCACTTACGCTCGGCCCGTACATAAGAACAGGCACGTTCTCGCGCGTATGGTCCGTACCTTTGTAAAGGGGGTCGCACCCGTGGTCGGCCGTTATAAAAACAATATCGTTTGGCAGCAGGATTTTATCAAGTTCGGGCAGTCTTGAGTCAAAATATTCCACGCCTTTGGCGTAGCCCTCTGCGTTTCTGCGATGTCCCCAGACCATATCAAAATCTACAAAATTTGTAAAGATTAAACTGTTTGCGGGTGCTGTTTTAACTTCTTGGAGGGTAACGTTCCAAAGTTCCTCAAGCCCGCTTGCCTTTAAGGCTTTTGTAACGCCGCGGCCGGCAAAAATATCGTTTATTTTGCCCACGGCAATAACCTGCCCGCCGTTTGCTTTTAGTTTGTCCAAGACGGTGGGCGCAGGAGGCGGCACGGAATAGTCATGACGGTTTTTTGTGCGCGTGAAATTGCCGTCTTCTCCCTCAAAAGGGCGCGCGATTACGCGCGCTATATTATAAGGCTTAAGATGCTTAAAGGCAATTTCGCAGACTTTATACAAACGCTCCAGCCCGAAATATTTTTCATGCGCGGCGATTTGAAAAACGCTGTCCGCCGAAGTGTAACATATCGGATTTCCCGTTTCTATATGTTTGAGTCCGAGCTCTTTTATAATCTCTGTCCCGCTTGCGGCTTTATTGCCTAAAATGCCTTTTAGCCCCGCCTCTTGGCAAATATTAACGATTAGTTCTTTGGGAAAAGAAGGGTATTTTGGGGGGAAATATCCCCAGTTAAAATTAACGGGCGTTCCCATAATTTCCCAATGACCCGAAGAGGTGTCTTTGCCTTTGCTTACCTCCTGCATAAATCCGTATTTAACGTCGCTGCGCAGGACGGGGGCGGCTTTGGGCGGCTTTGCCGCCCAAAGCGCGGCCTGCGCTTTTTTTGCAAATTGTGCGTCGGATTGTTTGGCCGCTTCAAGCAAGCCCAGGGATGTGAGATTTGGTATTTGCAGGCCGCTGCGCGCGCGGTCTTCTTTTGGATTATTTGCGCTTAAAACTAGGGATAAAAGTGTGTTTGCCCCACTGTCGCCAAAGGCCGCGGCGTCGCGCGCGCCGCCTATGCCAAAGGAGTCCATCATTAAGACAACAGCCCTTCCGATATTTTCTTGCATAAGAAACAATCTCCATGAAGCTGGGAAAAAAGGCCCTTTCTTTTAATATACAAAAAAATGTATCATTTTAGAAAATACGCATAATCTTATGGTGCTGCGGAGGATTCTATGAAAGAAGCATATGCTAATATGCGCGAGTTTTGGCTGGACGTGAGGAATCTTGAAAACAAGAACGGAATCCCTACTTTGGGCGACGATAAAATTTGCATAGCCGGCGTTGAACTTTGCATGTTGGACAATAATAACGAACCAAAAAATATTTTAATAGCCGCTTCTGTTTTGGGCGACGCAAGCATGTATTTTGAAAATAACAGCAAAAGCGGGCTCGGCGGATTTTTGGGAGGAGGCTCAGACGAAGCAAGCAAAGAGCTTAAATCTGCCGCTAAGAATATGTTAAAAGAAGCCGCCGCAAGGACGAAGGATATGCTTCCTTCCGTAAATGTTTTGCCGCCTCAGGAAATACCCGGCAAAGTAACTTTATTTGCGCTTTCGGCCGATAAAGGTTTTTATATGCATCAAGACGTAAATATTCTTGCAAAGCCTAATATGCCGTTTCATAAGTTTTATGCTTTTTCGCAGCAGATGATAAGCGCGTTTAGGAAACAACAGGAAGATACGGCCCCCTCAAAATAAGAGGTCCGCAAAGACCTAAGGCTGCTCAGCCGTTTTTAAGATGGACTAAAAACTCAAGATTGCCGTGCACTCCCTCCAAGGGGGAATTTATCACGGCAATCTTTTTTGCGTTAAATTTTGCCGCTATATTTTTCTCAAAAAAATCCATAACGGTTTTTAAGGCTTTCTGACGGTTTTCTTCGGTTTTGACAATGCCGCGCGGCACGTCTTTGGGGGCAAGTTCAAATTGCGGCTTTACAAGCAGCACGATGTCCGCTTTTGACGCAAGACAAGTGAAAAGCGGCAGTAATATTTTTGTAAGAGAGATAAAAGAAACGTCAACTGCGGCCGCTTCAAATTTGACGGGGAAGTCTTCTGCTTTAAGATATCTTGCATTTGTCTGCGGCTTAAAGCGGAAATTATCAAAACGCGGCAGTTCGCTTGCAAGCTGGCCTCTGCCTACGTCAACGCCCCAAACTTCTTTTGCGCCTTCAAGTAAAAAACAGTGGCTGAAACCGCCCGTTGCCACGCCGATATCAAGGCATATTTTGCCTTTGACGTTTATTTTGAAAGCGTCCAAAGCGCCTTTTAATTTAAGGCCGCCGCGCGATACATAGGGGCAGCTTTTTTCTTTTAAGGAAATTTTATCCTGCGCTTTAACGGTTTTATCGGCGGCAAACTCGGTCTGTCCGTTTAGCAAAACTTCGCCCGCCATAATCATGGCCTGGGCTTTATTTCTGCTTGAAGCCAGATTGTTTTGTACAAGCCAGTTATCAAGGCGAAGTTTTTTATCGGGCTCGGTCGTCATATGGTTTATTGATTTTCTTCTTCTTCAAAGGGCTCAAGGGTAAGTTCGCCGCCTTTTTCTTTCAAGGTTTCCACTTTTATTTTTATCTCGGCAAGTTTGGCGTTTAATTCTTTGGAGAGGGCTACGCCCTCCTCAAACAATTTTGCGCTTGCCTCAAGGTCAAGAGCATCGCCGTCTAAGAGAGCGACTATTTCTTCAAGCCTTTTCATTTTGGTTTCAAAAGTATTTTTCTTTACACTCATTTTAATCTCCTTAAATTGTTTCGGCCTCAAAGACGTCTTGCGAAGTCTCTATTTTAAGACGCTCCCCTTTTAGGGAGGATAATACTATAGTCCCGTCGGAAGCTCTGCGCACTATGGCGTATCCTCGCTTTAAGGTCGCCTTGGGGTTAAGCAAGAAAAGCTGTTTTTGCGCGGTTTTTGCCCGCTCGCTTAAGGCTGTAAATTTTTTATCAAAGGTAAGATAAAGTTTCTCGGAAATATCGTCAAGCAGCTGTTCTTTTGTAAGAAAAAGCAGGGCGGGCCGCTTAAAAAATTTACGCTCGCAGGCAAGCTTAAGGCGCGCGCTTAAGCGTTCGTAAATTAAGTCTAAGGACTGCGCTAAAAGCCTGCTTAAGCGCGCAAGATGCTTTTTTGTGTCGTGCGCGTTTTCGGCCACAAGTTCGGCGGCGGCGCTTGGCGTGGGGGCGCGCAAATCGGCGGCGAAATCTGCCAGAGTAAAATCGGTTTCGTGGCCAACGCAGGAAATTATGGGAACAGCGCTTTTTGCAATTTCGCGCACAACAAGTTCTTCATTAAAACTCCATAGATCTTCTATGCTGCCGCCGCCGCGGCCCATTAAAATTACGTCTACAGCGGGTTTTAGGCGGTTTAAGTCTTTTATTGCTTTTGCGATTTGTTCTTTGGAGCCTTCCCCCTGCACCAAAACGGGCGCAATAATAATTTCAAGGCTGGAAGCGCGCCGCCTTAAGACGGAAAGTATATCGCGCAAAGCCGCGCCCGTAGGCGAAGTTATTACGCCTATGCGTGCGGGAAATTTGGGGATATCTTTTTTTCTGTCTTGGTCAAAGAGGCCTTCTGCTGCCAGCTTGGCTTTAAGTTTTTCAAACTCCAGAAATAAATTTCCCGCTTCGTTTACTTCAACGCTTTGCGCCACTATCTGATAGCGGCCCTGTTTGATGTAGCAGGACAGCGCGCCGCGCACGGTGGCTTGAGCGCCCTCTTTAAGCGCGAGCGCGCGGGCATGGCCCCTAAAGAGCACGGCCGATATTAAGGCATTTTCGTCTTTTAAGTCAAAATAAACGTGGCCCGCGGCGGAAGTTTTTAAGTTTGAAATCTCTCCTTCCACCGCCACGGGGGAAAATACGCCCTCAAGCATAGTTTTTATCGCAGAGCTTATTTCCGTTACGGTAAAAATTTTATTTTTGTCAAAAGGGCTTTCCATTATCTTTTCTTCCTCAGGGTTTGCTGCCGCTCTTTTAATATTTTTTCGCGGCCCATATCGGTGGGATTATAAAATTTTTTCGGGTTTGGCATATATTCCTGCTCAACGTAATGGTTGGGGAAATCGTGCGCGTATTTATAGCCTTCGTTTTTTGCGCCGCTTCTTAAATTTACCGGTACGTTGCGGCGCGGGCCTTCGCGCACTTCGCTTAAAGCGGCGTCAATTGCAAGATAGGCGGCGTTGGATTTTGGCGCGCAGGCCACGTAAATTGCCGCGTGGGCAAGCGGTATTCTGACCTCCGGCATTCCCAGTACCTCGGCGGACTTAAATGCCGCCTCGGCAATGAGCAGGGCGTTAGGCTCGGCCATGCCAACGTCTTCTGCCGCGCAGATAAAAATTCTGCGCGCTATAAAGCGCGGATCCTCCCCGCTTTCAAGCATGCGCGCAAGCCAATAGACGGCCGCGTCAGGGTCTGACCCGCGCATGGACTTTATAAAAGCGGAAATTATATCGTAATGCTCGTCGCCTTTTTTATCATAATTAAGATGGCGTTTTTGTACGCAGTCTTTTGCGGTATCTAAGGATATTTTTTTGGGGCCGCCGTCGTAAGTCGCGCTTAAGAGCGCAAGTTCAAGGGCGTTTAAGAGACGTCTTGCGTCGCCGTTTGACTGGGTTATAAGGAAATCGCGCGCGTCGGCCGCGATTTTGAAATTTTCAATTTTCTCTGCGCGTTTTATAATCTTTGTAAAATCTTCTTTGTTAAGAGCCTTAAACTCAAAAACGTTAAAGCGCGAAAGCAGGGCGTTGTTTATGTAAAAATAAGGATTTTCGGTAGTAAGGCCGATTAGGATTATAAGGCCGCTTTCCACGCTGGGCAGTAAAACGTCCTGCTGGGTTTTATTAAAGTGGTGTATTTCGTCAAGGATTATTAAAGTGCGCGCGTTTTTGAAATTATTGGCGGTTTTTATTTTGGCTTCTTCTATAACTTTCTTGAGGTCCGGCGTGCCGACTGCGGCCGCGTTGAGTTCTTTTACTTCCGCTTTAGTAGTCTTTGCTATAAAGCGGGCAAGCGCGGTTTTACCGCAGCCCGGCGGGCCGAAAAATAAGGCCGAGCGCACTTTATCTGCCTCTATAAGACGGCGCAGCATTTTGCCTTCGCCCAAAATCTCGCTTTGACCGGCAAAATCCTCAAGTTCCTGCGGGGCAAGACGGGCGGCCAAAGGCAAAGCTTTGGCGAGGTTTTGTTTTAATTGTTCTTCAAAAAAATCTTCCATAAATTTTCGGCAAGGGCAAAGATTTATTTAAGCGGCAGGCTGTTTAAGCAGTCTGTCAGGGCTTCAATAGCCTTATCCAGCATTTTATCTTCGTCCTGAGTTTTGGCTTTTGCGCTGTTTGCGCGGCCGCGGGCCAAAGCGGCGTAGTAAAGCGCGGCGCGGCCCAGAAGTTCCCACGTGGTAACTTTGCCTGTCTCGGCGCTGATTTCGTCCATGCGGTTTGTAATTTCCGCGGCAAGCGCGTGGACTTCAAGCGGGCCCATGCCGTCCAGCGTTACGTTTTCAAAAGTAATGCCTTTTATACGCACGGTGGCGGGTTCGTTTTTCTCTTTCATTTATCCCCCAGATGCGGCGTTTGGCTTTGCGTTTCTATTTTATTTATTTCCCTGTCTATTTTGGAGCAAACTTTTTTTAAGATGGAAGTAGTAACGTCTTTCCACTCTTTTAAGGCTTTTGCGGTAACCTGCGCGCTTTCCATAATGCGAAGGGAAGATTCTAAAGACTTAACTTTTGCCTGCAAAATAAGATTTTCCTCTTCCGTTTGAGCAAGACGGGAGGATACTTTCTGCGCCAGTTCTGTTAACTGCTTATATTTATCTTCCATAAAAGTTTATTTTTTTTCAACGTAAAGCCGCGCCCAAAGTTTTGCCTAAGTGTGAAATAATATTTTGCGTCAAGGCGTTTACTTCTTTATCGTTTAAGGTTTTCTCGTCTGAACTGAACTCAAAACGCAAAGAAACGCTTTTTTTGCCCTCGGGCAAATTTTCTCCGGCATAGAGGTCAATAAGCTGATATTTACATTGTCCGGCAAAAGCGTTTAACACTTTTTGCACGGCCTCGTAAGTAACGCTTTTATCAATTACCAAAGATAAATCGCGCTTTGAAGGGGGGTAAACGCTTATGTCTTTTGCCGTCTTAAATTCCTGTGCGTTGAAATATTTTTCAAGATTTTTGAAAAATATTTCAAAGACAAAAACGTCGCCCTTAACGTCAAAAGTTTTTAAGACCGAAGGATGCGCTTTGCCCAAAACGCCGACTGATTTGCCGTCGCAGAATATTTCCAGAGAAAGCTTCGGGTGCAAATACGGCGCGGGTTGTTTTATTTGTGCAAAAGAGAGATTTGGATAATTCTCCAGCAAAAACTGCGCTACGCCCTTTAAGCCGAAGAATCCGACGGGGCAGTCCTTTGACAAAAAGAATTTATTTCTTAAAGCGCTGCCGCACATAACGCCGCTTACGGCAAAAGCTTCCGTCGGGAAACCGCCCTGCAGGC
The DNA here is from genome assembly GCA_964571655.1 of uncultured Elusimicrobium sp. Taxonomy (GTDB): domain Bacteria; phylum Elusimicrobiota; class Elusimicrobia; order Elusimicrobiales; family Elusimicrobiaceae; genus Proelusimicrobium. The sequence continues at coordinate 15,356 of CAZNCX010000004.1, read as the reverse complement.
AAAATGTTTTGCCAAACTCAAACAAAGATAAATCGTGCCTGCCAAAGCGCTGATTGTGCGCAATATTTTTAAGCAGAGAAATCAATAGCGAAGGCCTTAAATATTCCAAACCCTCGGCTAGCGGGTTTTTAATTTCAACGATATTTTTTTCGTTAAAACCAAAGGAAGTAAAATCTTTTTTGGAAATAAAGTCAAAATTTTTACATTCCAAAAACCCAAGTCCGATTAAAGAGGAAGTCATTTTGCCGCCTATATCTTCGCTCTTTGGGTTTTCGCCGAAATAAATGGAAGTGCGCGTTACGCCGCCGCCTTCTGGCAGCGCGTCAAAGCCTATAAAGCGGGCGGCCTCCTCGGCCAGATCCCATTTATGATTTAAGTCGTTGCGGTAAGATTTTGCGGCAAAACGCCAAAGTTCGCCCGAAGAGTCAAACTTTTCGGCAAGGGCGGCAAAGATATTTTTAAGTTTTTCTTTATCGGTCTGGACGCCCAGAATTTTATCAATTTCTTTTGGGTTAAAAGAAAATTCTTTTGCTTCATATTTTTGCGGATAAACGTCGTTAATTTGGGAAGGCTCGCCCCCGCATATCTCAGTGATAAGCTGCGTTGCCATCGTGCTTGCTTCTTTGCAGGACTCTATGTCAACGCCGCGTTCAAAGCGTTGGGAAGATTCCGTTGAAATCCCCAGTTTCTTTGAGGTTTTATTTATGCACGGCGGGCAAAAAGCCGCCGACTCAAGGAAAATATCTTTTGTGGTCGGCAAAATACTGTCGCCCGCGCCGCCCAAAACGCCGGCAAGGGCAACTGGCTTTTTGCCGTCTGCTATAACAAGCGTTTCTTTATCAAGCGCGCGCTCAACGCCGTCAAGGCCCAAAAATTTCTCGCCTTCTTGTGCCCAGCGCACTATAATTTGGCCTCCTTCAAGATGGGTCAAATCAAAAGCGTGCAAAGGGTGGCCCACGGCGTAAAGAACATAATTTGTAATATCAACCAAAGCGTTTTTTGGATTAACGTCCATAGCAAGAAGACGCTTTTGCAGCCACTGGGGGGAAGCAATGTTCTTGACGTTTTTTATCGTCCTGCCCAGATATCTGGGGCAGCCGCTTTGACCGCACGGAAGAGTAATTTTAAGAGTATCACCGCTGCCTTTTACTTCTTTTATTTTTTGCTCTTTAAGGGGGATATTAAGCAGAACAGAAAGCTCTCTTGCAACGCCTAAATGGGACATTAAATCAGGGCGGTTTGGCGTAAGTTCAAGTTCAAAAACGCAGTCGGAATCGCCGCCGTATAAAGATTTAATGTCGGCGCCGATTTTAATATCTTTATCTAAAATCATAATGCCCTTTTGACGCTCGCCGGCAAGGCCAAGTTCGTCTGCCGAGCAAAGCATACCTTCAGAAACTACGCCGCGTATTTCGGCCGCGGTAAGTTTTTGACCTCTTAGCGTTGCTCCTGCTTTTGCCAAAGGCACAATTTGCCCTACGGCAATATTTTGCGCCCCGCAGACAACGCGCTGCGCGCCGTCTTTTGCGGACAAATCAACAAGATGCAGTTTATCTGCGTTGGGGTGGGGCAGTATAGCCTCAATTTTAGCTGCGTAAACGCCCTCAAAGTCCGCGCCCGTTTTTGTTATGGAGGCAACTTCAATACCTAAGGTATTAAGCTTTTTTTCAAGCTCTTCGGGGGTTAAATTTATGTCAATATAGTCTTTAAGCCATGAATAAAGTATTTTCATTAAAATTGCTCCAAAATTCTGACGTCGTTTTCATAAAAAGTTCTTATGTCTTTTATGTTTAAGCTAAACATAGCCAAACGCTCAATTCCCATGCCGAAGGCGTAGCCTCCGTAAACTTCCGGGTCAATGCCGCAGTTTTTTAAGACGTTGGGATGCACAATGCCCGCGCCTAGCATTTCTTTCCACCCCGTGCCTTTACAAACGGGGCAGCAGGAGTCTTTGCCTTCGCAGAAGACGCATTTTACGTCCACCTCAACGCTGGGCTCGGTAAACGGGAAAAAAGACGGGCGAAAGCGTACCTGGGCCTTCGGGCCGAAAAGGCCCTGCATAAAAACAGTTAAATCATTTTTAAGGTCGGCAAGGCTTACGTTTTTATCAACATAAAGGCCCTCTATCTGGCTGAAAACGGGGGAGTGCGTTGCGTCCATAGCGTCTTTTCTGAAAACCCTTCCGGGCGCTATTATGCGTATGGGCGGCTTTTGCTTTTGCATGGTGCGTATCTGCACGCCGCTGGTGTGCGTGCGCAGTACAAAACCTTCTTTGACTGCGTTTTTGATAAAAAACGTATCCTGCATATCGCGCGCGGGGTGGTGCTTTGGTATATTAAGGGCGTCAAAATTATGGTACTCGTCTTCTATAAGAGGTCCTTGCGCCCAAACAAAGCCCATTTTGCTTAAAATCTTTGTCATGCGGTCTTGGGCCAGCATAAGCGGGTGGCGTTTGCCTTTGTTAAAAGGATAGGCGGGCAAAGACAGGTCAAGATTGACTTTATTTAATTCTTCGTTAATTTTTTGTTCTTCAAGTTTATTTTGAGCGTTTTCAAAAAGCTCGGTAAGTTTTATTTTAAGATTATTGCCCAGCGGGCCGAAAGTTTTTTTGTCTTCCAAAGATAAATCTTTAAGGTTTTTAAGCAGTTCCGTCAAAGCGCCTTTGCGGCCAAGGGCGGCAACCTGCAAATCCTGCAATGCCTTTATATCAGCGCAGGATTGTATTTTTGCGGTATATTCCGCTTCTATAGCAGAGAGTTTTTTTGTCAATTGTTCTATCATATTATAGATTATAGAAAATTAGGGGCAAATTTAACACACTTTGTTAAATTTGCCCTTGTAAAAACTGCTGTTAAAAGGGATTTATTTGGGATTAAGAATTACCAGTCAAAACGCAGATTTTCAAAGTTTTTGCGGATGGCTTTTTTTGTCAGCTCAAGCGATAGTTTCATTTCGGTTAAATCAATGGCGGGCTTTGAGTTTATATAAAGACGGTAATAGCCTTTGCAGAGGCCTCTCCACCCTTTTTTACCGCCGCGTTTGTAGTTGTTTAAGCGGTCAATTAGGTTAATTAAACCGTCGGCGTCATCGCAGGTCAATTGCGGGCCGCGGTTCATAAGAGCGTTAGGATATCTTGAGGTGCGGTATTCTCGTGAGGAGTTTTTAGATTTCCGATAGGTATCGGCCATTCCAAAGGAATGTCCCGTTTCATGTATAAGAGCCTTGTAAAACTCTCCATCTATTTTTTCGGACTTAATTATTATAAAAGGCGGAATATCCTCCTGTGCATAAAGAATATCTCCAAATACCGATGCATATGGGTTGTTTTTCTCTATGCCAAAACGGAAAAGTCCGCGGACCTTTTTGCCCAAAGTCTTTTTATAATTTTCCGTACCGGTATAAAAAATGAAACGGATATCTTCTTTCTTATCGCTGAAGATATAATTTTCTTTCCCGCTTGTATTAGACAGGACTTCCTCTAATCCCGCTAATGGCACATTTGAGCACTGCTGCAAATTCATCTTTACGGGATTGTTCAGGATTTGTTTTAAGTCGGAAAATTCTTCTTGTCTGCCGGCTTTTTCTATTTCCTTCCAAGTGCCCGAGAGCCAATACTCAAAGACATTTTTTGTTTGCAAATTCTCAAGGGACATATTTTCATAATCTTGCGGGACAGGGTCATAATAACTTTCAGTAATAGCACCGTTTAGTCTTTCAAAACCAAAAGCCGGCGTATTGCCGTCTATGCAGTAACTAATTGTTTCCCCGTTCATTATTTTTCTGAGCAGATAAAAAAATCTGTCATAGAAATTCAAATTGTCTATTGCGGCAAGATGTCCCCACTCCGCCGCGCAAAGCGGCGTTGTAATAATAAAAAATGTGAATATGCAAAAGATTAAAGATTTTATTTTTTTCATAGCTTTATTAATTTACGCAAGATATTATCTTGGCAAGTTCATCTTCTTTAGTAAATTTTGCGCGGTTTCTTTTATTTTCTTAAAGTCAATAACTGGCGCGTCCTTATCTTCTACGGGTTTTGAAGCCACATATATTCTTATGCGGTCTTTACAAAGGCCTTGCCAGCCTTCTTTGCCGCCGCGTTTGTAGCCGTTTAAGCGGTCAATAAGGTTAATTAAACCGTCGGCGTCGTCGCAGGAGAAAGAACCTAAAATTGAACGCATTATGGAAGGAGAATACGGTTTTGTTCTGTATATCTTGGAAGCATTTTCAAGCTTATTATACTGATCTTCCAAGCCAAAAGAATGTCCTATTTCATGCAAAATCATTTTATGATATAAGGCGTAAAATTTGTCCTTTGGCATAAAGGTTATCACGGAAGGCGGTATTTGCGAAGTGGAATGTCTGAAGACGGCATAAGCCTCTTGGCAGCCTTCGGGTTTTTGATAGTTTTCACTTCCGTCGGAAAAGAGAAAGCGGATATTTTCCGTATTTTCGGCGTACGTATAACCTTCGCGTCCGCTGCCGCTATCAAGCAAGCCGCCGAATTCTTTTGTAACCGCGGAGGAAGCCGCACACGGTTGAAGCTGTATTTTAACGGGAGTGGTAAGAAGGCTTTTTAAGTCCGCAAACTCTTTTTCCCTCCCGGCTTTTTGTACTTGCTGCCAAGTGTATAAAAACCAGTAATCAAAAACGCTTCCTTTATTTTGGAAATTTGCCACAAAGTTATTTAGATTATCAAATCCGTAAGCCGTGATATTGCCGTCTATACAATAATTAATGGTTTCCCCGCGTATAATCTTGCCCAGCAGGAATTTCTGCGTCTCGTATTTTGTTAAGTCATCTGTATATTTTTCATGACCCCACGACATTGCGCAAACGGGCATCACAATAATAAAAAGTATGCAAAAAAAGAAACGTTTTATGTCTTTCATAAAAAATCCCTATTCCAAACTTAAACTATTAAATATATATAGACATATATATTTTCCCATAAATATTCTTTTCTCACAAGAGTCAAAAGACCTACCCCCGACGGCAAAAAAGACCTATAAATAAAAAAGCGGGGAAACCCTGATTTCAAAATTAGCAACCTGAAATCGTAATTGACAATTTTGAAAAATTTTTCTACAATATTAGCAGTCGGTTTTTTAGACTGCTAAAATAACGACTGTACACGGCCATAAATAACAGGCGGGACATATGAGAGTATTAAAACCTGAAATTGCAAAAGAGCGGGAAGAGAAGATACTGCGCATGATAATACAGGAATATGTGCAGACTAAGCGTCCCGTCGGGTCCGAGCTTGTTGCTCAAAAGGCTTTGGCCGGCCTTTCCAGTGCGACCATACGCAATACCATGAAGAAGCTTGAAGAAGAGGGCTATCTTTATCAGCCTTACTCCTCCGGCGGTAGGATACCGACTGATAAGGCTTACAGGTTTTACGTGGATTATCTTTCCAAGGTGCAAAAGGTCGCTTTTAAGGAACGCCAGCGCATAGAGCGCGAGTACCGCCAAAGCAACGAAGAAATTAACCGCGTTATGGCACAGACCTGCAAAATGCTTTCCATACTTACGCATACGGCGGGGTTTGTCTTCCGCCCCAGCATAAGCGAGAGCCGCCTCCAGAGGCTCGATTTTATACCGCTTGGTCCGTGCAATATTCTGGTTATTTTGATTACCGAAGACGGCGTTATAAAGCATTGGCCGGTGCGCTTAAATTACATCATTATGCCTTCGCGTCTTATATTGCTTAACAGTTTTATAAACGAGCGGATTTCGGGGCTTTCTTTGGGCGATGCAAAACGCGTCTTGTGGGAAAGTATAGAGGGCGCAAACGGTGAAATTGAAAGTTTTTGCAATTTAGCGCTTAAAATACTTGAAGAAATGTCGGAAGACGCAAAAAATACCAAAGATCAACTTTATATTGACGGTATAAGCCGCCTTGCGCAAAGTAAATATATCGGCGAAGAAAGCGATTTAAGCCGTATGATGAGCGTCATTGAAGAGCGCGATAAATTTGCCTCTTATCTGGGCGAAAAGATGCTTGAACTAAAACAAAAAGGCGTCAGCGGCAAAGTAACCGTGAGCATCGGTTCGGAAAATGACATGGCCGAACTTAAAGATTTAAGTATAGTGACGTCCGCCTATGAAGCGGGGGATAAAACGGTAGGGCTTTTGGGCATAGTGGGGCCCAAGCATATGGAGTACGGCAAGATGATATCTCTGGTTGACTTTATAGGCCGTATGCTGAGCGCCAGCATAAGGAACTGGCAGGCGTCTCTTGAAAAATAAGGAGCAAGACTGATATGGTAAAAAAGAAAAATTTGAAAGAAGACGAGCAGCAAGAGCAGCAAACCGCGCCAAAACCCGAAGCTCGGGAAGAAGGGGCCGCAGCTGAAGAAGAAAATTGCCCCGCACGGGAACAGGAAGAAAAACAGACCGAGCCCGAGGATAAAGCGCAGGAATACTACAGGCAGTTAGTCTGCCTTCAGGCGGACTTTGAAAATTACCGCAAACGCGTTGAGAAAGAAAGGCCCGCTCTCATACAATACGGCAAAATGGACGTTTTGCGCGGCCTGGCGCCTATGTATGATATATTGCTTAAAGCCAAAGAAGAAATAAGCAAAGACGGTGCGGAAACAGAGCATATAAAGCAGGGCCTCAAAATGATTTTTGAGGAGTTTGAAAAATTTTTCAAAGCGCAGGGTGTGCAAATTGTCTGCGCGAAAGGCAAACCTTACGACCCGATGACGCAGGAAGTCCTTACCACCTGCCCTTGCGCCAAGGAAGATGACGGCAAAGTGCTGCAGGAAGTTTCCCAAGGGGTATTTGTTGACGGGAAAGTTATAAGGCCCGCACAGGTTATCGTAGGCAAAGCGCAGGAGGATGCGCAAGAAGAAGAACAGCAGGAAGAAGAAACCAAAAAATAAAACTTTTACAGGAAAAGAGAGGAGAGAAAATATATGTCAAAAATTATAGGCATTGACTTAGGAACATCAAACACGGCCGCCGCCGTTATGGAAGGCGGAAGGCCTACTATTATCCCTTCGGCAGAAGGCAGCTCGGTAGGGGGGAAAGCTTTCCCTTCCTACGTGGCTTTTACCAAAGACGGCCAGCGTTTGGTGGGCGAGCCGGCCCGCAGACAAGCCGTCGCCAACCCCGAAGGCACCGCCACCGCTTTCAAAAGGCGCATGGGCGAAAATTATAAATATGATTTACGGGGAAACGAGTTTACGCCCCAACAGCTTTCGGCTTTCGTCTTGCAGAAAGTAAAAAAAGACGCGGAAGCTTTTTTGGGTACTACAATTGAAAAAGCGGTTATTACCGTGCCGGCTTATTTTAACGACAATCAGCGTCAGGCCACCAAAGACGCGGGCAAAATCGCCGGTCTTGAAGTGGTAAGACTGCTAAACGAGCCTACGGCCGCAGCTCTTGCCTACGGCATTGATAAGCTGGGCAAAGAGCAGAAAATCTTGGTCTTTGATCTTGGCGGCGGCACGCTGGACGTTACTATTATGGAAATGGGCAAAGAAGGCACTTTTGACGTTTTATCCACTTCCGGAGACACTAAACTTGGCGGCACCGATATGGATAACGCCATCATTGACTGGATAGTAAGCGAGTTTAAGAAAACTACCGGTATTGACGTATCCAAAGACAAACAGGCCATGATGCGTCTTAAAGACGCTGCCGAAAAGGCTAAAATAGAGCTTTCCACCACTATGGAAACGGATATAAACCTGCCCTTTATCACGGCCGACGCAAGCGGCCCCAAACACTTGGAAATGAAGGTGTCGCGCGCCAAACTGGATACCCTTGTAAGACCGATAGTTGACCGCTGCGGTGCTTCAATTGACAGGGCGGTTTCAGACAGCAAATTAGGCTTGGGACAGATAGATAAAATCATTATGGTCGGCGGGCCCACGCGCATGCCTATTGTGCAGGATTACGTTGAAAAGCACGTCGGCAAAAAGATAGAGCGCGGCATTGATCCTATGGAATGCGTCGCAGACGGCGCTGCAATACAGGCGGGAGTTTTAACGGGTGACGTTAAAGATATCCTGCTTTTGGACGTTACGCCTCTTTCCTTAGGTCTTGAAACTTTGGGCGGCGTGTTTACCAAACTTATTGAAAGAAACACGACTATACCGGTAAGGAAGACTCAGGTTTTCTCCACCGCGGCCGATAATCAGCCCGCGGTAACGGTAAACGTCCTCCAGGGGGAGAGGCCTATGGCCAAAGACAACGTGCCTTTGGGCAAGTTTGATTTGGACGGCATTCCTCCCGCGCCGCGCGGCGTTCCTCAGATAGAGGTTACTTTTGATATTGACGCAAACGGCATATTAAAAGTATCGGCCAAAGATTTGGGCACAAACAAAGAACAGCATATTACCATTACCGCGCCCAATAAACTGAGCGAAAACGAAGTAAACGACTTCGTCAAGCAGGCCGAAAAATACGCCGACGAGGATAAGAAAACCAAAGAAAGAATTGAAGCTAAAAACGAGGCGGACGCCGTCTTATACCAAACCGAGAAGGCGTTAAAAGAACACGGCGATAAAGTTCCTCAGGAAGAGCGTCTTAAAATTGACCAGGCCTTAAGCGAACTTAAAGACGCTATTAAATCCGAAGATACAGAAAGGATTAAAAAAGCTAAGGATAACGCCCTTACGGCCAGCCAGAAACTGGGCGAAATCGTCTATAAAGAAGCGCAGGCCAAAGCCCAAGCGGCAGGCGGCGCGCAAGGCGGGGGTGCGCAAAATGCTCAGGCGGGCGGCGCTGAGGCGCAAGACGCCCAAGCGGGCGCTCAGCCCCAAGACGGCAAGAAAGACGACGTCGTAGAGGCAGAAGTAGTAGACAAATAAGCAGCTTAACTATAGCTCCCCTGCGCAAAGCGCAGGGGAGTCGTTTTGACTTTCGTGATAACTTATGGCAAAAAATAAAGAAGATTATTATTCAATTTTAGGAGTAAGCAGCACTGCCTCAGAAGCAGAATTAAAAACCGCTTACCGTCGTATGGCGATGAAGTACCATCCCGACAGGAACCCGGGCAATAAAGAAGCCGAGGAAAAGTTTAAGCAGCTAAACGAAGCTTTTGAAGTATTATCTGATTCCCAAAAAAGGCAGTTGTACGATACTTACGGTCCCGAAGGCGTGCAGGCCGGCGGCGGCTTTAGCGGCGCGGGCGGATTCGGCGGGTTTGGCGGGTTTGAGGACGTAGTAAGCTCTATTTTTGGTGATATGTTCGGCGGGAGTTTTGGCGGAACTCCTCGCCGCAAAAGGGCCCAGCGCGGCAACGATATCAAGCAGGAAGTTGATTTAACTTTAGAGGAAGCCTATAGCGGCGTTGAGCGGGAAGTAAGTTATTTGCGCGTGGACACCTGCGAAGTCTGCGGCGGTTCGGGCGCGCAGGAAGGAAGCGGCGCAAAAACCTGTCCGACCTGCCGCGGTTCTGGCGTTGTACAGTTTAGCCAGGGGTTTTTCTCCATGCGCCAGACGTGTCCGGAATGCGGCGGGCAGGGCACTATAGTTGAACGCCCGTGCAGGGCATGCAAAGGAACGGGCAGAGCGCGCAGGAATAATTCCGTAAAAGTAAAAATACCCGCGGGCGTAAGAGAAGGCGTTACTTTACGCGTCGCTAACGGCGGCGATATAGGCACAAACGAAGGCGGCTTTGGCGATTTATTTTTAGAAATGCAGGTCAAGCCGCACAATATTTTTAAGCGTATAGCAGACGATCTTATTTTGGAAAAGAAAATAAGTTACCCTTCCGCTGTTTTAGGCGGCGGTTTTACCGTGCAAAATCTGATGAAGGAAGACGTGCGCGTTGATATCCCCGCAGGTTCCGTTGACGGCACTATTGTCACTGCGGCAAATCAGGGTATGCCGGTTTTGGGCGGCAGGGGCAAGAAAGGCGCGCTTAAGGTGGTCTTAAATATTGATATCCCCAAAAAACTGAGCGCAAAGCAAAAAGAACTTATAAAAGCCTTGGGAGAAGAACTATCTAAAGAGGAAATAGACAACGCGCAAAACTTTTTTGAAAAGATTTTCAAATAAGTTTCAGCGGGAACTTTTACAGGTTTCCTTTGCCGCGCAAACGCCGTCTTTTACGTTGGTAATTTCAACTTCAAAAACCCCGCAAGGGGTTTTTTGTTGCTCAAAGCAGGCAATTTCCGCGCGCGCAAAATTACCCAAAACGCCGCTTAAAACTTTATTGGAGGGCAGATATTGTTCCGCCAGAAAATCCTGTTTTAAGCCCTTTAGCGAAAGGGCAAAATCCTGACGCAGTTTTTTATCAAGGTTATGCAAAATTATGCTGCGTTCCTTTATTGCCGAAGAAGGTACTTGCTTCATTAAAGCGGCGGCGGTGCCTTCTCTTTTAGAATAACTGAAGACGTGTAAACCGGCAAATTTAACCTGCTCTATTAAGGCTAAGGTTTGCTTAAAATCCTGCTCATTCTCGGTCGGAAATCCCACTATAACATCGGTATAAAAAGCGATATCTTTGATTTTATCTTTTATTTCTTTTAGTCTTTTTATATACTGCGGCGCGTCGTATTTGCGGTTCATTTCCTTTAATACTTTTGAGCTTCCGCTTTGCAAAGGGATATGCAGATACGGGCAGAATTTTTTGCCCGCGGCCTGTGCGGCTTCAAGCAAAGCGTCGGTTACGGTGTTAAGTTCAATAGAGGAAAATCTTATGCGAAAGTTACCCTCAAGCGTGCAGATTTCTTTAAGCAAAACGGATAAATCCGCCCCGCTTTTCGGGCATAGGTAATTGCCTATATTTATGCCGCTTAGCACAATTTCGCGATATCCGTTTTTTAGAAGGTCTTTAATTTCCCTTAGCGCAATATCTTTTGGTTTTGAAGTTTTTACTGGCCGCGCAAAGGGTACTATGCAGTAAGAGCAAAAGTTATCGCATCCGTCTTGTATTTTTACAAAAGCGCGCGTTTTGCCGCTGTGGGCTTTTACGCTCCAGTCAATTTCTTCGCCAAATAGAAAAGAAGAAATTTTGTCTTTGAGGATAATTTTTAACGAGGGGAATTCTTTTTCAAGAGCCTCTTTGCGAACCTTTGCGCAGCAGCCCGTTATTATAAGTTTTGCGCGCGGGTTTAACTGCAAAATTTTGCGGATTTCTTTTTTTGCGTCGCGCTCGGCCCTGTGCGTTACGGCGCAGGTGTTAAGCAGACATAAATCGGCCTGTTTAATATCGCCTGCGGGCGTAAAGCCTTTTTGAAGGAAGTTTTCAAGCAAGGCCTCGCTTTCCACCTGATTTACGCGACAGCCGAAAGTTTTTATATAAATTTTCATTTTACGTTTAAGCCCGCCCAGACCGCCGCCAAAGCCGCCGTTTGCGCTCGCAGAATATTTACGCCGAGGCCTGCGCATACGGCTTTATATTTTAGGGCCAAGGCAATTTCCTCTTCGGTAAATCCGCCTTCGGGGCCGATAAATACGGCAAATTCTTTTATATCTTTGAAGTCTTTTAGCGCCTGCATTATTTGCAGTTTGTCTTCTCTTTCATAGCAAAAAATACTGGGTTGATGCTCTTTTAGCGCCTGCTCAAGGTTAGCGGGCGGATAAATTTGCGGTATAATCGGCGTCATGCATTGTTTTGCCGCCGCCGTTAAAATTTGCCGCCAGCGTTCTTTTTTAGAATCCCATTTTTTAAGCAGCTCGGGCTCGGAGCGTTTTGATATAACAGGCCTAAAAGCAAATACGCCGGCTTGCGCGCACATATCAAGCAGCTCTTCTGTCGCGGGGCGAGATATTGCGCAAAAGCATAAAGTGATTTTTTTTGCGGGAAGAGCGCAGGGCAGTTCTTCCAGAATTTTGCCGCAGGCTTCTTTACCGTCGGCTTTTTCCAGCATGCCCAGGTATTTTTTACCCGTGCCGTTAAAGAGGTTTATAGTTTCCCCCGCACGCACGCGCGCCACTTTAAGGTGGCGCGCTTCCTGCGCGTCAAGAACAAATTTATTTTCTTTAATTTCCGCTAAATATTGAGGCATAAAGATTACTTAAAGGGCATTTTGCCCGTCAGCATAGCGGCCAGCGGTTTTGTAGGCTCGCTCTGTTCAAGCAGCATTTTCAGTATTGAAGTTAAGGGTACGGCCAAAAGCGCGCCCATAACGCCCCATACAAGCGCCCAGAAAATCAAGCTTGCAATTACTACCACGGGGCTTAAATCCATACCTTTGCCGAGCCACTTTGTCTCCAAAATATTGCCTACTATAAAGTGCACTGCGGTCAGCAGAAACAGGGCTAAAAATATATGCCAGTCAAAGCCGTACTGTAAAAACAAGACGGGCAGCGGCAGCGCGGTTGCTATAAAAGGGCCGATATTTGGTATAAAATTTAAGAAGAAGGTAAGAAAAGCAAGCATAAGGGCAAGTTCGGTTTTAATTGAAGCTAAAACTATCCATACCAAAATGCCGGCTATAAGTGAAACTAAAATTTTAACTATCAAATAATAGGAAATTTGTTTTTCAATATTATTGGTAAGGGCAGTCTTTTCTTTTGCGGCGCCCATAAAAAGAAAGATGACAAAAAGAGAAACAAGCGAAGTGGTGGTAAAGAAGGAAAACAGATTACTGCCCATCGTGCGCACTAAATTAAACACGGGGATTTTATCAATGTATTGATTTATGGCATTGGTGTCAATATGCATGCCGAAATGAGCTGTTTTTGCAAGCAGCCAGTCCACGGTATAGGAAAGTTTTTGGCTGTACGCGTCTGCCCCGCGTATAAAATTTTCAACCGAACTTCCCACAAACAAGGCAGAAAGCAGTATAAAAGTCAAAAACAGCAGAACGGTAAAAATTAAACCTAAGACATGCGGCAAACCCCATTTTTCTTTCATCCATGTGGCGGCCGTATTGCATACCATAGAGATAAAAAGGGCTATTACAAAGGGCATTACAACGGTTTTTGTATAAACGAGCAGGGCGGTAAGCGCGGTGCCGGCCAAAATTATCTGGCAGGTGTTTATCAAGGGAATATATTGGGAAACGGATATTTTTTTACAGGTCATTTTATCTCCTCAATTTCTTTAAGCCAAAGGGAACTTTGTGCGTCGCTTGGCATTTTAAGGTCGGCGCGCGGGCTTAAAGAGACCTCGGTAACTTTAGGCCCGTCTGGCAGGCAGGAGCGTTTGAATTGCTGCGCAAAAAACCTTTTGAAAAAGATAAACAGACATTTTTTAATTTGCTCTTTATCGTAATTTCCTTGGAAAGCAATACGGGCAAGCGCATATATTTTCTTTGGCGTAAAGCCGTTATAAAGAAAATTATAGAGAAAGAAATCATGCAGCTCATAAGGCCCCAAAATATCTTCCGTCGCGCTGGAAACTTTTTTTGAGGGAGGCAGAAGCTCCGGACTAACCGGAGTGTTTAGGATATCTTTGAGCGTTTTTGCAAGATTTTTATCTTTTGCGGTTTGCGCCTGATAATTTAGCAGCGCGCGCGTTAAAGTTTTTGCTATCCCCGCGTTTACGCCGTACATTGACATATGGTCCCCGTTATAAGTGGCCCAGCCCAAGGCCAGTTCCGATAAATCGCCCGTGCCTATAACAAGCCCGCCGTGTTTGTTTGCAAGGGACATTAGAATTTGAGTGCGCTCCCGGGCTTGAGCGTTTTCGTAGACGCAGTCACGCGCTTTGGCGTTGTGTTTTATGTCTTTGAAATGTTGGAGGACCGCTTTTGAAATTTTTATTTCTTCCAGCTTTGCGCGCGCGCTTTTTATAAGGTTGACGGCATTTTTATAAGTGCGCGAAGTGGTGCCAAAGCAGGGCATTGTAACGGCTAAAATATTTTTGCGCGGCATTTTTAAGGCGTCAAAAGCGCGCGCGCAAACCAGCAAAGCCAAAGCCGAATCCAGCCCTCCTGAGATGCCTAAAACCGCGCTTTTTGCCGCAGCGGCTTTAATTCTTTGCATAAGCGCGCAGGTTTGTATAGAAAGTATTTCCTCAAAAGCTTTGTCTGTATGTTTGCCCTGCGGCACAAAAGGCAAAGCGTTTAGAGGGCGCTCAAAGGAAGTAAAATTTTTAGGATTTATTTGTGCGTCAATAAAAAGGAAATCTTCTGTCTTGAATTTAACGGCGCAGTCCTTAAAGGAGGAATTTTTAAGCCGCATATTTCTTATCAAGTCAACGTCAATTTCTGTTATTGCGATTTTATCCTGCGCGACAAAACGCGGGGCCGCGGCAAGCAGGCGGCCGTTTTCGTAAATAAGCGCGTTTCCGCTGAAAACGGCGTCGGTGGAAGATTCCCCCGTGCCCGAGGACGCGTAAGCGTAAGCGCAAAGGCATCGCGCGCTTTGCGCGCTTATAAGTCTGCGCAGTCTTTTATTTTTACCGGCGAGTTCATTTGAGGCCGAGAGATTAAAAATAATATCCGCCCCGTTTAAGGCGGCGAAATTGCTGGGCGGCAGGGGGGACCAAAGGTCCTCGCAAATTTCAACGGCAATATAAGCTTCTCCCGTCTTAAAAACGGCGCGGGTTGCAAGGGGGACTTTTTGGCCCAGTATCTCAATTTCTTTCTGTTTTATGTCTTCTGCGCTGGTAAACCAGCGTTTTTCGTAAAACTCCCTGTTATTTGGCAGATATGTTTTGGGTATTACGGCTAAGATTTCGCCTTTTGCGCAAACTACGGCGCAATTTAAGACATAAGGATTTAGCTCCAAAGGCAGGCCCAGGGTTATAAGCATCTGATAATTTTTAGTTTTTTTAAGTATCAGCGAAAGGGCTTTTAACGCGTTTTTAAGAAGCAGCGGCTGTAAAAACAAATCTCCGCAAGTGTAGCCGGTCAGGGAAAGCTCAGGCATAACCGCGGCGCAGACTTTTTGCTTTGCCAATTTTGCGCAAATAGCCGTTATTTGTTTTGCGTTAAAATCCGTGTCCGCTACCTGTGCCAGCGGGGAAACGGAGGCGATTTTTACATAACCGTAATTTTTCATAGCGCTGCAAGCCTAAAAAATATTTTTTGGACGGAAACTTTTTAACTGCAAAGAATTAAATAAGACGGAAATAGAGCTTAAGCTCATAGCGGCTGCGGCAAACGTAGGGCTTAGCTTCCAGCTTAAAACCCCGTAGAAAAGGCCGGCCGCTACCGGTATTCCGATGGTATTATAGATAAACGCCCAAAACAGATTTTGTTTTATATTCTTCAAAGTTGCGCGGCCGAGTTCTAAAATATTTGCGGCGTAGATAAGGTCGTCTTTCATTAAAATTATATTTGCCGTTTCAGTCGCGATATCCGAGCCGGATGATATTGAAATGCTTAAATCGGCGCGGGCCAGGGCGGGAGCGTCGTTAATGCCGTCGCCTATCATGCACACTATATGTCCGTCCCGCTGGAGGTGGCGTATTTCGCGTTCTTTGTCCTGGGGCAGCACTT
>CAZNCX010000003.1:27183-40937 GCA_964571655.1 uncultured Elusimicrobium sp. | reverse complement strand
GCTGTATACTGCAAAGCCAGCGCATTACGGCCAATTTTATGGTCTCAAAAGAGCTCAGCCAAATGCTCAGCAGGGATATCCTTACCATCGGTTTTGCGCGCCGCTTTGCCACATATAAGCGGGCCACTTTGCTCTTTAAGGATTTGGACCGTCTGTCTTCCATAGTCAACAATCCCAAAACCCCCGTGCAGTTTATTTTCGCCGGCAAAGCGCACCCCGCCGATACCGAAGGCAAGGAGTTTATTAAGAGAATATATAACATTATGCAGGACCCGCGCTTTAAGGGCAAAATTATTTTTGTGGAAGATTATAATATGAACCTTGCGCGCTATATGGTGCAGGGCGTTGACGTCTGGATGAATAACCCCGTGAGGCCTATGGAAGCCTCGGGCACAAGCGGCATGAAGGCGGCGTTAAACGGGGCTTTGGCCCTCTCTATTTTAGACGGCTGGTGGGACGAGGTCGGCCCGTGCGATTTCAGCTGGTCCATAATCGGCGCCAAATCCTATAAGGACGAAGCCGAACGCGATGAGGTGGAATCCCAGGCCGTATATAACCTGCTTGAGCAGGAGGTCGCCCCCACCTACTATAACAGGGAAAAAGACGGCTTGCCGCATAAATGGATATCCATGATGAAAACGTCCATAAAAACAATAGTGCCTTTCTTTAATACCGACAGGATGGTAAGGGAGTATTACAATAAATTCTACGCCAAAGCCCATTATTACGGCAATATCTTAAAAACAGACGGGGAGACAGCTTCCCTCGCCAAATGGCGTAAAGATATAGCCTCCAACTGGCCGCAGGTAAGCATAACCGATACCACGGGGCCAATTGCAAAAGCCGTCCTTGTGGGGCAAAGCGTAAAATTCAGCGCAAAAATTACGCTTGGTAATTTAAGTCCGCAGGATGTGGCGGTGCAAATGCAGCTTGGGCTGCGCTCTTCGGGCGGGGAGATTACAAGCGCCAAAGATATTGAGATGACCTTAAAAGGGCAGGAAGGCGGCTATTATTTGTATGAGGCGCAGGTCCAGCCCGAGGCAAGCGGCCGTCAGGATTACGCGATGAGGATTATCCCCTTTAACAAAAATATCCCCAACCCCTTTACGCCCGTTTTTGTAAGGTGGGAAATGTAGCCCTGTTTTCGCTAAGATATAAAAACGCGCCTTAAAAATTAAGGCGCGTTTTTTTGTGCAATTGCAGGCTAAATTAAATTTTGCAAACAGCTTAAAGCAATTTGCCCGCAAGGTCGGCAAGGGGGCTTCTTTCCGTCTTGGTAAACGTAATATGGCCGTAGCGCGGCTGGCCCTTAAAACGCTCCACAAGATACGTAAGCCCGTTTGATTCCATATCAAGATAGGGCGTGTCAATCTGGTAGGGGTCCCCCGTAACTACAACTTTTGTGCCTTCTCCCGCGCGCGAAAGTATGGTCTTAATCTCGTGCGGGGTTAAGTTTTGCGCGTCATCAACAATCATATATTGTTTTGGCAGCGTGCGCCCGCGGATATGCGTGACAGAGGCAATTTCAAGCTTGCCGCTTGTAAGAAGGTAGCGCACCTCTTCCTCGCCGTCTTCGGGGTTTTTGCGATCGGCAAGAAAGTTAAGATTATCGTGTATGGCGCCCATCCACGCCTCAAGCTTTTCTTCCATAGTGCCGGGCAGAAAACCCAAATCCCTGCCGACGGGAACTATAGGACGGCAGACAAGAAGACGGCGATACGTCTCGTCGTCAAAAGTGCGCCGCAAACCCGTGGCAAGAGTAAGCAGGGTTTTGCCCGTGCCCGCGGTGCCCACAAGCGTTACCAAATCAATGGTGTCGTCAAGCAAAAGCTCCATGGCAAAGCGCTGCTCTTTATTAAGCGGCTTTATGCCCCACGCAACGGGCTCCTGCGAACTTATGGGTTTTAGCATATCGCCCTTTGCGCTTACGCGCCCGACGGCAGATTTTTTTGTGCCGTCGTCGCATTTAAGAACAATAAACTCGTTTGGATAATATTTACCTTCTTTAATTTCAAGCTGTTTGTCTTTATAAAATTTATCAATGTCTTCGCTTGATGTTTCTACTTCCCTTGAGCCCATATAAAGTTCGTTATAATTTACTTTATCGGTAGTGTAATCCTGCGCGTCAACACCTATGGCTTCGGCCTTTATCCTGAGGTTTGTGTCCTTAGATACTATTATTACGGGCTGACGGTTTGTTTTATTGCTTTCCTGCTTATGATAAAAATAAGCGGTGTTTAAGATATCGTTATCGGCCTTGTGAAAAGTAAAACCCTGAGGCAAAATATTTTCTTTTGGAAATTCCACCTTAAGCATACCGCCGTTATCAAGCTTTACGCCGCCGCCCAGTTTGCCGCGCGAGCGCAAGTCGTCTAACTGCCGCGAGACTAAACGCGCACTTTTGCCGCGCTCGTCGGCGGCGGTTTTGAAATTATCAAGCTCCTCTATTACCGTCATGGGGATTATAACGCTGTTATCGGCAAAGTGATTGATGGAATTTGGATCGTGCAGCAAAACATTGGTATCCAAAATATAGATTTTTTTCATAGATTCTCCTCTGTTTTATAAGGACGCTTAACAAATTTACAAATAAAGTATAGCATTTTCTTTATAAACCTAAACCCGCAATTGCGGTTGACCTGCCCCGAAACTTAATTGTAATATTACCTTATGAACAGATTTTTATGCATACACGGGCACTTTTATCAACCGCCGCGCGAGAACCCATGGATAGAAGAAATTGAAATCCAAGACAGCGCAGCCCCTTACCGCAACTGGAACGAACGCATCACTTTTGAATGTTACCACGCAAACAGCGCAGCGCGCATCTTAAACAACGTGCGGCAGGTAAGAGATATAGTAGACAATTACGCCAAAATAAGCTTTAACTTCGGGCCGACTTTGCTTTCATGGCTTGAGCAGTACGATAAAGAAACCTACAACGCCATTTTGGAGGCCGATAAAAAAAGCCTTTCCTTATATAACGGCCACGGCAGCGCAATAGCTCAAGTTTATAATCATCTTATAATGCCCCTTGCAGACGAGCAGGATAAAATAACGCAGATAATCTGGGGAATAAAAGATTTTGAAAAACGCTTTAACCGAAAACCCGAAGGTATGTGGCTGGCCGAAACAGCCGTTGACACGCAAACGCTTGAAATCCTTGCCCAAAACGGCATTAAATTTACCATTCTTGCCCCCGCGCAATGCGCACGGACAAGAAAAATAGGCTCCCCAAACTGGCAGAGCGAAGCCAACGGAAAAGTGGACCCCAAAAAGCCTTATCTTTGCAAACTGCCCTCGGGAAACACTATCAATTTATTTTTTTACGACGGGCCGATATCGCAGGCAATAGCTTTCGGAGACACCTTAAAAAGCGGGGAGTGTTTTGCAGCCCGCCTCCTAAGCGCCTTTGACACAAGACAGGACCCGCAGCTTGTCCACATCGCCACTGACGGCGAAACTTACGGCCATCATCAAAAATTTGCCGAGATGGCGCTTGCCTATTGCATAGATTATGTGGAGAAAAACCATCTTGCGCAGATAACCGTTTACGGCGAGTATCTGGAGAAATTTCCGCCGCAGTACGAAGCGCAGATAAACGAAAACACTTCGTGGAGCTGCATTCACGGCGTTGAACGCTGGAGAAGCAACTGCGGCTGCAACAGCGGGGCCCACCCGCAATGGCATCAACGCTGGCGTGCGCCGCTTCGGGCCGCGCTTGATTTTGTAAGGGACTCTTTGCTTAAAACTTTTGAAGACAAAGGCGCGCTTTATTACAAAGATATTTGGGCCGCGCGCAACGCCTATATTGAGGTGCTTTTGGACCGCTCCCAGACGCATAAATTTCTTGAGACTTACGGCACGCCCAAAGCCCTTGAAGATAAACCCGCCGCCCTTAAACTTATGGAAATGCAGAGAAACGCTATGCTTATGTACACAAGCTGCGGCTGGTTTTTTGATGAAATTTCCGGCATAGAAACCTTGCAAATTATGGCTTACGCAAAACGCGCTTTGGGATACAATAAAAGTTTAACCGGCGAGGATTTGGAAAAACAATTTATAGACAAACTTGCCGCCGCGCCCAGCAACGCGCCTGCCTTAAAAGACGGCGGGCTGATATACCGCCAGTTTGTAAAGCCGATGTCTCTGGGCCTGCGAAAAGCGGCCATACATTATGCCGTTTCCTACCTCTTAGACGAAATTTTGTTTGAGGACCGCATATTTTTCTATAACATAAGCGAGCAGAAAGTTGACGTCTTAAGACAGGGTAAAGCGCGGCTTGTTACGGGTTACGGCATATTTACTTCTCAGATTACAACCGAAGCAAGAAAAGTAAGTTTTGCCGTATTACACTCGGGCGGCAGCGATATTACCGCAGGCGCAATCTACGGGCAGACCGACAATCTTGAGCATATCCGCGAAGTCTTTTCCTTCGGTGAAATTGAACAGTGCCAAAGCCTTATAGAGAACTCTTTTGTGGACGTAACAAATATAAAACAGCTGCTAAAAGAAAAACAAAGACAGATTCTTTCCAACGCAATTGAGAAAGCAAAGAAAAGGATACGCGCAAACTTCCTTAACATTTTTGAGCAGGAGCATACGGTTCTTGAGTATATAAGAAGCGTCGGTATGCCTATGCCGAAATTATTTTTGAGTCTCTCGGAATTCGTGCTTAATTTTGAACTTAAAGAAGAGCTGCATAAAGAGCCCGTTGACGTCCCGTTGGTAGGGCGTCATCTTACGGATCTAAAGCAGGTAAACGGCAAGCTTGACGAAGAAAGCTTAAAATATCAGCTTACAAAACGTCTGGGCAATTTATGCGAAGATTTAACCCGCGACGCTTTTGATTTGCAGCGCGCAACAAAAATAATTGATTTCCTTTCCATGACCGAAACCTACGCCCTGCCCGTAGATTTATACCGCGCGCAGGAGATTATTTTTAAGCTTCTTAAAAAAATCCCCGCAAACCAAAAATGCCCTTTGTTTGACACTTTGTGCAAAAAATTAAACTTAAATTTGGAAAATTAAATATTTGCTTAAGGAGATAAGAATTATGCCAAACCCGTCTTTGCCGCGCCAAAAAGGCAAAAGGCAATCGCCGCAGGAAAGAGTAAAAAATTTTGAAGAGGTCGCTTGCGGACTAAGCAAAGAAGAAGCTTCTCAGGAAGCTTCGCGCTGCTTAAACTGTAAAGACCACCCCTGTCAAAACGCCTGCCCAGTAAACGTAAGGATACCGCAATTTATAGCTTTATTAAATAAAAATGACGTTAAGGGCGCCGTCTCAAAAATTATGGAGACAAGCCTGCTGCCGGCAATATGCGGGCGCGTCTGCCCGCAGGAAAAATACTGCGAAGGCGCCTGCGTGCTTAAGGCAAAATTCGGCTCGGTAGCAATAGGCTTGCTTGAAAGATACACAGCCGACTCCGCCAGAAAAGAAGGCCTCTTAACCCCGCCGCAGACCGCCCCCCAAACGGGCTTTAAGATTGCCTGCGTGGGATCTGGCCCTTCGTCTCTAGCCTGCGCGGCCGAACTTAAACGCGCCGGCAACGACGTTACTGTTTTTGAAGCCTTAAATAATTTCGGCGGGGTTTTGCGCTACGGCATACCGTCTTTCAGGCTGCCGCGCGCTACCGTCTCAAGCGAAGTCCAAACGCTGAAAGATATGGGCGTTAATTTTGCCGCAGATATTTTAATAGGCGCAACTTTAACCGTTGAGGAACTGCTGCAGGATTACGACGCCGTCTACGTAGGCAGCGGCGCGGGATTGCCCACTATGGCAGATATCCCGGGAGAAAGCGCCGTCGGCGTTTACAGCGCAAATGAGTTTTTGACAAGAATAAACCTTATGGGCGCGGCAAGCTTCCCCCGTGCCGACACGCCCCTTAAAATGGGCAAACGCGTTATAGTCTTAGGCGGCGGGAACAGCGCTATGGACGCCGCAAGATGCGCGCGCCGCCTTGACCCGCAGAGCGTAACAGTCGTCTATCGCCGCAGCCAGGCCGAGATGCCCGCCAGAGCAGAAGAGGTTGAAAACGCTATGGAAGAAGGCGTAAAGTTTATGTTTCTTACCGTGCAAAAAGAAGTCCTGACCGACGAAAACGGACGCGTAAGAGGCCTAAAATGCCTAAAAGCCCAGCTTGGCGAGCCCGATGCAAAAGGCCGCAGACGGCCCGTTATAATAGAAGGCTCCGACTTTGAAATGGAGGCCGACAGCATTATAGTCGCCATAGGGCAAAAGCCAAACCCGATTATCCCCAAAACAACGCCTAACTTAAAAATGACCGATAAAAATACCGTCGCTTTAGACGAAAACGGCAACACCAGCATAGAAGGCGTATTTGCCGGCGGGGATATTGCGCGCGGCGGCGCCACCGTGCTGCTTGCCATGAAAGACGGCATAGAAAACTCTCAAAAGATAATCGCCTATCTTAAGGGCAAAACGCCAAAGAGCGCAAAAAAATAACGGAGATTTAATTTTATGGAAAAATATACCATCACCAAAAAAACAAATATTTCGGACTCTATCTGCCGCCTTGAAATCCTTGCGCCGCTGATAGCAAAAAAGGCAAAAGCGGGGCAGTTTATAATTTTACGCAAAGGCGAGGACGGCGAGAGAGTTCCCGTTACTCTTGTAGACTGGGACGCCCCAAAAGGCACTATAACCGTCATCATACAGGCCATAGGCAAATCAACGGCCTTGTTTAACGATATGAAAGAAGGGGAGGCCTTTACAAACGTGGCGGGCCCTTTGGGCACGCCCGTTGAAATTAAGAATTACGGTACGGTTGCCGTAGTGGGCGGCGGCGTTGGCATAGCCGAAGTCTATCCTATTGCAAAGGCTCTTAAAGAGGCGGGAAATAAAGTAATATCGGTTTTGGGCGCGCGGACAAAAAGCCTGCTGATACTTGAAGACCTTATGAAAACCGTTTCCGATAAAACCGTAGTTGCTACAGACGACGGCTCCTACGGCCAAAAAGGCATGGTTACAGACGCCATTAAAACCCTTTGTGAAAACGGGGAGAAAATTGACGCCGGCTTTATAATAGGCCCGATACCGATGATGAAATTTACTTCACTTTTAATGACTAAGCTCGGCATCAGGCCTTACGCCAGCCTTAACCCCATTATGCTTGACGGAACGGGCATGTGCGGCTGCTGCCGCGTGCTTATAGAAGGCAAAACTAAATTTGCCTGCGTGGACGGCCCTATGTTTGAGGCCGAGCATATTGACTTTGATAATCTGATAAAAAGAACTTCGGAATATAAAGAGGAAGAAAAACTTTCCCTCAATCTTTATCAACACGAGACCGAAGAAGACGGCACGCCGCATAAATGCAAAATAGGCCTGCATTAAGCCCGCATTAAATTTGCGATAAACAAAAATTACGGCGCGCTTTTTTAAGCGCGCCGTTTTTATCTTAACACTTAAAGCGTTTTACTTGGTTTTGCTTAAAGGAAGAATAAAAGATATCGGACGATCTCTGCTGGGCACATTTTTTACTACTTTAATTGTGCCGCCGGTTTCACATAAATAATTATATCCGCGAAAACATTTTTCCCCGTAAGGATATTTACATATATCCCGCTTGTCATACTTGCATATAAGAGGGATATTGGGCGGATAAGTTGAAATTTCAAGAGTAACTACCTGCCAAACTTCCGTACGCTCTATGTCAACGTTTACATTTCTTAAGGAAAGGAACTTTCTTGTTGACTCGTTGGTATACCCTATATAATCTTTAACTTTATCGGATATGTCTTTAAGAAGAAAATTTTTATCCCAGCCGTTTGCGTATTCCGCCGTGCGGTGGGACTCCAGCTGCCAGCGGCGAGCGGCGTAGAAGGAGGCTATTTCCGCCTTCTGCATAAGCACCAAAAGACCGTATATCTTCAAAATAAAAAGCGTTAAAATAAAAAATATGGGAAACAGCAGCACCACTTCGGTAGTGGCCTGCCCTTTTCTGCAGGAGAATATATTTTTTATTTTCACGGATAGAGCCTCACTTGATATTTAGGCGTCGGGTTCGGCCAAACGCAGTTGTTATTTTCCCTCGGGCACTGCAGAGCGGCGCGCACGTGCACATGCGGATTAAATCTGGAGAGGCCTATATTAAAATAATTTGAAGGAGCTTGAAAGGGCTGATTTATTTCAACGCCGCTGTAAATCTTTCTGAGACGTTCTCTTGCGGTTTTGGTCAAGTAAGCAAACTGGAACAACCTTCCGTTGGAAAAGTTAAGATCCACAAGCGGTATGACAAAAGCCATATTCTCGCCCGTGCTGTAATAGAACATTCTTACGGTTTTTATATAAATGGGTTCCGTGTTAAAAATATAATTCTGAAACTGCAGCGCACCCTGTTTGCCGCATTCGCTCATTTTGCAATTGCTCATATTTAAGTAAAAAGCTTTTCTGAAAAATTCCCCGTTTTTCGTCAGACGCTGATAAACTTTCTTTTGGTTCTCATATATGGTATCCAATAAATAGTAGATAGTCATATAGAGCCTTGCGGCTTCAATTTCCGTCGGCATTATATGCGTTTTGGCGTAATGGCGGAACATAATGTCGTAGACTTTATCTTCGTCTGCGGTAGGGTTTTCCGTGTTCCAGTTGGCGCGCGGGTTTTCGGTTTCTTCTTTGCCGCCGAAACTGTCTTCGGGATCATAAGGCTCTGTATAATAATGCAGTTCCCATGTGGTATCGTTATCTTTGGGTTCGGTATTATAGTCGTTATTTACGTCCATCGCGGGGAAAGCACCCGCCTTGTAAAAAAGCTCAAATAGGCTTATGGGCTTTGCGTTTTCGGCATCTTCGTTTGGCTGTACCTGCAAATTATCAACGGCCAAATTTTCCCTGAACAACCTGAACGGAAACGCCCCGTTTACGTAAGCCGTCGCGTTAAGGTAAACAGAGGCCGAGGTAAGCTCAACAAAAGCGGCGGTGTCCAGAGAAAACTGCTCCCTTATTTTGGTGACGGATAATTTTGTCGTCTCAAAAAGCAAATATATCACCAAAAGTATCGTGGGGATAAGCAATATCGCGGGTAATATTATCTGCGCCTTTTTGTTATTTACTGTTTTGAAATAAATGTAAAAACGCATAGGCGGCCTCATGTCAAAATATTGCCGATAAGAGAAAAAAACGCGCCCGCAAGTTCTTTATGAAAACTGAGGGTAAAAGCCGCAATAAAAGTAACCACGGCGGCAAGCATAAGAACAAACTCTACTGTTTGCTGCCCGCGCTTTGATTTTATTAACCTTAACGCACGGCTTTTGTTAAACATAAATCTCAACGGACTGCGCCTCTTATCTATCGGAAGATATGATTCCGAGCTTTATAGCCTTTACCACCGCTTCCGTCCTGCTTGAAACATCCAGTTTATGAAACGCGCTGTTAAGATGATTTTTTATCGTCTTGACGCTGCAGCCGAGTTCCAAGGCAAGCTCCTTATTGCTCATACCGCGCCCCAAAAGATCTAAAACGCGGATTTCTGTTTTGGTAAGGGCCGCCTGCGAAGGGACGCTGCTGTCCCCCATTTTCCTGAGCCCTTGCAGCAATTTACCCATAAGCTGCTGCGGTATCATAAGCCCTTCGGACGTAAAAGTTCTTATGGAATTTACGAGCTCGGCCGCGGGCAGCATCTTGGAGAGATAACCGTTTGCACCGGCCTGTATAGCTTCCATAACGTGGGCCTCGTCTTCAAAGCTTGAAAGCATAAGTATGTTGACCTGCGGCAATACCTTCTTTATCTGCCGCGTGGCCGAAATACCGTCAAGCTTAGGAAGTTTTATATCCATAAGCACGACTTCGGGCTTAAGCTTCTTGGTGAGGGCAACCGCTTCCTCCCCGTCGGCCGCTTCGCCTACAACGGCTATCCACTTTTCTCCGGTAAGGACATCTTTTATCCCTTCGCGGAAAAGCGTTTGGTCATCTGCTATGAGTACTTTTATTGTTTTTTTCTTGACAGCCATATGCTACTCCCTCAGTTTTGATTAAAAACAGGCAGGGTAAAGTTGAAAGAAGCGCCCAAACCGGGCCCTTCGCTTTCAGCCCATATTCTGCCTTCGTGATTAAGCACAATTTCCCTCGCAATGGAAAGACCTAAACCAAGGCGTCCCCCCTGCCCGCTTTGATAAAAACTTTCAAACAGCAATTTAGTCTGGCTCGGCTCTATACCGTCCCCGGAGTCCTTAACAGAAACTTTAGCATTTTTATCGTCAATTTTCACTACTGAAATTACAATTTTGCCATTTTTAGGCGTATGTCTTATTGCATTTTCCGCGATATTTGCTATAACCTGACGTATGCGCTTGACGTCGCCGCAGACTTCTATATTTTCTTCCCCTTCAAATGTCATATATATATCTTTAAGTTTCGCCTTTTCCTTAAAGACTTCATAGGCGCTTTTTATGGCCGAAGTAAGCTCAAAATTCGCTTTTTCCATTCTCAGCTTGCCTTTTTCTATGGCAGCCCAATCCACCAAATCTTTAATTAAAAGAAAAATCTGGTCAAGACTGTCGTCCATATAGTGCATTTTTTTCTTTTGTTCTTCGCTGGGCTCGGCAATGCTTTTTGCAAACATTTCATAGCTCATCCTTACCGCCACCATGCTGTTTGCCAAATCGTGCGACACGACGGAAAAGAATTTGCTTTTCATATTATTTAAGTGCGTCAAATCTTTATTTGTGGCTTTTAACTGCAAAAGGAGCTCTCTGTTACTTTTTTCAAGATAAAACTTTTCAAGCGCGCGCTTAATGGTGCGTTTTAAGTCTTCCAAGCGCACGGGTTTTATCATAAAGTCATAGACGGATTCCTGTATCGCTTTTAAGGCCGTATCCAAAGAAGCGTAAGCCGTCATCATTATTATCTGGGACTCATTATTAAAAGTCCTTATCTGCTGCACCACATCAAGGCCCGTGCCGTCAACAAGATTATAATCCATCAAAATAACATTGAAATTATTATTGGCCACAAGCGCAAGACTTTCTTTTGCGCCAGAAGCCTGATAAACGTCGTAACCTTCAATTTCAAGCAACTCGCTTAAAGTTTCCCTTAAGTTATCGTCGTCGTCAACAACAAGTATTTTTACTTTTTCTTCATTGTCCATAGGTTATTTTCCTTTTTCCCTGATGTCTTTAGGGTCTCTATACGGATTAAAAATTATAGTAAATTTCGTGCCCAGCCCCACCTCGCTCTGGAGCAAAATATCGGCCGAGTTTCTTGCACATACTTTCTTTACCACCGCAAGCCCGAGCCCCGTGCCGCGCGCTTTTGTAGTAAAGAAGGGGGCAAAAATATTTTCCTGTATTTCTTTGGGTATGCCAGGGCCCGTGTCGCGTATGCTTAGGATAACTTTATTTTTATCAAATTTTGTTTTTACCACTATCTGCCCGCCTTCGGTCAAAACTTCTATGGCGTTGGCAATAAGGTTGCGTATGCCCTGTTTCATTTCTTCGGCGTCTATGCGTATTAAAAGCGGGCCTTCGTGGAAATTAGCCGTCAATTTTATATTTTGCGGCATCGGATAAGAAGATAAAATCTCTTTCATATACATATTAATATCTACGACGGTAAAAACCTGTTCCCTGCTTCTTGCATAGCCCAAAATTTCCTCTATTATGCCGTTGGCCTGAGAAATCTCTTGCTCTATTATGCCGATGTTTTTTAGAATTTTCGGATCGGCATTATCGCCGGCGCGCAATTTTATAAGACAGACGGAATTTGCCATA
The DNA here is from genome assembly GCA_964571655.1 of uncultured Elusimicrobium sp. Lineage (GTDB taxonomy): Bacteria > Elusimicrobiota > Elusimicrobia > Elusimicrobiales > Elusimicrobiaceae > Proelusimicrobium. The sequence continues at coordinate 29,207 of CAZNCX010000003.1, read as the reverse complement.
ACCGCAAGCGGATTTTTAATCTCGTGGCTTACTATGGAGGCCATTTGACCTATTGCGGCCAATCTTTCTTTTTTAATAAGTTCGTTTAAGGCCGTTTTTAATTCCTTGGTGCGGCTGCCCACGCGCAGCTCAAGAGATTGGTTTAAGACTTCAAGGTCGCTTCGGTCCTGCTCCATATCGTCAAATTTAATTTTTATCGTATCAAGCATACGCGCAAAAGCCACAATTAACTGGCCGACTTCGTTTCTTGGCGCGGGCAGCGGCGGAAGATTATTTATATTGCCGTCGGCCACGGTTTTTACCACGTTAGTCATTGCTTTTATCGGCCGCAGTATTATCCAAGAAAGATATAAGCTTATCAAAAATATTACCGCCGCAATAATCAAAATCCCGAAGGCAAGAACTTTAAGCGGCGATTTATAAAAAGACATTGCTGTTTTATCTATAAGCTCTTTAGGCTGCTCCGTATAAATAAGCCAGCCCGTCTGAGGCTGCACGTTTAAGATACCGTAATAATCGTCGCCTTCTATTTCGGTAAACTCGTTTTCCTTAGCCATGCTTAAAAGAGAGCTTACTTTGCCCATATACTTATCGTCGGTAATATCTTCCATGCGCTCTTGGGAGGAGAAAATCAGAAACCCATTTTTTGTAAAAACCAAAGAAAGCATATCCTGCGGCGCTTTTGCCGTTAAAGAGCGGTCCAGCGGATAAAGATTTATTTCCGTCGCCAAAGCGCCCTGTCGCGCCGAAGAGCCGTCTGCCTGCGCGGGGAACGCCATGGTAAGATATGTCTGCTTTTTGTTTGCGTCTCTTGTTATATTGCCTATAAAAACTTTGCCGTTTTGTATAGTCTCTTCTATAATGGAGGGAATGCTGGAAGAATAATCTTTGTTTGCCCGCGCGCCAAAATGCGCAAGACGGGCGCCTTTATAATCCAAAAAAGCAACGCCGCTTAGCATACTGTTATTTACCACAAAAAAATCTAAAGAAGTAAGGCCGACGGAATTTTTTGTTTTGGGCTCCGAAGAGTTTATTGCCAAAAAAGTTTCCGCCATGGCCTGCGCTCTGTCAATAAAAGAGGTTATATCTTCCGACAAAATTATGTTATAGTTTTTGTTTTGCTGGCGGATTTCGCCGCGGAGCGCTTTTTTATTTTCATTGCCCAGATAATAAAAGAAAAACAGCAGCGGCACCAAAGCCGTTGCAAGCATAGTAAAAAAGATAGTGAACTTTATCTGCTTTCCGCGCATAAGCACCTTAAACGGACATCTAAATAAACACGTCTAAACAAGCGATTAAACAAATTGGGGCATAATTGCTTATGCCCCAAAATTAAGACTTAAAGACAAGCTCTAACAACGTCCTTGCGGGGCGGCGGCGGCAGGAGAACCGCCGTAATTTTGGGCAAGTCCTTCAAGCCCGGGTATCTGGGCAAGGCCGTTCATATCGGTAACTACTCTTCCTTCCCACAAAATGGTGGGGGAAGCGCTTACGTTAAACTTCTTTGCATATTCCATATCTTTCTTAAGAAGCTCAACGCCGTGCTTCCAGTATCTTCTGAAAACGCGCGGATTAATGCCCGCTTCTTCGGCAGCCTGATCCCACAGGCTTGACTGATAATTTTGGTTTCTTTTTTCAATATATTTCCAAAATTTCTTGGGGAATTTATCTTTGACAATCAGCTGTCTTACATTTTCTTCCCACTCGCCTGTGCCGTGAAGGCTGCTGAAAGTATCGGGGGCTCCGCCTTCGCTTACGATGTAGTGTATATTAACCTGCAAATCCTGCGGCAAACGGCCCAGCTTCTGCGCGTCAATAATTCTGTTTTCCGCCATGACGCCGTAAGGGCATTGCGACATAACAAAAACATCAAGCACATTGGGCTGGCGCGGCTGACCGACGTAAACACCGTACCTTGTCTGCTTTTCCATAATTACGAAATCATTATTTGCCTTTATAAAACCCTGCGATATAGGCTGTGCAAATTTTTCCTCCGTAATTTTATTTTTTTCAAGCAGGTAAAG
>CAZNCX010000003.1:22353-27173 GCA_964571655.1 uncultured Elusimicrobium sp. | reverse complement strand
AACCCGCGTATTTGGGATCTTTAAGGGCCGCTTCCCTGTCAACTGTTGTAATAATAAGCTTTTGGCCCAAAAAGTTTTCAAGACCGGCGTTTAAGCCTTCGTCTACGCCGCCGTTCTTTTCGCCCGTCAAAACGATTACCGTAGCGGGTATTCCGGCGGACTCTTTCTTCGTTTCAGCTTTTTTCTTTTGTGCAAAAGCAGCCGTTGAAAGTACCGCTAGCAAAAATGCAACTGCCAATATCTTTATACTCTTCATTTACTCCTCCCTGGAAGTATTACTCTTGATTTATTTCCTGACTTACCTCTTGTTCCTCATGGGAAACGGCGTCCTCGGCCACTTCCTCAATGGTAAAACGTACTCCTTTAATGCCTAAAGAACAAAAGAAATTGTACGCGAAAACCGCAATAACGCTAAGCAGCATTATTGCAAGCGTTTCCGATATCGTCCAAAGGGCCATTTGCATAAGCTTTGAGAAAAAGCCGATTGCGATATCAAAATCCACCGCGGCCCCCAATATAGTGTTTAAGAAACTGAAAATAAGCACTACCAACGGATAGGCCGAAAGCAACAACGATTTCAAACTGATATGTTTAATTTCAAGATTCATTTTTATCTCCTTCCCGATATATATTCTACTTTTTTGATGAAGACGGCTCAAGCACTATAATAGTGCGCACTACCCCTCCCTTGGAGGCCAGCTGCAAAGTCTTTATGGAAAAAGGTCTGCCGCCGCTGTTAATCTTAGCGCGGAATAATTTGCCCGGATTATCCATAGCCTGCCCCACGATATGCACTATATCCTGTTGATTAGCACCGAAAATATCAAGCAAATGTACCGGCCCTTTTTTATCTAAAGCAATTTCAAAATTGGCATGCATTACATTATTATTCTCGTCAACTACTATTGCCCTGCTGCCCTTGGGTATCGTTACCGCCAATACCGAGGACCACCATTCCTGCTCATAATGATGCCTGCTTTTATCAAGGGTTTCCCTTTCTTCAAGCTCTTTTTTTACCTTTACCAAAAACGCCTGTATTGTTCGCGCGAGGACGCCTATTTCGTCGGCCCGCTCCATAAAGTCAAACTGGAAACTCTTTGTTGATATATTTTCTATGCTTTCAGTAAGATAAATTATCGGATTAATAACATTCTTTATTACAAACCAATATAAAACCCCGCCCATAATGGCAAAAATAGCGATAGAGCCCAGCAAATAATAAAGCAGGGCGTCGTTTATTTCCTTCTTGACCTGTTCGCGCGAAACATCTATGCTTATGACGCCTGCCACCCTGTTGTCCTTAACGCGCAGCGGTATTGCTATCTGATAGTCGTTGCCGCCGTGCATAAGTATAACCTGCGGATCGCCGGTTATATAAGCCATATTTACGGCATCCGTCTCAAGGTATCCGTTACGGTCATAGTCGGAAAAATCCATGCCTATCATTGATATGTCTTTATGCCAGCGCACGCGGCCTTTTCGCCCGAAGTAAACCACATTCTTTACTCTGTTGTCCTGAGATGCAAGAGGGGCCAAAATTTCGCTTTCGGCAAAAGTAATATCTCTCTGCGACACCAAATTGGTTATAAGTACACTGGCGTTGCGCCGCACCATATCAATAATTTGATTCTGCAAATTGATATCAAAGACATGCTTAAATAAATTGAAGTAAAGCAGGCCTCCCATAATAATGGCATAACCGGCCACTATGCCGAACCAAATAAACCATCTCAGACTGATTTTCTTTATCATATTTTTCCTAAAACATTTCCTTAAAATAACTCCCGACGCCTCAGGCTATCTGGGGCTGTATTGCTCCTCTATTTTTTTGAGACCGGCGGCGGCGTCCAAGTTTTCCGGATTTAACTGCAAAGCTATCTGCCATTCTTCTTTGGCTCTTTCATAATCTTTATCGGTGTAATAATACTTCATACCGGTTTGGAAATGCTCTCGCGAAGCGGCCCTGGCCTCTTCGCTGATATATTTATTGTCCTTTTCGGTAATAACTTTTGTCGGCAAATCTTCCAGAGGGGCCTGCGTTACAGGCGTCTCCTGCGGCTCCTTGGTAACTACAGTGCCTTGAGGCTCGGGCGCAGAGGAGTTCTCTTCTTCCACGGTAACCGGTTTATTGGCCGCGGCTAAAGCTTTGCGCTTGGCTTCTTCTTCTGCCTGGAGGCGGTTTCTTTCCGCATTCTTTATAAGGACCGCGATATCGTTTTGATTATAACCCCAGTTCTTGGCTTCCTTCCAGTTTGCTATAGCCGTTTGATATTTATAACCCTTAACAGCCTTCGCGCCGGCGTTATAATAAGCCTTGGCGATTTCGTCTTTAAGCTGCATCAGGAAACGCTGCGTCTGCTTTTCGCCGGGCTGTATTTCAAGCGAGCGTTCAAATTCCTGATAGGCGGGCACCAGACGGCCTTTTGCATAAAGATCAAAAGCGTTATTGAGAATCTTTTGATTCTCTTCTTTTTTAAGCAAATCTTCCACTTCGCCGATTTTTGAGGTAAGGCCTTCGTCCTCTTTTCTAATCAGGAGCGCACTGTACCACTGATTTAACGCCTCTTTATAATCCATATTCTTATAGGCGAAATAACCGCGTTTTATATGCTGTTCGGCAATTTCGTTATCTATGCGGCGTATCCATTCTTTGGCACGCTCTTCCCTCGGACGGAGGACCAAAATTTCCTCAAACTTACTTCTGGACTCAATAAGGCGGCCGGCTTTATAGAGGGCTATAGCCTCTTCAAACTTCATATTGATAATTTCCGTCTCGGATATCGTGCCGTAGGCGGACATACGCCCCGCTTCCGTTGCCAGAGTCTGGGCTTTGGTAAGGCTGGGATCTATGCTTAAAATTACGTTTGCAAGCTCCTGAGCGCGTTGATAATCGCCGCGCTTGTAGAGGTCGTAGGCGTTCTCGTAGACCATACGCAGCGTAAAGTTTTGTATGCGCTGCTTCTCAAGTTGTATGGTGGAAAGGTATTGCTTTTTTTGCTCCACATTTGCAATAGTACCCAAAGAAATTTTTTGCAGGTCAAGTATCATGCCGGCTTCTTTGCCCTTTTCCCTCATAGGGCGGTCTATACCCTGGGCGGAGATAAAAATATTCATCGCAAATAACGGCAGTAAAAATAATAGTTTTTTCATAAACTTATCCTCGTTAAAACGGCATACCGCTCTTCAAAAAATCTTTCAACATCGGCGCCAGCATCAAAATAAACACCACCGGCAGTATAAAAATAAAAATCGGTATTAACATCTTTGTTGAAGCCTGAGCGGCAAGTTTTTCGGCTTTATTTATTCTCCTGAATCTTAAATCCGCCGAAAAATTACGCAACAGCTCCACAAGGCTCGTGCCCAGTTCGTCGGACTGTACTATTAAACCCACAAAAGAACGGATATCCTGAACGCCGGTTCTGGCGGAAAATCTTTCAAGCGCTTCCCTGCGCGAATAGCCAAGTTTAGTTTCATTTAACGTTTTATCTATTTCTTCTTCCAGCAAAGTTTTCTTGCGTGCTATTTTTATAATACGCTCAAGCCCTGTCATATAGTCAAGGCCCGACTCAATAACAAGTGCCAGTAAATCCACCATAGTCGCAAAGTTGCCGACCAGCTCCTGCTGCCTTTTTTGTATTTGGCCTTTAACGCGCAAATCAGGAATAAAAAAAGCCAGCGGAATAAAAATTAACGGCCAGAAACTTCTAAATAACAGCGCAAGGGCCAGAGGGATAAGCGTCCCCATATAAATCTTTTGAAACAACAAATCAACGGGCTGCGGGGTTGTAGGATTGCCAAGAAGCATGCATTGTTCCTCAAGACTTCCTTGTATTCTGAAAAGTTTAAGAATAAAAAAGGCAAAGCGGTCAAGCAGATTCTCGTTCGGGCGCAGGCGCGAAAAACTGGAGGCGGATTTTATCTGTTTTGCTTCCAAATCGGCAATAGATTCCTGTTTCGGCGCGGGTATAAGTATTCTGTAAAAAAACAGCATAAAAGCTAAGGAGCCGAAGGCTGCTATAACGTTAAGCAATATAAGATATATCGTTATTTTCATACTCTGATTTCCCCGAGTTTATGCACAGCTTTCATACCCACAATTACCCAGAATATACAAATAATTAAGATAATAAATCCCCAAAACTGGGAATAAAAGTTTATCATTGTGCTGGGCTGGAAAACAAACAAAACGCTTGTCATCAGCCACGGCATAACACCGACGACTGCCGCCTGTATCCTCTGCTGTGCGGTCATGGCGCTCAGCTTTTCCTCAAGTTTGCTCTCTTCCCTGATGTTTTCCACGATACGTTCAAAAATCTTCGTCAAATTACCGCCGACCTGTCTTTGCAGAATAATCGCTTTTACCATATAAGAAAGCAGACGCGATTCCACCCTGTCTTCCATGCCTTCCAAAGCTTTTTCAAACGGCGTGCCCAGATTGTAATTTTTTACCACCAAAGAAAACTCTTCGGAAATAGGCGGACGCAAATCCCTTGAAACCATATCAAATCCCTGTACTATATCCATACCCGATTTAAGAGAGTTTGAAAGCAATATCAGCGCGTCCATAAGCTGCTTGTTTATTTTTTCCCCGCGGCGCACTTTAAGAAAATTAAGCAAAATGCCCGGTATCTTTATGCCCAGCCCCAACCCCGCGGTAAAAAATGTTATAAATAGAATGAGGCCGAACATCCCCCCCGCGGCAAGGCCTAAAAATATGCCCGCAAAAGTAAAAAACCCCACCGTGGTAAAGACAAGATATCTTACGTTTATGCTCAAAAACTGGCGGGAATAATCGTCGGCCCAATGCGCGCTTTTTTGCA
>CAZNCX010000003.1:0-22343 GCA_964571655.1 uncultured Elusimicrobium sp. | reverse complement strand
CCGCGCGAACTTAAAAGGCTGTATGTAAAGAACATAACCGCTATCATACCCAAAAGCATAAGGGCCGCAAGCAGTATAGGCGCAATCGTGCTCTTTTTATAATTTTCCGGCATAAGCGGGGCCGGATTTGAAACTATATCTCCGTATAAACTGTTTGAGAGCACCGCTATGCCCAAAATTGATTTCTTAAATTTTGAACGCCATATTTTCGGGGAACTTACAAAAGATTCCGAGGCGCTGTCCATCTCGTCTTTAATAAGCTCCAGCGTTGAGAGAAGCATGCGTCCCCTGCCGTCCATACTCTCACGTATGTCATAATTTATAAGGGCGGGATTCGTATTAAGACGGTCAAGCTCAATAAGATATCTTGTTCTTATATTACCGAGCTTTTCCATAATTTCCTGAGAAGAATAAAGCGCCCCGTCGTTTATCTGCTCTGCCAAAGTAAGAATATCGTGGACGCGCGCTATGGCCCCGCGCCAGATTTCGGGCTCATTGATATATTCCTTTTCCTCGGGATTTTCGCCCGGTATTTCCCACAAAACGCGCGCCTGCATTTTTGAGGTCAAATCCTCCTGAAACCAAGCGGGCACCTGTATGGGTTTTGAAACCGTGCCGCAGGCGTCGGGCATAAAAGCTTTTTGATTCTGCGGTTTTGACGTATCAAAAAAATTATAAATAGCGTAAAGTTTTTCTTTCGCGCAGGCAATCTTAAGGGTTTGCGCATCATTAAACAGATTCTGCTGCCCGTAAGCGCAGAGAGTAAATAAACCCGTTGCCATAAGTGAAATAAAAAACTTTTTAATCATTTTACCAACCTATGCCCCCTGATGGACTTTGAAAGTCTCTTGAGGGACGTCTATGCCTTTAGCCTTAAACTCGTTGAAAAAGCCCGGCAAATCGCCCGTCGGGCCGAAGGAGCCTACCACTTTGCCTTCCTTATCAACGCCTGTTTGGGTGTAGCGGAACAAATCTTTGCTTTGTATAGTGCCTTCTTTTTGTCCGCAGATTTCCGTTACATAAGTAACTTTTCTTGTACCGTCGGAAAATCTTGAAAGCTGCACTATAACGTTAACGGCAGAAGATATCATCTCCCTGATAGCCCAAATAGGCAAATCTGCACTGGCCATCATGCACATAGCCTCAAGACGCGTAAGCCCGTCGCGCGGCGTATTGGCGTGTATGGTGGCTAAAGAGCCTTCGTGGCCCGTGTTCATAGCCTGTAACATGTCCAAAGCTTCGGGGCCGCGGCACTCGCCTACCACAATTCTGTCGGGCCTCATACGCAGACAGTTGATAACCAAATCTTTAATCGTTATAGCGCCTTTGCCTTCCACGTTCGGCGGACGGCTTTCAAGCGACACCCAGTGTTCCTGCTGCAATCTTAACTCCGCAGTGTCTTCAACAGTAACAATACGCTCTTCGTGCGGGATATAACCCGAAAGAGCGTTCAAAAATGTAGTTTTACCAGTACCGGTACCGCCGCAGATAATAATATTCTTACGCAGCTTTACGCAAGACTCAAGGAAGTACATCGTAGCCTCGTCAATAGTGCCGAAGCGGTAATAATCTTCCGGCCCGAACGGCTTTTGCGAAAAGCGTCTTATCGTCAAAGACGGACCTGATACAGCAAGCGGCGCAATAATGGCGTTTACACGCGAGCCGTCCCTTAAACGCGCGTCCACCAGCGGCACGCTTTCATCTATACGCCTGCCAAGCGGGGCCACTATTCTTTTGATAACTTGTATGACCTGCTCGTTATTTCTGAATTTATATCTGGTCAGTGTCAATCTGCCTTTTTGCTCTATAAAAATCTTATCGTAGGAATTAACCATAATTTCCGTAACGGAAGGATCCCTCATTAAAGCTTCAAGAGGCCCCAAGCCCAAAATTTCGTCCAAGAGCTCATTTATAAATCTTATCTTTTGGTCGCGCGAAAGCTGGACGTTTGCTTTCTTGCGCAGAACATCGTCAATAATAACCGAAACGCGCTTTCGCGTCTGCTCGTTTTGCGTGCCCTCTTCGCTGATTACGATACGCTCCACCTCAAGGGTTTTGATAACGTCTTTGTGGACCTGCTGTTTCAAATCGTCCCAATAAGAAAGATCCCTGTCTAAAGAAGTATCCGTATGATTTGCCGCGCGAACACCGTTGGAAAACGCGGCCGCTTCCCAGATATTTTTCGCCGCTGAAACAAAGTCATTATCCGCAACTGCCGTAGTCCACGTTTTTTGTATGGGAGACGTATCCTCAATAACTTTAATAATAGGTCTTAAGCCTTCCTGCACCCAAACCGAACTGCGGTTTACAAGTATCTCAATTTCTCTTTTATTTGAGGCTTCAAAGACGCTTTCCTCCCACGTAAGGTACACAATAGGCTCGCGGCCGAGTTTAATAAAAAACTCATTTACTTCTTCATGGTCAATAGCGCCCGGCAAATTGTACTGATTGCAGATTATATCCACCCTGTCTATTGGAAAATGCATTTCCTTAAAATCGGTAAACATTGAAACGGCCGTGTTTAAGTGCGGGCGCGTACAGTTGGTAACCCAAAACACTTTATCGGCAATGTCAAAAGCAAAAGATTCCATAGGGAAACTGGAATCAACATCTAAAAATATATCAAAAGTCTGCTGGAGGCGCGAAAGTATGGGCAATAAAACTTTAGGAGATATCATAGATACCTCCTGACGCGTATTGCCAAGAGGCATAACGCCTACTCCCACCTGAGTCATAGAAACCTTGCCGCGCAAAAGCCCGCCGGCAATAGCAATTGCCCCCGAGCCCAATGCCCTTACCAAATCGGTAACCGTAACGGGTTTTCTGATGCCGAGATAAAAACCGTGCTCCTGCCTTGCAAGCGGGTCCAGCGGAACTATAAGTACAGGCCTCTTTTGCGTCTCGGCCCATGCTACCGCCAGATTTAACACAAGAGTTGTTTTCCCCGCGCCCTCTTTAGGGCCCGTGAAAGCGATTACGCGAGGTATGCCTTGCGAGGTTTGCGTTTCTTGCATAATTTACTCCACGATTTCAACTGTGATAAACAGGAATAAAGAGCGTTGCTCTTCCGTGACATCCTTAGTCCTAAACAATAATCCTATCAAAGGTATTTTGCCGAGTATGGGCACTCTGTCTTCAGCCACAGAGCGCGAGCTGCTTTTAAGCCCGCCTATTACTAAAGTTTCGCCGCTGTTTAACTCCACCTCCGACCTTAAAAAACGTTTTGTAAGCGAAGGCACCGACGTGCCGTTAATTACAATAGGCTTTGAATAATCGGGGTTGGAAAGCTCAATTTCCATCTGAACGACAATAATTTTATCACGCTCTGGGATAATTGTGGGCATAACGTCAAGCTTTACGCCGTAATCCTTAAACTCAACGCCTGCAACCTGATTTTCCACCTTCGGATACGGTATGGAACCGCCGGCCGAAAAATTTGCGCTTGTATTGGAACGCGCTATTACCTTTGGGTTTGAAAGTATTTGCGCTTTACCCTCAGTTTCCATCAGTTTAAGACGCGTTTCAAGAAGGGATTTCCTCTCAAACTCGCCTATTGAAAAAATGCCGGGGATTTCCGACTCGCTGAAATCCAAATACTGGTTCCAAGAAAACCCTTTGGACGTTGTAAGCGAACCGCTTATTTCCACTATGTCGGCGCTGACCGACACCAAATCAGTCTTTTTGGCCGCGTCGGCACACAAGGGCAAAGCTAAGGCGGCTAGAGTAAGAATCAAACCTCTGGAAAGAATTTTGTTATTTTTCATTTGTTAATTCCTGTTTATAATTTTGAAAATCTCCGTTACTTAAACAACCTTGAAAAACTTGCCACGTCAAGCTGGTGACGTTTGCCGTCTCCTGCCGATCTTACTATTACGGTAATCTCTCCTTCTTCTCTTGCCAAGGCCAGATACTGCGCCTCAATAGGACTTAAAGACAAGCTTAAAACAGACCTGTCGGTAAAAGCGGCGTTATTGGCTTCCCTGTTGGCGGCGTTGGCTCTTGCGTCTGCGTCCATACCCTGGCCTAAGTTTGAGCCTACGCCCAAAACTTGTATATTTTGGAGTATGGTGGCCGTCATTCTTTCTTTACCGCCGGTTTTTAGGAGGGCTTCAAAAGTAAGCAGTATATCCACTTTATCTCCCGGTTTGATTAAGCTTGATATGCTGTTGTCAATAGGTAAAATAAAAGCCCTGAAAGTAGGTTTAACTTTGAGGCTTATGCCCGCCTCCGGACTGAGGCTCGTGATGGCCGATTTCGTTATCTGATTGCCTTTTGCAATATTTATCTTTGTAACTAAATTTTCAATTTCGGAAATATTGGCGCCCTTTGAAAGTACGTAAGCGTCTTTTTGTATAAACGCCAAAGGAATATCTTCTATCTTAATGTTGGCGCGCGCTATCTGGCGGCCTTCTGGTAAATCAACGGAAGCTACTGCTACGCGTTCCATCTTGTTTGCATCGCGCAGCCTGCCCTGCGCCATATTCAAAACCAGCCAATACATAAGGCCGGCCACCACCGCAAAAATAATCGGTATCACGAAATTCTTTTTATTCATTGTAAATCTCCTTTCAGTATCGGCCGCAATATACGGCCTTAAGTAAAAATAACTTCAAATCTTTTGCGCCAAAAGCGCTTTCAGTTTATGAGAGGACGCTCAACAGGCATACGCACCGCCGCTTTTATCCTCTTGATTCCGAGCCTTTTTGGCTCGTCTGCCAATACATAACTGGTAAGAGGAAACAGCAAATCTATCCTGTATACCAGCGTTACTATCAAATCTTCGTTTACGTGCGTTCTTACCTGCGGGTCCGTACTCGTTTGTTTAAGCACCGCGGAGAACTGCATAAGTTCGGCCTTGCGGAACCCAAACATATTTTCCAAAGCTTCCTTCATCTTGGACTGCACGCGGCCTGCGTCCGTACCGCCGCTTGGCTTTTTTACGCCAACCATAGAGCCTACTCTTGCAAGTTCATAAGAAGCGTGATGGGCAATTATCGTATGATAGGCAATGTTGCCGAGTTCCAATATGACAAAAATTATCATCATCAAAACCGGCAAAATCAATAATAACTCAATTACCGTTTGCCCATCACTTTTCTTAATCATTTTCAAATATCGGCCCAAATAACCCCGCGATTAAATATTTTCCGCGTTGCCGCTGATTTTATCTTTGAAGGTCTGAAACAGATCAGGCATATAGGCTTTAATAAGCGCGCCTACGGCAAACACCACGCCCACTATGACCAAAAGCATCAGCATGTACTCAACCGTATTTTGCCCTTTTTTATTTTTTACGGCTTGGCAAGCCTTAAAAAAGGCCAAATGTATTTTTGCTACTGTGTTCATATACTATCCTCCGTAATTTGTCAAAACTTTTTACTCCATCGTCATATCCAATTCGTAAACAGAGAGTATTACTTTTGCCCCCTGCTCAAACTGCTTTGGCACCAGCCAGCTGTACGCCTGATAAAAAACTATAAAGGCTACAAACAATGCCGCCGTAGTAAGCACGTATTCTACGACCGCCTGCCCTTTCTTATTTTTTACCGCAACTTTCATAGCCGCCTCCGCAATTTACTTAAAACTGCAATCTTACGGCAATCTGATGCGCTGTGCCTAAAGCGCCAGAAGGCCTCATCGCATAATCAAGCCCTACACCGTAGCCGAAAACTTCGTTGCTGTAAAACCCAAAACCCAAGCTGATTTTAGAAGTGTTTTCAAGGCCGATTTTTTCCGACAAATCGCCGTCTTCGCCGTAGCCGGTGTTCTCGCGGTTATAATAGCCCACTCTTAAGTCAAAGGAAGCGACTTGTACTATTTCCTCAGGCATATGTATTGCAAGTCCGACGCCGTAGCGTGTCTTATCGTCTACATAATCTTCTATTTCGCCGGCAATGGTAAAGTATTTGGTATTAAAGGCAACGCCGCCTTTTACGGCTGTGGGCACGTCGTCTTTATCGCCTAAGTTTTGCCCCATAAGGCCCAGCATAACTTTATTATTAAACAGTCTCAGTTTTGCGCCCAAGTCAAAGGAAGCGTTTACGTGTCTTACGTCAAAGTTATTTTCGTTTATATACCTTGCCGTTGCGCCGAGGTCTAAGATGGTAAAGAACGTTCTTGCAACGCTGACTGTAGCCACAAAGTCCTGCATAACGTCGCCGGTGTAATCGTAGGGGATGCCCCACTCGTTTCTAAAATCAACGTCTCTTAACCTTAAATAACGCAGCGTGCCGCCGACCACCGTTTTGCCTATCGGCTGGAGGTAACCTATAGCGCTGTCGCCCACGCCCTCAAACCATTGCTGATGGGAAACCTGCACTTCTCTGGTGGTGGAGGTGGCGATACCAGCCGGATTCCAAAACAAAGCCTGCGTGCCGTAGGATAAAGCCGTAAAAGCATTGCCCATAGCCTGCGCTTCGGGCGCGCCGGTGTCAAGCTTCAGGAACGCCCCTGCGCTTGTACCCGCACTTTCGCTTATATCGCTTGCGTTAGCGGCGCTTAAGCACACTAAAAGCGTTGCAATTACCGTTAAAACTTTGACTGTTCTTATATTTTTCATAAACTTAACTATCCGCCTTTATGGTATTAGAATCTTAATAACTTTTTGAGACTTGCTTGCGTTGCCGTACGTCGGGTCCAAAGTCATAATGGCATAATATAAACCGCGCGCCACTTTCTTGCCGCTTTGGTTGGTCCTGTCCCATGTGCAGCGCAGGGCAAAGTTTCTGCCTCCGACTATGGCGGAACTGCTGCCGCTGTTTGTGGTCCAATCGGGCTTAAGGCCGCCTTCGGCGTTAATTTGCTCAAGCGTGGCTGTTACGCCAATGGCGTTTATACAATTGTATCCGCCTTCTCTTACAAGGTCGCCTGCAATATTGTAAATCTTAATAGTTACATAGCCGGGCGCGGGTACTTTTGTGATTTCAAACTGGCCGAAATCCTGTTTAAGCGGGTTGGGGAAGAACATTGTTACTTGATTGTCTTTCCAATCCAAATCGGCGTACCAGCTGTCCCCGTTGGCGACGTTGATGATGTTGAGGTTAATAAATTTATCCCAATCGGCCACCACCTGCTGTATAGGCGTCGCGGTATTGGTAATTGCGCCGGTAATGCTGTCCATATCATAGGAGTTAAGAACAGTAACGTACCTAAACGGATAGGCGCCGTCGGGCACTTTTTGGCCGGCATAGTCCGTACCGTCCCAAACGTCTTCTATAGCCACAAGATGCGGCCTTGTGCCGATAATTGCCTTGACCAAAACCGCTTTGATATTGGACTCGTCTACCACCGCGCCGGTGGCAGGGTCAATAAGAGTACCCTCGCTGGGGTTGGCTATTCTAGTGTTGGGTTTAAGAATCTGTATGGCCACTTTCATAGGAACGGAAATCTGATAGGCAAACTTGCCCACGCCTTTTGTGGAAGGGCTTACGTCCCAGACATAGCGGTCAAACACTTGGAAGTTATTGACGTTAAGAATTCTGGATTCCACAGTCTGGTTTGCCGTAGCCGACGCGCCCGAAGGCTGCGGATAAGGCACTGCCGTAAAGCGGATTTGAAAAGCGTCCGTTTTTACGTAATTGCCTTTTTCGTCTTTGCCGTCCCAGTAAAGTTTATTTATCACTTCGGCTTCATAAATGGACTGGCTGTTAAGCACCGTGCCGCCGCTGGCAAAACTTGTTGCCGTAAGCGTGCGGCAGACAACGTCTTTGCCCGTATTGCCGTTGCTGTCGGAACAGACATTATCGGAATTGGAGCGCACCTCCACCGTAACTTTTGCCGTTCTTGTTACCCCGAACTGCACTTCGTAGGTCGGAATATAAATAGTTTCCGAAGAATAGTGAAGCTGGGGCTGCGTCGGGCTAATTTTTATTGAAGTAAAATAGACGGGGCCGCGCGATATGGTTATATAACCCGTAGGTTTATCTGTAGCGTCCTGCGAAGAAACAAATTCCGCCGCCTGCGGAACGGGATTTGCCGTTGTTGTACTTACCTTATAATATAAAGAGCTTGCGACATCGGCCTTTGCGTATATCATATAAGGATACATATCGTCGGCCATAACTTCCTGTGAAGAAGCGTTGCCCTCATTATAGAGCAAGCCGTCCCAAAGCTCGGTTATCATAACGCCCTCGCCCGGTCTTGTGCCGGTATAGCTTTTTACGGGGGCTATCGGATAGGTGCCGATATTGCTCGGATCATAATAGATGCAGCAGGTGTTGGTGTCAACCGTTACCGGCTGGGAAGTACACGGCACTGGCGGCCAGGCGCATTTGGTACTATCGTTGGGATTGGGGATAATTACGTTCTTGGCGTAAATGTCCAAAGTAACATCCATGCTCTTTGATAAAGCGTAGCTTATTGAGGCCTGAGAGGTAGCGTCGCCCATAATAGGCGTGGCCGCAACGTCAACCACCCTGAATAAATCTATGGGGAACTGCACCGTGGAAGTTACCTGCTTCTCGGGGAAAAGGCTGTCTTTTGCCACAACCCTGAACATATAAGTGCCCGGGGAAACGTAGCGGCCGTTATCATCTTTGCCGTCCCACGTAAACACATTCATATTAATGGAAGCCTGCACCTGATTGTTAATAAGCGTTTTTACCACGTAAGAAGTATCTTCGGTCGTAGCCGTACTGTTATCGCTGGTGGTAACAACTTCGGCCGTTACAATGCTGTCTCTTGATAAGGAATATCTGAAAATAAAAGGATCCAATCCGAAAGCCGTCGGGCTTGAGCCTATGGTGCTCTGTCCCACGGGCTCTACGTAAATCTCGGGAAGACCTCTTTGTACGGGGATAGCTCCCGTATAGAAAATCCTTGTTTTTACGCCGTCCCAGGTAATGCCGTTTATGGTTTTAGTCTGTCCTTCTGCATAAGGTATTTCCGCCCAAACTACATAAACATAATCCCCGTCGGGTAAAGCCGCGCCTACGTTATAGCCGTAGGCTTGGCAGCCTTCGGCGTTCCAGCACATGCCGTCCCATTTGGTATTAACGCCGACTCTGCGGCCTTTTTGCTCGGTAACTTCGGCAAGTTTATAGCCGTTAATGGGCGCGCCGATATCGGTTTTAACCGTACCGTCGCCGTTTACCATATTTATATCGCCGGTAAAAGAAGTGCCCGGGGAATATATGCCCACATGGACCGTGGCCGCTTCCGTAAGCATATAGGAAAGCATGGCGTAAGCAGTGGAAGTTTTTGTAAGGCCCGTAACCGAAATATCGGTAATTTTAAGAGGATCCAAAGAAAGTTGGCGTGTAGTGGTTCTGCTTAAGTCGTAAGCGTCGGTGCCGCTCCATTCGTCCTGGCTTTGCGCCTGGAAAGAAACTACATAGTTGCCGTAGGGTAAAAGCAGGCCCTGATTATCCCTGCCGTCCCACGCTTCCTGCTCGGTAACGGCGCTGTCGGTTTCCGCGCCGCCCTGCTGGCCTTCGCCGAGTCTGGGTTCGTTTTGGATAAGCGTTCTTTGCAATTCGTCGGAGGAAGGATCGGTTATCCTTATTGTCATCAAAGAGTCTTTGCTCAAGCGGTAAGAAAGTTTATAGGGCTGCGCGCCGACTATTACGTTGCTGCCCACCAAAGTGGCCGAACTTCTTACGCTGTGTATATTTGTTACATCTACCTGTATGGGTATCTGAGGTCCGCCAGGATAGACGACGGTGTGGTCAACGGTTACCTGCGCGGTGGAAATGCCGTCGCCGGGCCAATCGCTTTTTATAGTAGCCCTGTAGCCGTACTGCCCGTTGCTTTTGCCAAATTCCCCGTCAATCTCAAACATGCCGTCCCACGACGTGCAGAAATTAAGATATGTTTTGCCCGCCTCGCATTGCGCAAGAGCAACGTTTACATCGTCGTTCTGGAAAGCCTTGCAGGTGCTGGCGCAGGTTTTATAAGTATCGCTTGTAACCTCACCGCTTTCAAAATTACAATACGTGGTATCGCAGCAGCTTTTGCTGTCAGTAGCTTTATAGTCGCTCTCGCCGGCGCTTTTGTTATATATCCCGACGCCGTTGCATATATTGCCTTCGTCCTGAGGATAAAGCGCAATAGTGCGCACGGGCGGCGTGGAATCTACGTTGTAAGGGTTGCCGTTTTTTTGATATTTGAAAATTTGGAAGTAAATCGTTTGTATCGGGAAATCGCCGCTTGCTTCAGAAACAATTTGATCGCCGTTTGGCGCGGTGGCTTTGCGCAGGGGGTTGACGCAGGTAACGTCGGCGCATAAAGTTAAGCAATGATTGGGATATAAATTTGGGCTTTCGGCGTCGGGAAAAGGCTGGTCGTATTCAATTAAAGCGCTGTTTACCCACGGGTCTAAAGATTGCACATTCGCGCCGGAAATTGCCGCGTCTACAAAAGAGCGGTCATTGGCGTCTTCGCCTGCCGTGCTAGTGCTGATATCGCACTGGAAATTAGTTGTATCCGGGGTTACGGGATAGGCAACAAAATTTCTTGTTACCATAGCCGTCTGCGCGTTTGCAAAAACGCCTAGCCCTAAAAGAGCAAAAGCAAAGACTAACATTTTTGCCGTTAAGCCTTTGCCGTTATAATTTATAAAACCGTTTGCCATATTCTTATTGTGATTTTTAATCATAAATTTATTTACCAAACACATTTAGATTTTTTACCGTACGACGGTAAAATGACAACAAAACAATACTATACTAAAACACAAAAAGGGTTGGAGCCCTGTACGGACTTAAAAATACTCTATTATCATTTTCGCAACTTTTAACTTAAAAGTCAATATATTTTATATATTTATCTTTCTGCGCTCAAGCTTCAATAAAAAAAGCGGTTTTTATTTAAGCTTTTTTTGGACGCGTTTTAAGCCCTTTTTTGCCGCTTTATTTTCAGGTTCAAGCTTTAAGACAGCCTCAAAATTTGTGCCCGCTTCTTTGTACTTTGAAACGGCTTCCTGCGCCAAAGCCGCGTGCAAAAGCACTTCGGCGTCTTTTTGCGCCTGAGGCATAATGCTGGCAAGCAAATTATCGGCTTCCTCGTAACGCTTGGTTTTATAGTAATACCACGCCAGAGAATCTATAAAAGCGTATTCTTCAGGCTGGAGGGCGACAGCCTTTTTTATAAGTTCCCCGCCGCGCTTTACATCTTTGGTTTTATCCACCAGATAATAGCCCAGAAAGTTAAGAGCCTGAGCGTTTTTAGGCGATAATATTATAATATCTTCCAAAACTTTACTCATCTTTTTATATTCTTTAAGGCGTTCAAGCACTAAGGCGTAATTAAATAAAATAGTTTCCGTTCCTTTGGAACGCGCTAAAATTCTCTCAAAAACTTTTTGCGCGCCTTTATAATCCCGCAAATCAACCAAAGATAAAGCGTAGTAAAAACCGACTTCGGAATTATTAAATTGCTCGTAGGCCGATTTCAGGGTTTGCGAGGCTTCCTCGTATTTGCCCTGACGGTTTAAGAAATAGCTTATTTTCACCTGACAGGCCGCCTCCTCAGAGCAGGTTTGGCTCTCGCGCAAATACTGTTCGGCAGTCTGCCAGTCTCCGCGCTCCTGAGCCTGCAGCGATAAAAACTTGCAGGCCGAAGGCTGCCCCGCGTCAAGCTCTTTTGCTTTCAAAAAATATTTTGTGCTGTTTTCTTCGTCTTTGTTAAGAACGTAATACGCGCCGATTTTAGTGTAAATTTCAGCATCTGCCATACCGCGCCGTTCCATTTCAAGATAGACTTTCAGGGCATCGTCCTGACGGCCCATAATCTCGTAAATTTTGGCAAGGTTGTAAAAAGGCGCGGGATCCTGAGGTATAATTTCAGAAGCCTCTTTGTAATATTTTGCCGCACTTCCATAATCGCGGCCCATCATATAAAATCCGCCTATCTGCATAGCCGTCATCGCGCTGATATTAGGATTTTGTTTTGAGTATTTTTCAAGTTCGGCCAAAGCCCTGTCTTTATTTATATTGCTTAAGAGAGAAATGTATTTTAGGAAAATATCGTCGCCTTCCATATTCTTTGCCAAAGCTTTTTGGAATACTTTTACCGCTTCCTCAAGCTTGCCCTGCGCCCATAAAGAACTTGCCTGCGCGCTTAAAGTTCTGGCGCTGCCGGCATCTATCTCGCCTAGGATTTCGGCGTATTTAACCGCGCCTTCTTTATCTTCCAAAACCAAAGAAAGATTGAAGAGGGAACTTGTTATCGTAACATCTTTGGGCAAAGCCTCGTCAACTTGTTTATAAAAAGCGTAGGCCTCTTTGAGATTGCCCTGCTGCTCGTTCCACGCCGCGGCAAGAAAAATCTTGTAAAAATCGGGGCTCAGGGCTTCAAGTTTCGGCGTTTGGGAGTAAGTATCCTGTGAAGGGGCGGCTTGCTCGGCCTGCGGCTCGGCGTTTTGCGCAGAAGGTTTGTTCTCAGAAGGGGTTTGCTCTGCAAAGGCACAAGCGGAGGCTAAGATAAAGAAAGATAAAAAAATAGAAAATGTTTTTTTGTTTTTCATATATTCCTTTTTAAGAGCAAAGCGTCATCGGTATTATTATAGAACTTTTTTCTTGCCGACACCGCCCTAAATAAATTTTTTTCGTACAAAACCAGTGCGGGCGCGTTTTTGCAATTAACTTCAAGCGTGATTTCTTCTACCCCTTTTTCTTTCAGAAAATCCACAAGCCCTTTAAGCAGTTTTGAGCCAAGCCCGCGCCTTTTATGCGAGGGCAAAACCGCAAAATCGGTAATCTCCGCAGAAGGGAAAACATAGCGCGCGCAAATAAACGCGCAGGGCTTTTGCTCCTCCTCAATTACAAAAACCGCCGCCGCGGGATTTGCAATTTCTTTTTCAAAATCAGCCGCGCTCCACGCTGCGCAAAAGCTGTCGCTGCACGCAATTTGACAAAGAATTTGCGCGTCTTTTGCAAGCGCTCTGCGCAAAAAACAAGTCATCATTTTACATCCCGCAAATCTTTATTTTCGGCTTTTTGAGCAAGCTCAAAACGCGCCGGTTTAAGATATAGCGGCGTAAAAACATCTTGCTCTTCTTTTGCGCCTTCCTCGGCCGCTTGTATTTTATGACGGGCAAGCGCAAATAAAGTTTGCGCGCAAACTTTATTTGCGGCCCCGCGCGCATAAAAATATTTTGCGCCTGCGGGAAAAAAGTTTTTAAGCGGCTTTGAGTCTAATCCCAAACCCGCGATAAAAAGAGGCGCTTTAAGCCGCGCAAAATATCTGCTTACGCCCTCAAGGTCAAGCCACTTGGGCTCCAAGGCGGCAAGCTGCAATTGCGCGCGCGGGCCCCCGCCGTCTGCGCCGTCGGGGATTACCCCTTTTGCGGCGGCAGGCTTCAAAGCATAGGCGCAGATAAAATATTCCTGCCTGAAAGCGTGCGCTGCAGTAATTAAAAATCCGTTTGGATTTTTTTTGCTCCACGCCTTAAAAGTTTTATCGCCAAGCGCAGACTCTTTAAGCGCGTCAAAAACCGTGGCGGAAAATACTTTTGCCCCGCAAAGTTCTTTCAGGACGGAGGCCAAAGTAATTGCAATTCTTATTCCGGTAAAACGCCCGGGGCCTTTTATAAAAAAAACCTGTTTAATATCCTTAAATTTAATCTTTGCTTTTTTGCAGAGTTTTGTTATTAAGGGAAATAAGTATTCTTCCTGTTTAAGGCCGTCTTTTTGCACGCCGTAAGTTTTGCCGCCGACACAAACGCCGAGCGTCAGCGGGACGCAGGAGCTGTCAATTACAAGCAGCGGGTTTTGGGCGCCGACATTGCAGATATCTCCGTTGCCGCAGATTTGACGGGCGTTAAGGTTTTGCGCCATTTCTTTTTTTATTTTCTCTTGTATTTTTTTCTTTTGCATAAATTATTTTTTTAAGATTTTTTTAAGGTCTTTAAGAAGCCTCTTGCTTCTCTTTTCTTTTGCGCTTAAAATTATCTTTCGCTTTGAGCCGCCGCAAAGCTCAAGCGTAATTTCAAGACGGTCTTTTGGGAAAAAGTTTTGCGCCGCCAAAGGCCACTCGGCAAAGATTAGGGAAGTTTCGTCCTCAAGCATAGGCTCAAAGCCCAGATTAAACATTTCCTCTTCTTTCAGACGAAATAAATCAATATGATATAAAACATTTTTCGCGCTTTCGTACTTTTTCATCAGGCTGAAACTTGCGCTCACAGGTTTCTTTTTGCAACCCAAAGCACGCGCGCAGGCGCTTACGATAACCGTCTTGCCAGCGCCTATAGGCCCGCTCAAAAAGACAATATCGCCCCCCTTTAAGCCGCGCGCCAAAACGCGCGCAAAACGGCGGGTATCTTCAATATTTAAGGAGGTAAAGGAAAATTCTTCCATAGCAATTGCGCCAAAAGGCCGATAAAAAAATTAAACTGCTTAAGCTTAAGAAACTTTTTTAAGCGAAACTTCTTTGCCCTCAAGTTCTATTTTACCGTCGCACTGCGGATCTTTTATCTCAAGAGAACCCGCGCTGAAATAATATTTATATTCCCCTTTGGGCAAAAATAAAGTTTTGGCGTAGCCTTCTTCGGTCTTTTCAAGCGCAATTTCGCGCGCGCCCCATAAGTTAAAATCCGCTTTCAGGAAAATGCCGTCTTTTTCAGCCCCTTCGGGACAGGCCCAAAAAGGCAGCCTGAAAGTTACCGTGCGCGGGGAAATATCCTCTTCCGTTCCTACTGTGGAGGGCAAAACGGTCATATCGCTTTGAGAGGATAAAACGGCCAAAGCGTCTATTTTTGATTTTTCCAAATCTTTTGCAAAAACCTGAAAATCATTGAGCGCAAACATAAACAAAAAAGCACCCGCAGCCGTGCAAAGGCCGTAGAATAAAGCCCCTGAAACGGTACAGTTCTTTTTGCCTTTATGGCAGCTCTTTGCCGACATATTCCCTCAACCTGAAATTGGCTCCCAGAGAAGCCGCAAGTTTTTTTACCGCTTCAATATCAATGTTTTGCTTGTCAACAACCGTAACGGTGGTATCTGCCTTTTGCGCGCAAAGCTTAATAAAGTTAAGCACGCTTTCAAAGCCGCCGGCCGCGTATTTTTGCTGCGGACGCACTATTTTTATCCATTCTTCTTTATAAGGACTGTTTATGCTTACGCTTATTTTGTCAATGTTTTCACAAAGCTGACCCGTTACGTCGCGCCCGCAGACGGCGTTTGCAAGCCCCAAAGTGTTAAGCCGCAGCGGTATTTGCGGAAATTCTTTTTTGAGCGTTTTTGCCGTCTCAAGCAAAACTTCAAGGCGCATGGTAGGCTCCCCGTAGCCGCAAAAAACTATTTCTTTATAAGCCGCTTTTTTAAGCTGCGCGCGCACGGCCGATAAAGTTTCCTCGGCTGAAGGCTCTTTGCCTTTTAGGTCTAAATTATGTTCGTAGTAGCGCATGGCAAGCGGCGTTTTCATACAAAACACGCACGCGTTGGGACAGCGGTTTGTAAGATTTATATACAAAACGCCGTTATGACCGTAGGCTATTTTGGGCTCGTCATTAAATTTCGCATTTGACATATCTACATTATATCATTTGAAGCCGCCGCAATAACTCAAACAAAAAATAAGTAGGCCCTTTTGCCTGGGGCAAATAGGTCTTTCTGCCCTTGCAGCTCTCTATCCTTACAAATAGAATATATTTAAGAGGAACTATATGACACCCAAAAAGATTATCGTTTTATATATATTATTGTTCATAGCAATACCTCTGTTCCAAACGGCGCCTTCTTACGCGCAGACGCTGCTTGACAAAAACGGCACGCTGCCCGATTATAAACAAGTCCTCTCCAAGCGCGATGTAACTGCGCTTTCCTTTGACGCCCTTGACGTGATGAAACATCAGCAGGAGGTGTTGCACGCAAAAATCTCCAAAGACATGCTGCTGCAGGAAATAGAGGACGCCGTCTAAAAAAATAACGCCCAAACCTTCGTGGAAAAAACAAATCTTCTTAATGCCATGCTGCTTGAGTATATTAAATCCTCCAACCTTGAGGTGCGGGCCGAAGGCGCCGCCACGCTTTTGGAACAATTACATCAAGGCGTGATAACCGCCGAAGACGCTCAGAAAGCTTTTGACATTTTTGAAAAAAATCTGCGGCAAAACAAAACCTGCAGCGGCAGTCTTTGCTCTTTTCTTAATTTAAGCGCTTTAGGGCTCGCTTTCAGGTCAAAAGAGTACGCTGAGGCAAACGATAAAAAACAGTTTTCCTTACAAACGGAAACAGGTTTTATCTCTCCTCCCCGTCAAAAACAGAAGGAATATCTGGCTTTGATAAAAGAACTTTCCCTTAACAATTACGGCTCGGCGGAAGCAAACGCTCTTATGGCAAAAAGTTTTCTGATTGCCGCTGCGGCTTTGGGTTCGCCGGCGGATTTAACCGAAATTACGCAAAATATAGTTACCGCAGGCGGCAATCTGATAAGAAAAAAACTAAACGCAAATGTGATGGACAATAAAAACGCGCAAGCGCAGATTGCAGCTATGGACACTTTGTTTGAACTGGGCAAAGAGGCAAAACCCGTCCTTAAAGATTTTGCTTTTAACAGACGCACCCTTACTTCTTTTGTGTACGCAAACATAAATATGGCTTACACCGCTTTAACAAAAGAGGAAGAAAAACTCAATAAACAAAATCTTGAAAATCTTTATTGTTATCAAGTTTTTAATATTTCCTCCCAAGATGATTTTGAACTGAAACAAAAAATAGCCTATGCCTACGGCCGCGGCTATGCGCAGGCATATGTAACCTCGTCAAAAGAAAATAAATGCCTTGTGACGGTGCCTGTGCGGCCCGATCCGCGGCTTGTCGCCCAGGAGAACACAAATTTTGTCATGAAAGAATTGGGCTTTGCAATAGCCACCTCCGCAATAGGGCCGATACTGTCCACGCTAAAAAACGGCGTAAAGATAATAAAACATTTCAAAGCCTTAAAATATCTGGCCGGTAAGCGAAATATGACTTTGGGACAATTCTTTATGAACGGCCAGCTTAAAAACCTCCCGCGGTTTGCAGCGCCGCTGGAACGAAAAACCGTCCAAAAAGTTTCCCTCGCCGCGGCGCAAAGCGCGGATTTGGCCAGACAAGCGCAGGCTCCCGCGCGCGCGACGCAAACGGCGCAGACCGCCGCAAAAACCGATGCGGCCGCAAACGCCGCGGTAAAAGACGCTTATAAAGGCCCCGTATTTCAAAAAGCGGTTACGGGCGAACCCGTGCCTAAGCCTCTTAAGCTCAGAAGAACTCCAAAGAAAAATCCTTTTACAGGCGAATATCCTTCCGGGTTGAAAAATGACGAACAACTGGCTCAATCGTGGATTGACTACTACAAAAACGGCTACTTCAGCCCCAGAGATCAGATAGAAGCCATTGAGGGCATGAGCGCAGCAAAAGCAAATAACACCATGGAGTATCTGTACTATATGTCTATGGACGACGCCAAAGCCACCATACTTGATCCGTTGGATCTGAACGGCAGGCTGCCGAATTTTATGTATGACGGCAGACTTATACCAAATACAAAAAGGCTGCCTTCCGGCTATTATAAAAATAAATTTAACGATAATTTGGAAAAGCTCCTTGCAATTTCGGAAGGGGACGGAACCTTATATTCCCATAACGCGGAGCTTAAAGATATTCTTATATCAATGAGAGATTATACTTTTGATCAGGGGTTTTCCTATCAAAATAATTACGCCATGGCAAAAGCTTTGCGCGACAATTTCGGAGAACTTGTAAAAGAAATTGAAACAAAGGGCTTTCACGCAAGCCGCAGCAGATTTAACAAATTATGGAATATGAAAGTAAAAGGATACAAAAACGATAAGCAGGTTTATGTATCGTTAAAAGATTTCTTCAACCAAACGCGTAAAAGCCCTTTTCTGAATCTTGATAAAGCCGTGCCTGAGTTTTATTTGAACAGCCCGAAGTGGGTTTCGTGGGAAAACGAAAGGCGCAATCTTGCCGCGCTTACCTATACAAAAGATTTCAGGCCGGTGACGACATTATCCCAAAAAATTAAAAATACAATCCGCCCCGCCAAAAGCAAATATATAACCGTTGAAGCGCACGGCAAAGTGCTTACCGATGTGCACAGCACCGTGCCGGATTTTGACGACGCTATGACCGCCGCCCGCTCTCTTGCCGACAGTAAACCCAGCACTCTCACGACCAAAATAAATAATTTTGAGGTTTTGGGAGGCGCATGTCAAAGCGGTTTTGGAGAAAATATGTGTCTGCCGGGGCAGGGCTACGACGGCACAAAAATTATAAACCGCTTTTTCTATAAGACGGAAAAAAATGTAAAGGTAATCGTTTTTGACGCGCAATATAAACCTGTAGTCGTAGAGCTGGAAAAAGTATCTTATGTCATTGACCAGACAAATAAAGATATTGACCTCTTGCGCGCAAGCACAATGTCCTCCCACGCCATAGACGATACAAGAGATATTTTGACCGTAGCCCAGGCCGAGAAAACTCTGCAAAAACTCCCCCACTTAAAGGCTACCATTTACCCGCATTCGCGTTTCCCAGGCATAAAACTGCCCGAAGACTTAAAAGGCGGCGGTCTTAACGCCCACTTGGCTCTGTTCACAAAGGATTTTTTCCCGATTAAGACTACGGTTTCCCTTGAATTTAGCGGCTTAAAACCCACGCTTGTCCGGAACTATTGGGTGCCCAAAGAAATATCGGCCCTTGCAGGAAATATACACGGGCCCAGGCTGCCTTTCCTGTCTCAAGTGCAGGATAAAGTGGTAAAAGTGCTTTCCGCGCCGATAAAATAAATCACGGCGCGCCGCGCGGGCGGCGCGCGCTTAATTGCTATAATTAGATATGTTAAAAGTGGAAAATCTGTCTGTAAGCCTGCCCAGCGAAGAGGGATATTTAACCGTCCTCCACGATTTATCTTACGAGTTAAAAGACGGGGAAATACTTGCCGTCGTAGGCGAATCTGGCTGCGGCAAAACAATAAGCGCGCTTGCCTTAAACCGCGTTTTACCCGCGGGTGCAAAAGTTACGGGAAAAGTTTTGCTGGACGGCGTTGATTTGCTTAAACTAAGCGAGGAGCAAATGCGCAAAGTCCGCGGCGCAAAAATAGCGATGATTTTTCAGGATCCGATGACCTCCCTTAACCCCGCTTTTACCGTCGCTAATCTGATGAAGGAAACACTTAAAGCGCATGAAAAAATAACTTCCGAAGAAGCCTTAAAAAAAGCCGAAGGGATTTTATCGGACGTGGAAATAGATAAAAAGTTTCTCTTTTCTTATCCGCATCAGCTATCGGGCGGTATGCGCCAGCGCGTTATGATAGCCCTCGCCCTTTGCTGCAACCCAGCCGTTTTAATAGCAGACGAGCCTACCACCTCCCTTGACCTTACCACACAAAAACAAATACTTGACCTGCTTAAAAAACTGCAGAGGCAAAAAAATCTTTCCATACTTTTTATTACCCATAACCTTGCCATAGTAAACGATATCGCCCATAAAGTGCTTGTGCTCTACGGCGGCAGGAAAGTGGAAACGGCACAAAAAGAAACTCTCTTTAACAATCCCGCGCACCCTTATACAAAAGGGCTTTTATCTTCGCTTGTAACGCTGCAAAGCAGAGGGGACAGGCTGCCTGCAATTGAAGGCGCGCCGCCGCCTGCGGGTAGAATATTTGAGGGCTGCAGTTTTGCCGAACGCTGTAAGTTTGCGACGGAGAAATGTTTTAGAACTCAGCCGCCTCTTATTGAGGTGGACAAAGACCATTTTTCCCTTTGTTTTTTTAGCTCGCGCGCCGACGGCGCGCCATGTGCGGAATAAGCTAATCCCCGCAAATTCTAAGCTTCGCTTTTTTTGACTCGCGCGCTTACGCGTGCCAAACGCAAAAAAGCTAAGCAACGCAAATTCCAAGCTTCGCTTTTTCAGTTAAACAGCAGAAACAACGCTCGGTTTTTTGCTCTTGTCGTTATAAATAAAGTGTCGTCTTTGCGCGAGGCGACGAACGGTTGTATCGTGAGGAGCACTCGGAAGCAATCTTCAATTATTCTGTTGTCGTTTCTGCTGTTAAATTGGAAAAAACGAAGTTTAGACGTTGCGAATATTAGCTTATTTGCCAAGGGTGCGCCTGAGCGCACAACCAAAAGAATGAAAAATTGTGCGCCTGAAGAAATCTGTTGTTAACACAAAACCGCCTTTGTCGTCAGTTAATACCCTGCTATTGATAGAACCTTCATTATTTTGTAGTATATAATTCTAATATGACATTAGGGAAAGCAACAACCCCTGTAGTTTTGAAGGAAGACAGGGTTTTTATAATCAGAGATACAATTTCTAAAAAAGAGCTTTTGACAAAGCTTGTAAGCTCCATCTGTAAAGATTTAAGCGAAGTGGACGGCGAAGAGATGCTTCGTTCCGTCTTAAAGAGGGAAGAAGGCATCAGTACTACTCTTGATACGGGCTTAAGCCTTCCTCATGCGCGAATTGAAGATATTTCTGCTTTTGAAGCCGCGCTGGCTGTTTTGCCAAACGGCATTATAGATGAATACGGCCTCCCTATCAAGGTGATGTTTTTGTTTGTTTCGCCTTCGGGGGTTTCGTATTTTTCCCAGCATCTGAAACTTCTTGCCGCTTTGGCGGAGACTTTTAACGAATCCTTCATCAACGAGTTAACTGCCTGCCAAAATGCAAAAGAAGTCCTAAAAAAGCTTAATTTTTAAGCCGACACCATTATGAACCGCGATTTTTCCGTAACGCAATTTGGGCCGTTTAAGATAAAAGGCGTCGTTGTGCTTACTACGGCTATGCTTACCTTTATTACGTTTTGGCGGGCGGCGGCTGTAGTGTTGTGCGACTTCGGCTCAAGCGCGTTTTACGTAGGCGGCATCGCGATGAAAGCTTTCGGGCCGGCTTTCCCGTGGTATATTTTGGCAATAATGCTGTTCTCGGGCCTGCTTTTGATGATGTATATTGAGGCCTGCTCCCTCTTTACGCGCGGCGGCATATTCCCTGTTGTAAACGCCGGCCTCGGCGAAAATGCGGCAAAAGCGGCGGCCGCCGCTATCCTGTTTGATTTTGCGCTCACGGGGCCCATAAGCGGCCTTTCGGCGGGACATTATTTATCGGGCCTGTTTAATTCCACTATGGAAACCTTCGGCATAGGCTTTGCTATCCCTGCCGATGCATTTTCCGTATTTTTTGCCATAGGCGTAGTAATTTACTTTTGGTATCAAAACATAAAAGGTATTGAAGACAGCAGCGAAAAAAGCGCTAAAATAATACAATTTTCAATAATCGTATGCGCTGTATTGTTTGTCTGGGCGGCAGTAACTTTATTTCAGCGCGGCAGCATAACGCTGCCCCCTTTTAAGCCGCAACTCAACGAGCAGTCTTTGGGTTGGGCCGTGCATATTCCTTTTATGCAGAAAATAGGCTGGATAGGCGTGCTTATCGCCTTAGGCCATTCCGTTTTAGCATTAAGCGGGCTTGAAACTTTGGCGCAGGTGTACAGGGAAATTGAGTATCCCAAAATTGAAAATCTTAAGAAAGCGGCCTTAATTATTTTTATTTTCGCCTTTATCTTTACGGGCGGGCTTACGTTTTTATCTTCGCTTATTATCCCACCCGATTTAATTGCAGAAAAATATCATGACAATCTGCTTGCCGGCCTTGTAATGCACTTAAACGGGCCGCAGATACTAAAACTTATTTTGCAGGCGGGCGTTGTTATAGCGGGCGTGGTAATGCTAAGCGGGGCGGTAAACACCTCCATCATAGGCGCAAACGGCATTATGAACCGCGTGGCCGAAACCGGTATTTTGACGGACTGGTTCCGCAAAATCCATCGCAAATACGGCACAACTTACCATATTATTAATCTGATTTGCATAACGCAGATTATCGTTATTTTAATATCGCGCGGCAAAACATATCTTATAGGCGAGGCCTACGCTTTCGGCGTGCTTTGGAGCTTTGTTTTGGAAATGACCTCCATCTTGGTGCTGCGCTTCAAAAACCGCGAACAGAAACGCGATTTTATGATGCCCTTTAACATAAAAGCGGGTCATTATTATATCCCCATCGGCGGAATTTTGGTGGTTTTAGTAATTATCGCTTTGGCGGTCATAAATTTAATCACAAAAGAAACGGCCACCATAGCGGGCGTGAGTTTTGCGGCGTTTATTTTCCTTGTGTTCCATGTTTCGGAAAAGTTAAACGCAAAAAAAGCAAACGTGATTTTTGAAGAGGGCCACCGTGAAAAACTAAACGAAATGCCCGTGGAACACCTTACCGACGCGCTTAAAGAACTTACGCGTGAAAAACGCATACTTGTTCCCGTCAAAGATCCTGAAAATTTATATCATTTGGAAGAAGTGTTAAAAAATCTTGACGACGATGATACCGACGTTATAGTCTGCT
>CAZNCX010000002.1:47973-48811 GCA_964571655.1 uncultured Elusimicrobium sp. | reverse complement strand
ATGACATTTGCAACCACCTGTCATATAACTTGTACAAGCGGAGTCTTTGTACAAACCTTGCGCTTGATTTTCTTCTGTTCCGGCGTCAACAAAAAAACTATCAAAAAGTACATAATTTGTTGGAGGATTTATAGCGGTGCTGCGAGCAGGTTGCATAATGCAAGTGTTGTCTGTAAGGGAAGGGCAACAATATTTTATTTCATTGAAGGCAGCATAGCCTAACACAGAGAATCCACAAAAAATCTTTTCAAAGTCTGATTCATCACTACATGAAGTTCCGTATGCCCTATCTTCAAATTCCCACTTTTTTCTATTATGAAGAAGTATTTTACCCACTCCGTTAGTTGCTGTTTCGGGTAGTAAAGAGGCAGCTCTCATTAGGTCAACCTTCGTATCAATGGAAGGATTATACAGGGTTCTGCGTATGCATCTGTAGTTTTTTGCCTGGGCTTTTAAGCAAATTGTCTCTCCGGAGGCGCCTGCGGGACAATCGGGAGGGCGCTCGTCCAGTCTAACTGCGCCGTTGGCAGGG
Organism: uncultured Elusimicrobium sp.; assembly: GCA_964571655.1. Lineage (GTDB taxonomy): Bacteria > Elusimicrobiota > Elusimicrobia > Elusimicrobiales > Elusimicrobiaceae > Proelusimicrobium. The sequence goes on along the minus strand of CAZNCX010000002.1, from coordinate 48,279 downwards.
TCATCGGATACCGGCGGGTCTGGCAAAGTAAGAGTTATATCGCTTATAAGGGAATATCCTAATTTCCAATCTCTAGCTCCTAATAAGGCTACGGGAGCTGTAATCAAACCGTATGGATATGAAAGAGGATTAAAGAGTATTTTTTGAGGATTGTCATAGGAGGCATGTATTGTCAATTCCGGCAATTTCAGGTTGCTTTTCTCGGAGTAATAATAAGTGATTTCAGGTGAGGGGTTTAGGTTATAGCCTGGCCCTAACTCCAGACCGTTTTGGGTTCTTTCATTAGTCATATCGTCACTGCTGAAG
>CAZNCX010000002.1:34858-47963 GCA_964571655.1 uncultured Elusimicrobium sp. | reverse complement strand
TGAAGCCAAAACCCAAGGGAGACATCCACATTTCGCTTGCATTAAGTTCATCAATTGTCCCGTTGTTGTTTTGGTCATATGCCCCTTGAGTAAAAAACCCTTTGCCGCCGTACGCCATGACGTAAAAATTGTAGTACAACGGTTGGGTTCTATTAACTGGCTCGTAGCCGGTTTTAGGGCAGGTGTCTTGGTTGTGGCAGACAAGATAGCGCTTAAAGTACTTTTCCTTTGGCAGTTTTAACTGAACCCAGCAAAATCTTTTGCAGTCGGAGGTGTCAATGCTGCCTATGGCTCCGTTGTTGGCGTTGTGAAACAGAAGAGGTTTTTTGTAAGAACCTTTTTTACCCAAAGATAATGTCCCTGAATGTACGGTATAATCAATGGCGCTGTCTGAGGTAAAGCTGAAATCGGAGTGATCAAAATTTATAATGCCTTTGTCGTCGCTCTTGCTGAGTTTGAAAAAAGATTCTGCCCCCAAATGATATGTGTTATTGTTCAATGCATCAAGATCAATTTTTGCCGCATAAACTCCTCCCAAAGCGGCTGTGGGAATGTCGTGATTATCGGTGTTATTTTCCAAAAGAGGGGAAAGCCAAAGTTCTTTGAGTTCCAAATCGCTTCCGTCCAGCTTGCTGGACAAATTTATATTGTCCTTAAAAATTATCTCCGCGTTATGTCCCGCCCCGAGTATGGCCCTGTTCTTTACAAATATGTCGGAATGGCTGCCGAAAGGGATAGGAAAGAAAGTTACATATTTTAACTTTTGCGCGCGCGCGTAGCCGCAGGGCATTAAAATAGCCGCGGCTAAAAACAAAGTTTTGGTCAAAACGGCAAGGTGTTTTTTTCTCATAAAAGGCCCCTTCTCATTTTCTACTATTATACATATATTTTTGTTATTTTTAACGTAAATTTCAAGGCATAACCTGCGTAGTGATAATAATATAATAAAAAACTCCCTGCGGTTTGTCTTATTTAATTGTCTTAAAAAGCCTTTTTTAACCTTATCTTGACTGCGTTTGCAGCTGATTTATAGTTGTTGCGCCTATTACCCTTTTGCCCTTTTGCGCAGAAGAAGGCGCTTGTGCAGGCAACGGCGGTTCCGCCGCATTTTGTGCAGACGGAGCCCCCTTAAGCAAAGCCGCCTGCTCGGGCGAAAGTGCGCCGCTTTTTATAAGTTCGTCAATTTCACTTTCTTTTGTCTGCGTCGGCGGGAGGGAAGCAGGCTTAGGCGCTTGCTGTGCCGCTGCGGCCGCCTTTGGCGTTACAGGAGAAATCTTTACGTTATATTTTGCCTCGTCTACGGCTGTCTTTTGCATCGGTTTAGGCGCTTGGGTTTTATTTTTTGGTATTATGGGGTTGCCTTTTGAGTCGCGCGGTATATTTTTATAGGTTATAAAATCTTTTATCGTTTTTACCGTTTTGGGGTGGACGTTTTTTTCCGCTATTTGCAAAGCGGTTTCCCCTTTTGAAGTTTTGATTTTATAATCTGCGCCTAAGATAAGCAAATCTTCCACCAACTTCGTATTGCCGATATAAGCGGCCCAATAAAGCGGGCTTTCCCATTTTTTATTTATTTTATTTACGTCTGCGCCGCTGTCAAGCAATTCCCTTACCACGTCCCATTTTTGGGCTTTTATGGCGTAAAGAAGAGGTGTCATTCCCAAGCTGTTGGAGGAATTTTTGTTTGCTTTATAAGCTAGCAGCAGGCGGACGCTTTCAACATCCCCCTTTGAAGCGCATACTATAAGGGCGTCGTTTCCGTTTTGGTCGGCGTAATTTGGGTCCGCGCCGCCGCTTAGCATAATCTCAACTCCGACGGGATTGCTTTTGAAAGCGTAATTGAGCAGGTTTTCTTTGCTTATACCCGCGGTAGCTCCGCGCGCGGTAAGATAATTTGCGGCGGTGCGGTTGAGGTTGTCTATTGCTATAGTGAGGGGGGAATTGCCCTGATTGTCGGTTATATTGGGATTGGCGTTTGCGACCAGAAGCAAATTTATCATCTCGGCATTATTTAACTGCGCGGCTGCCATAAGCGCTGTTCTGCCGCTGGAAACTTCTGCTGCGCTTGCGTCTGCTCCTGCAGCTATTAAGGCGGAGGCGATTTCGTAATTATTTGTCTGCGCCGCAGTCAGGATAAGCGGTTTTCCTTTGGAGGAAGGTACGTTTGCGTCTTGCAAATCTTTTTCTATTTTTGCGATGGCGGCTTCCGTATCGCCGCGTTCTATGATGGAAGTAATTTCATCTGCCGTATCGGTGGGGGAAGATATTTTTATATTCTCGGCCGACAGCTTGCGCTTTTTGGGTGCGGAAGTATTGGCGATTGTATAAATCACCATGAAAATTATAGGCAGCGCAAGTAAAATGTAAAGTATTATCTGTTTTGCGGTTAACTTTGGCATAACACTTGTCCCCTGATTTTTATCTGCGGCGGCATTTTTACGCTTTTGGGTTTGTTGAGTTTTCTTAAAACACTCAGGTTTGCCCCTCCGCCTGCGCTTTATTTTTTCTTATAAAAATCCAAAGCGTTTTTTGCGGCCTGCTGCTCGGCCGATTTCTTGTTCTTGCCTTTGCCTTCGCCCAATTCCTTGCCGAGCAGACTTACGCGCACGGTAAAGATTTTATTATGTTCCGGCCCGACCGTTGAAATAACTTCGTACTCCGGCACGGCGCAGCCCTTTTTCTGTAAACGTTCCTGCAGGGTGCTTTTATAGTCTTGGTCGTCGGGCTGTATTTTTTGGGTTTCAAGCCATTTTAAGACTACTTTTTCCGTCTCTTCAAAACCGCCGTCTAAATACAGCGCGCCCAAAAGCGATTCTACTGCGTTTGAAAGTATGCTGGGGCGGGTTCTGCCGCCGCTGTGTTCCTCGCCCTGGCCCAGCAAAATAAATTTGCTGAGGTTAAGGTCCTGAGCCCAAAAATACAAATTGTGCCGCGATACCAAGTTTGCTTTTATTTTGGAAAGCACTCCCTCTTCATTTTCGTCCAGCAGTTTATAAAGGTACTCCGCTACTACGGCGCCCAATATACTGTCGCCCAAAAACTCAAGGCGTTCGTTATCTTTGAGCGCACGGCGCCCTTCCCCGCAAGATTTGTGAGTGAGTGCTTCCCTCAAAAGTTTTTTATCGCGGAAAGTATAATTTAATACTTTCTCAAGCTCTTCAAACACGTCTGCGCTTCTTACTTAGAGACTTTGCTTTTAATATGATCAACAGCCTCGCCGACGGTTTTTATTTTTTCAGCTTGTTCGTCGGGGATTTCAATGTCAAACTCTTTCTCAAGGGCCATAATAAGTTCAACGGTGTCCAAAGAGTCTGCGCCTAAATCATTGATGAACTGCGCTTCGGGTTTAACCTGTTCTGGTTCAACGCCCAGCTGTTCCACAATAACATTTTTTATTCTTTCTTCTACATTGTTTGCGTCCATTTTTTTCCTCCGTATTTTTTCAAAGTACTTTTAGATATAAAGGCCGCCGTTGACCGCTATCACTTGCCCCGTGATATAAGCCGCTTTGTCGGAAGCCAAAAACAATACCGCTTGCGCAATATCATCTGCACGGGCAAAACGTTTAAGAGGTATTTGCCCCAACGCCGCCTCTTTTATTTCCTGAGGCAGCCTCTGCGTCATTTCCGTATCAACAAAACCGGGTGCTACCGCGTTTACGCGGATATTTCTGGGAGCAAGCTCTTTTGCAAGCGTCTTTGCAAGGCCTATTAAGCCCGCTTTTGCCGCCGCGTAATTAGCCTGCCCCGCGTTGCCCGTCTGACCGACGACGGACGTTATGTTTACTATCGCGCCGCTGCGCGCTTTCATCATTTCTTTTGCGCAGGCCTTTGACATCAAAAACGCGCCTTTCAAATTTATGTTTAGGACCGCGTCCCAATCCGCCTGGCCCATGCGTATTACCAACGCGTCTTTAGTTATGCCCGCATTGTTTACCAAAACGTCAATTGCGCCAAATTCTTTTAGGGCGCCATCAACAAAATCTTTTACCTGCGCTTCGTCTGAAACATCGGTTGTCTTTATAAAAATTTTAGCGCTGGGATATTTTGCAAGCAAATCCTCTTTTGCTTTTATAAGGCTTTCTTCTTTAACGGCGCAGAGCGCGGCGTTTGCACCTTCTTTTAGGAAGGCTTCCGCCGTTGCGTAACCTATACCCCTGCTTGCACCCGTTATAAGAACGGTTTTGCCTTTAAGCATCTTCTGCCCCCAATTCGTCAAAGACCGGTTTTAAGGCGGCTATATTTTCTTCTATAATTTTTGCCGCGTTATTTTCAACAAGCCTGCCGCAGACTTTTATGGCATTGTAAATCGCGTTCGGCCCGCTTTTGCCGTGGCATATGATAACTGGCCCCTTTACGCCCAAAAGCGGCGCGCCGCCGTAACATTCGGGGTCGGTGCTGTCTTTTACGGCCTTAAAAGCTGGCTTTGCAAGCAAGGCGCCTAAAGCGCAAAGCGGGCGCGGCTTAAGCTGGGCTTTAATCATCTTAAACAAAGATTTTGCAAGCCCTTCGGAAAGTTTGAGCATTATATTACCCGTAAAGCCGTCGCAAACTACGACGTCTATCATACCGCCGTGCACGTCGCGTCCTTCAATATTGCCGTAATAGTTAATGCCCAAACGGCGCATATATTTGGAGGCTTCTTTAACAAGCAGATTGCCTTTGCCCTCTTCCTCGCCTATGGACATAAGACCGACAAGCGGGTTTTGCACGCCGTAAGCTATATTGCTGTAAACGGAGCCCATGACCGCAAATTGTAAAAGGTAAAGCGGTTTGCAGTCCGCGTTTGCGCCGGCGTCTATTATTACCGCTACGCCTTTTTGCGTCGGCATCGGGGAAGCTATCGCCGGCCTGCTTACACCTTTTATTCTGCCTAAAACAAAAACGCCGGCCACCATTGTCGCGCCGGAGTTGCCGGCCGAAATCATTGCGTCGGCCTTGCCGTCTTTTACCAGTTGAGCGCAAACCACTATGCTTGCGTTTTTTTTCTGATGGCACTCCCTCGCGGGGGAGGCGGCCATATCAACCGATTGAGTGGCGTTTATTATGGATATTTTGCTTTCGTCGTATTTAGGGGCTTTGGCAAGCTCTTCTTTAATTGCGTTCTCGTCGCCCACCAGGATAACTTCGCACCCGAGTTCCGCTACGGCCTTTATTGCGCCTAGCACATTGGGTTTTGCGCCGAAATCGCCTCCTAAAGCGTCAAGGGCTATTTTCATATCCTATATTTATTTTGAGGGCTGGGTTTTATCTTTTTTAACTTTAACTTCTTTAACTAATTTGCCGCCGTAAAAACCGCAGGTGGGGCAGATATTGTGGGGCAAACGCGCGCTGCCGCAATTTGAGCAGGCTGTTATATTGGCCGCCGTCAATTTTGAATTAGAGGACCTCCTGAGGTCTCTTCTTGAACGGGTATGTTTTCTTTTTGGATTAGGCATTTATTGCTCCTTTTATTTTGCTTCTTTTTGCTTTTTATCGCTGATAAATTTATCTTTCAGACAGCCAAAAGGCGATAATATTTGTTCCTTACAGGCGCAGGATATTTTATTTTTATTTACCCCGCAGACGGCGCATAAACCCTTGCAGTCTTTGGAGCATAAATTTTGTATTCCTTCAAACAAAGCCAAATTCTGTCTTACTATAGACATTATATCAATTATTTCATCTTTAAGGGAAGACAGGAAAGTAAATTCCTCACTGAAATTGTTGTTAAACATCTCAAGACAGCGCGAGCATTGCACGCTTGCCGAACCGAAAAATTCTCCCTGCGTTAGTATTTCTTTGCTCAGGACCGAGAATTTAAGCCTCAAACTTATTTTCTTTATCTGCGCGGGTTTTGTAAGGGTGTCCTTAAAGTCGGCGGGGTTTAATTGGGCCGCGCAGGCAAGGCCGTGCATATCCAAAATATCTCTGGTCTTAAAGATAAGGTTTTTTGGTATTTCGTAATTTTCGTAATTTTTCATAAACTTTTATTACACCGCAGCTATGCGGGCAAAACCCCTTTCTTAAATAATACCATTTTAGAGAAGCGCAAGAAAATCGGCTTTATATTTGCTACGATATATAAAAGAAAGAAGAAGTTTAATTTCGGAGGGAACAGATAATGAAGAAATTACTTGCAGTTGCAGTTCTGGTTACAGGCATGGCGCTTAGCGCTGCGGCCGAAAGCCCGGTCAAACTTTCCTTGTTTGACACCATTGCCTACCCTAAGCCCGAGAAGACTAACGTCGTCTTGGGTTTAGTTGACAATAATACGCCTGCGGTCCGCGGCGTTGACCTCAACATAATTTCCGCCAGATCGGAATCTATGTACGGCGTGCAGTGGGCATTTGCCTACGCAAGGGCAAACACGATGTACGGCGTGCAGTCCGCCATTTATACGAAGGCCGAGACGGCAAAAGGCGTGGTTAACGGCATTTTGACTACAACCGAAGAACTATCCGGCGTTGCTTTCGGCTGGGTTAATATTAACGACAAGTATTTTGTCGGCGCGCAGCTGGGCCTTGTTAACTTTGCCAAAGAAGCGCATGGTTTTCAGGGCGGCATCTATAATCAGGCCGAGAATTTTAAGGGCCTTCAGCTTGGCATCGTAAATAGCATTACGACCATTGATAAAGGCTTGCAAATCGGCCTTGTGAACTTAATTAAGAACAACGGCTGGCTGCCCGGCATGGTAATTGTCAACGGCAGATTCTAAGAGTTGTTTTAATTTACGGCATAAAAGAACCCCGTCTTAACTTAAGACGGGGTTCTTTTATTTTGAGGAAGGTTTTTTGTTTAAGTCCGTAATATCAACGTCGGTGTAGTAATGACGCAGAATTTGCCTGAAAGTTTGGCCTTCGTCGGCCCTGCCGCCGGTGCCCGTCTGGCAGAGGCCTACGCCGTGTCCCCAGCCGCCGCCGTAGAAGATAAAAGAATCCAGTTTGCCCTGGACATAATTTGGCTCCACTATAAAATAAGTGCTTTTGAGCAGGCCCAAAGCAAGATATTTTTTTATTTCATGCTCTTTTGTTAAAGTAAGAGAGCCTTTTGTCCCCATTATCTTTACACCGTTTACATAGCCCGAAACGCCGCGTTTTAGGGGCACTATGGCTTTTATTTTGCCTATATCTTTGCGCCTTGCTACGACGGAGCGTATTTGTTCTTCATCCACAAGTCTTGTCCAGCGGAAGTTTGAGGGGCTTACGCTTTTGTAATATCTGCTGAAGGCCGGCTGGGAGTGCTGCAATAATTCCTTAAACTGATATGGTTGTAAGTTTTGCGTATTAAAATCTTTGTAGTCGGAAACGGGTTTAAGATACTCATGCGGATACCACCCCGCTTCTTTGCTGCTTTGCGTATACCCGCCGCAGTTGGAAGAGAATACGGCCTCAATAGGCTTTCCTTTATAAGTAAGCACGACGCCGTTTGTAGCCTCCGCGGCGGAATTTGTTTTTTCCCTCTCGGCTTTGACGCCGCCGTAAACCTGACAGTGCTGCGTATCGCAGACATCATAACCCCATTGCTTGTGTTTACCTAAAGAGCGCAGCGCGTAAGTGCGCGCGATTACGGCTTGGGCTTTAAGCGCTTCGGTAGGAAAAGACGAAGGCATCTCTGCCGATATTACCCCGTAAACATATTCTTCCAAGTTAAGATGATTTACGGCGATAAGCCCGTTTAAGGCGCGGTTATAAATGAACTCTATATATCCCCTGTACTCGCGTGTCTGCCTGCTTTCCCACGTTGTAGATTGGCCTACAAGGATATTCTTTATTATAGTGGTGTGGGAATTATAATCTGGCGCGCTTTGCTTTATGATAAGCGAGGCGCCAAAAGGCGTCTTCCTGCCTTTGGGGGAAACAAGATAGGCCCTTTTATTTTCAATTATCACTTTCCAAAATGCGTTGGGTGCGCCTTTTTTAAGCAATACTTTGCCGTTTTTATCGGTTGCCGTAAAAAAGTGGGAGGTGGAAAATTCTATGCTCTGTTTAGGAACGGGCGCGCCGTTTATTTTGGCGCCAAGGCCCACGCGGATATGCGGCGTTTTTTTAGTTTCATAAGGTTTTTTGACAATGGTATGCTGCCAGACGGGCAAAACTTCGCTTTCAAATTTAATCGGCGCGTTTTTGACGTCCTCGCTGACAAGGGAGCTTATTTCCTCCATGGAACTTTTAACCTGCGCGCTGGAGCTGTCTACGGAGGATACATCAGCGTAAGTCTGCCACGCTTCGTTATACTTTTTCATTTTTACCATAACGTCGGCGTAGCGTTTGCGCGCTTCGGTAAATTGGGAATCGTAGTCAATTACTTTTTTATAAGCGCGCGCGGCCTGAGGATATTTTTTTTGCTCCGCGTAAAGTTCGCCGAGCATAAAATAAGCAAGTGCCTTGTGATTTTGTCCGCTTGCGGCCATTTTAAGATTTATTTCGGCAAGGTCAAATTGTTTTAAGCCCATTTGCGCGCGCGCAAGGTTTATGAAGTAGAACTCGGTTTTATCGTTTTTTTCGGTAAGGCGGGCAAAAACATTTTCCGCGTTGGGATAGTATCCGCCGTCCAAATAGGCTTCTCCGGCAAACTCAAGGACAGTTAAATCCTGCGGATATTTTTTAAGCGCGGCCGACATTATGTCAACGGCAAGGCGCGTATTGCCAAGCTCAAGGGCAATATAGGCCGCGTTTAGAAAAGAATCCTTTTCCCCTGTGTCTTTTGATATTGCTATAAATTTGTTAAGAGCATCTTGCTGATTAAATGAAAAGTACGCTTGCACGGCCTCGCGCATCGGGGGGGAAAGCGTCTCCTGTCGGGAAAGCGTCTTAGTCTGCGCGGCCTGCGCATGCACTCCGTTTGCGTAAAGGGCGGCAAAAAGGAAAGTTGTTGCGGCAAGCGCGGCAAAAGATGTAATAAGCCTCTTCATTTATTATAATTATACTATATGCAGGAAACCTTGCCTAAAATGCCCGCATGGCTTAAAGAGCTTGCGGCAAAAAACAAACGCGCCTATCATCAGATTTTGGCGGAACATATGCAAAAAAGGCTTGATACAAAAGGCCTTCATACCGTATGTGAAGAAGCGCGCTGCCCAAACCGCGGGGAATGTTTTTCCCACGCCGATGCAACGGTTATGATACTGGGCAATATCTGCACGCGCTCGTGCAGATTTTGCGCCGTGCCTAAGTTTCAAAAACCCTGCGCGCCGCAAGAAAGCGAGGCTTTGCAAACCGCGGCTTTGGTAAAAGAAACGGGCATAAAATATCTTGTGCTTACCATGCCCACGCGCGATGATTTGCCAGACGGCGGCGCGCAGCATATAAATAGAGTTATAAGCGAAGTTAAACGGCAAAACCCGGCCTGTCTTGTTGAGGCTTTGATATCAGATCTGGGCGGACGCTTTGAACATATAAAAACAATTCTTGACAGCGGCCCCGCGGTTTTGGGGCATAATGTGGAAACGGTGCCTTCATTATATAAAGCGGTGCGCTGCGGCGCGGATTACGGGCGTTCGCTTGACCTGCTTAAAGAAGTTAAAAGAGTAAATAAGAATATTTTAACAAAAAGCAGCATTATGCTGGGCCTTGGCGAAACAAAGGAAGAGCTTTTGGCGGTTTTTGAAGATTTGCGTTCAGTTGGCTGCAATCTTCTTACTTTAGGCCAGTATTTGGCCCCTTCGGCGCAGCATTATCCCGTAAAGGCGTATCCCGAGCCCACTTTTTATGACCACCTTGCCCAAGCCGCGCGCAAAATGGGTTTTGGCGGCGTTATGGCGGGCCCTTTGGTAAGAAGTTCTTACCGCGCGGGGCAGCTCTATAATCAATATCGTGAGCAGGATAAGGCGGCCCGCGAAAAATAAAAACGTAAAAATTATTTTGACTTTTTAAGCGTAAAAAAACCGCGAGGCCTTTAGACCGCGCGGTTTTTTTATTGAAGAAGAAAAGTTATCTTTTATAATAAGTCTTATCAAGTATTGCTTTTGCCACAATATCTTTAGGCGCGACTTTTTGGTTTGCCAAATCGGCCTGATAGACGCCGCAGTCAATGGGATGAGGCTGCATTGTTTTTAAGTCTTTGCCCAGCTGGCCTTCAACTTTACAGGTAACTTCATAGCTGTCGGTAGCTGTTTTTACCGTTTCCCAATTACGTTTATTTGCAAGCAGCACAAGGCCTTGGCTTCTTTTGCTTTTGTCAATGGCCATAATGTAGGCGTCAATATCCTGATCAAAGAAACGCTTGACAAGTTTTACGGCCTGCTGGCGTTCCTGCGCAAGCATTTTATTTAACGCTTTTTGGCGGGACATGGGCGTCTTTTTTCTTTCCACTACGGTAGTTCTTGAAACTGTGCCGTCGGCCTCTATGGTGGTGGAGGTTGTCATCAGCTTCTTACCGAAGACAGCCCCGCGTTCATTGCGGTTTGTTTTATAAAGATATCCGTCTTCTAAGGGGTCCTCTGGATATTCCCTTTCGGTAAGTTCGCTGTCGGCGGCTACTTTTGAAACTGTTTGCGGGCTGTTTACTTCCGTTACGCCCATATTTATTATATTGCCGTCGGTAACGATATCTTTTGGCGTTATTTTGCCGTGCACGGCCCTTATAACAGGTGAATAAGAAACTGTTATTACGATATTGTCGGGGGTATACTTAACGGCCTTACCCTGATTTACGAGTTCGTTTACAAAAGTTTTGTTAAAATCCAATTGAGTAACTTTCACATCGCTTGCCCAGCAGCATTTTGTTATACAGGCGCGGTTGGTATCAATTTTTTTAAGGGCTTCAGGCGGATTAAACTGGAAGTTAAAGCGGTAGCAGACGTCTAAGATATTGCCGTCCAAATCCATTTTTGAAGATACCACCTCTATCCACTTTTTGGTGGAGTCCCCGTCGCTTGTCGCCATTCCCACGCACCCGCAGAGCAGGGGCAGAGCAAATAATAAGACAGAAAATTTTCTCATACTTTGATTATACCCTATTTTTGAGACAAATGTTAATAAGCATTTTTTTATTGTCATTTTTTGCTATCATTTTACTATAATGTAGGGGACACTTAATTTGGAGGATTTATGAAATATATTTGCGCGTTTGCTTCGTTGTTATTTTTATTAAGCGGCTGCGTCGCCGTTAACAGGAACGAGTACAGCAGCTCCACTGTTACCTCCGTCAAACAGAGGCAGCCGGCCGCCCCCGCCGAGGAAATAAAAGACGAAGAATTTGATTTGCTTGTCGCCCCGCAATATAATTACGAGGATACCACCCCTTACGCCGAGCAGATTCGCAACAGTTCCAAAGCGCCCAAGAAAGCAAAACCGGTAATAAAGGTGCTGCAATAAAGGGGGGGTTGCCGTGGCTTGCGTTTTATTAGAGCGGGAAGCATGGCGTCTGCATAAACTCTTGTCGCACGTTACGGATTATGCCTGCGGGCAAAAGTTTTCCTTTTCGCGCTGTCTTGAAATTGCGCCTTTAACTCTTGAGATAAATAAATTAAAAAATGAGCGGGATTTTGTAATCCTCGCTCATTTTTATTGTCTGCCGGAAATTGTTTACGGCGTTGCCGATTTTCGCGGGGACTCTTACGCCCTTGCCAAAACGGCTCGCGAAGTTAAACAAAAAAACATTATCTTTGCCGGAGTTTCTTTTATGGCCCAGACGGCAAAAATAATAAATCCCCAAAAGGAGGTTTTTCTTCCTCCCGTTTTTGCGGGCTGCTCTCTGGCAGACAGCATTAGCGCAGGCGACGTTAAAAGACTTAAACAAAAATATCCTTCCGCCCCCGTTTTATGTTACATTAACAGCACTGCAGAAGTAAAAGCGCACTGCGATATCTGCGTAACCTCCTTAAACGTTTTTGACATTGCGGCTAAGCTCCCGCAGGAAGAGCTAATTTTTGTGCCCGACGTTTATATGGCGCAAAATATTGAAAATGACCTTAAAGCGCGCGGGCTTAAGAAGAAAATAATTTCCTTTGGCGGCACCTGCTGCGTCCACGATAAATACAACGCGCAGGCCGTTATGGAAATCAGGCAGAAATATCCCGAGGCAAAAATCCTCTGCCACCCCGAATGCAGCCCCGCCGTCTGCGCTTTATGCGATTATACGGGGGGCACGGGCGGTATGTTACAATATGTAAAAGGGCAAAGCGCGCAAACGTTTGCCGTTTTAAGCGAGAGAGGCATTATTAATTGTCTTGAGTTTGAAAATCCTTCCAAGACTTTTTTGCCCGTAGGCAGGCTTTGCGCGCAAATGAAGCGCAACAGCCTTGAGAATATTTTAGAAGTTCTTAAAAATCCCAAAGCGCGCCAAGCGGCCCGCGTTAATGTTGAGGCCCAAACGGCCCAAGAGGCAAAGCGCGCCATAGATAATATGTTTAAGCATGCGGGCGGGAGCGTAAAATGACAGATAAAATAATTGAACTTGCCGTACTGGAAGATTTAGGTTTGGGTGATTTAACATCCGACAATATTTTTACCGAAAAAGATAAAGCCAAGGCTTATTTTATTGCAAAAGAAGATATGACAGTCTGCGGTCTTGAGGTCGCGCGCGAGGTTTTTGAGTATGTGGATAAAACCCTGCGTTTTAAGGCTTTGACAAAAGACGGGCAAAAGGTAAAAAAGGGCGCAAAGCTGGCCGAAATTTCAGGCTCCGTTTTAGGCATACTTAAAGGGGAGAGGACAGCCCTTAACTTTATGCAGAGAATGAGCGGGATTGCAACGCTCTCTTCCCAATACGCGGCGGTGGGCGCAAAATACGGCGTTATGATTACCGATACGAGAAAGTGCCTTCCCGCTTTGCGCAAATTTGATAAATACGCCGTGCGCTGCGGCGGGGCCAGAAATCACCGTATGTCTTTAAGCGACGGCGTGCTTATAAAGGAAAATCATATAGAAGCCGCCGGCGGCATAACCGAAGCGGTAAACTTAGTGCGCTCCAAAATAGGCCATACGCCCAAGATTGAGGTTGAGGTCAAAAACAAGGCCGAGATTTTGCAGGCCCTTAAAGTCAAAGCCGATATAATTATGCTTGATAATATGACGCCCGCGCAAGTCAAAGAGGCAAAGAAAATAATAGGTTCTCGGGCGATAGTTGAAGCCAGCGGCGGCATCACGCTTGTCAATTTGGAAGAATATTGTAAAATGGGAGTA
>CAZNCX010000002.1:0-34848 GCA_964571655.1 uncultured Elusimicrobium sp. | reverse complement strand
GTAGACGTTATATCCATAGGCGCTTTAACCCACAGCGCGGGCGCAAAAGACATCAGCCTGCTGCTTGAGCATAAAGGCCGCAAAAAATAAGGAGGTTCCTAAAACTAAAAAAAATCAGCTTACCAAAATGCAGGACAGGAGATGCTTACTATGAAAGATTTATCCAAACTTTTGGCCAAAATAAATCATCGCGCCACGAGTTCAGTTATAAGAGATCTGTTTAAGTACACGAGTAAACCCGGCCTGATTTCTTTTGCGGGAGGCATGCCGGATCCGTCTTTTTTCCCCGCGCAGGACATTATAGATATAACAAAGGAGCTTCTTACAAAGAATAAAAATCAGGCTCTTCAGTACGGCTACACGGAAGGCGAGCCTGTCTTTAAGCAGGAGCTTAAAAAGCTTTTGAAACAAGATGAAAACCTTATCGTAACCGACGACGAACTTATGATAACCTCCGCCTCGCAGCAGGGGCTTGATATAGCAGGCAGGACTTTCATTGACGAAGGCGATACGATAATAGTTTCCAAACCCACCTATTTGGGCGCTTTGCAGGCTTTTAAGGCCTACGGGGCAAATATGGTAGGCGTTGAAAGCGACGAAGACGGTATGCTTGACACCGACCTTGAAAAAAAATTAGCCCAAATCAAAGCCGAAGGCAAAATCTGTAAATTTATTTATTTGGTGCCGGATTTCCAAAACCCTTCGGGCCTTACCATACCCGCGCAAAGGCGCAAAAAAATCCTTGAAATAGCAAAGAAGTACCAAACGCTTATTCTGGAGGACAGCCCCTACCGTAAAATCCGTTTTGAAGGCGAACATCAGCCCACTTTTTACTCTCTTGATAAAGGGGAGGGAAACGTGATAACGATGTTTACTTTTTCCAAAACGTTTGTGCCGGGTTTCAGGCTGGGCTATATCATAGGCAGCAAGGAAATCATAAAAAGATTTTCCGTGCAAAAACAGGCTATAGACTTATGCACTTCGGCGTTTTCGCAGCTTGTTACTGCGGGTTTTTTGGGCAAGGGGCTTGTAGGGCCTCACGTGCAAAAGGTGGTAAAAGTTTACGCCCAAAAACGCGACGCTATGGTAAAAGCGCTTGAAAAGTATATGCCCGAAGGCGTCAAGTGGACCTATCCGCACGGCGGTCTTTTCCTGTGGGTGATTTTGCCCGAGCATATGGACACCGTAAAGATGTTTCCTTCCGCCATAGAAAATAACGTCGCTTACGTTGTGGGCAACGCGTTTTTCCACGACGGCTCGGGACATAATACGATGAGGCTCAATTTCTCCTACGCGTCTTTTGATGAAATTGACAAAGGCATAAAACGCCTTGCCGATACGATAAAAAATTATAAGGCTTAGCTTTATGTAAAAAGCGGTAAAAAAATCCTCCCGCAAAAGCGGGGGGATTTTTTTGGCTTGAGGCTTAAGGCGCAAATTTTTTAGTTTATTTTACCGCGGCAGCCGTTATTTTTCCGCCTAATATTTTTGCTATTTTTTCAAATAAGGCAAGGGTTTCCTCAAGAGGGTTTTGCAAAGGGGAGAAAAGACGCAGCCCGTCGCCGTTATGCTCGCTTAAAAACTTTAGGTTTTGTCCGAAAGTCTGCATAAAGGCGGGCAGGATATTTTCGGCCATTTTGAAATTTCTTGAAAAATAAAAGTCAATATGTTTGCCGTAGGCGTCGTTTAAGACGTCAATTGCGCGCAAATTGCATGCGCCCGCATCGCGTGAAAGCTGCATTATTTCAAGCAGATTTTTCAATTCCCGCGGGGCAGGGCCGCTTATATTTTCAAGCTCTTTTAAGATTTCCTGTTTACCTTCGTAATCGGCGTCCATAAGCTCTTTATAATAGCGCAGGCGCTCGGCGTCGTTTGGCATATAATCGGGCGGCAGGTAGGCAGGGATATTAAGATTTATAGTGGCAAAAAACTGTTTTTTTATAGGCTCGCCTTTTAATTTTTTAACTTCGTCTGCCACCAAATCACAGTAGAGGGAAAGCCCCACCGCGTTTACGTAGCCGTGCTGGCGTATGCCCAAAATATCGCCCGCGCCGCGTATTTCAAGGTCGCGCAGGGCAAGCTTAAAGCCGCTGCCAAGCTCGCTAAATTCCATTACTGCGTTAAGTCTTTTTTTGGCTTCGGCGTAAATATCTTTTTTTGCTTTGGGTATGCTGCCGAAGAAAGTTTCAAATTCTTCTTTTTCCGCAGTTTCTTTTAACAGATAATCGGGGTGCAGCAAAAAACAGTAGGCCTTTGTGTCTCCTCTGCCTATACGGCCGCGCAGCTGATAGAGCTGCGCCAGCCCGAAGTTTTGCGCGTTTTCTATTATAAGAGTGTTTGCGTTTGTTATATCAAGGCCGCTTTCAATTATGGTGGAGGCCAAAAGCATATCAAATTTTTTATTATAAAAATCCCAAAGCGTTTGCTCAAGCTCTCTTTCTGGCATCTGCCCGTGCGCGCAGGCTATTTTAACTTCGGGCAGCAAAGCCCGCAGGGAGGCAAGCTTTTCGCGCATGCTCTCAACGCGGTTATAGACGTAAAATATTTGTCCTTTGCGCGCCAGTTCGTCGCGGACTGCTTTGCAAATTATCTCTTCCCCGTAAGGCAGCAGCCGCGTTTTTATTGGCATGCGGCCCTGCGGCGGCGTTTCTATTACCGACATTTCCCTTAAAGATGAAAGAGATTGATTTAACGTGCGCGGTATCGGCGTGGCCGAAAGCATAAGGGTATGCACGCTTAAGCCCTGGGCTTTAATTTTTTCTTTTTGTTTTACGCCAAAGCGGTGTTCTTCGTCAATTATGCAAAGCCCCAAATTCTTAAACTGCACATCTTTTGAAAGCAGCCTGTGAGTACCTATTACGATATCAATAAGCCCTTTCTTTAAGTCGTCGGTAACTTTTTTTTGCTCGGCGCGCGTTTGAAATCGCGACAGCATGGCTACATTGACCGGAAAAGCGGCCAAACGCTCGCTTAAAGTCTTAAAATGCTGGGCGGCAAGAACGGTTGTCGGCACAAGAAAAGAGACCTGCCTTGCGCTTAAAACGACGCGCAAAGCGGCGCGTATTGCAACCTCGGTTTTGCCAAAGCCCACGTCGCCCACAAGCACCCTGTCCATAGGGCGCTCAAGGGTTAAATCTTTTAGAATATCGTCGGAGGCGCGGCTTTGGTCGGGCGTTTGGTCGTAGGGAAAGGAATCTGCAAACTGTCTCTCCAAGGTTTCATTACCCAGCATTGCCCCCGCCTTATTTAATTGGCGCAAAGCCTCCATCTTAAGAATTTCTTTTGCGGTTTTCTGCGCGTCTTCTTTAACGCGTTTTTTGACTTCTTTCCACGTTGTTGAACTTAAGGAGGCCACGCGCGGCGCTTTGCCTTTTAGGCCGATATATTTTTGCACTTTCCTGAAATCGGTTATCGGGACGTAAAGTTTTTCCCCGCGCTTATATTCTATCTGCAGGCAGTCTACGGGAGTGCCGTCGTTATCCAAAGTCTGCATGCCGACGTAGCGGCCTATGCCGTGATCCTGATGGACGATATAATCGCCGGCCTCAAGTTCTTTGAAACGTATATGTTTTGCGCGCACGTCGTCAAAATTATTTGCGCGCGAAAGCCTGCGGTAACGTCTGTTTAATATTTCGCCCGAAGTAAAATAGGCAAATTTTTCCTTCGCGCTGTAAAAGCCCTGCTCAAGCGGGCCTACGGAAAGGGCAAGTTTTTTAAGATTGTCGTAATCCCAAAAAATATTTTGCAGTCTTTCTTCCTCGGCTTTGTTAAGGCAAAACAGCAAAAGCTTAAAATTACTCTCAAGCAAACGTTTTACGTCTCTGTCAAAAAGATTTAAGTCCCCGTTGAAATTTGCGTTTTGCCTAAGGCCGGCGTCGCTTCCGGCAAGAAAGTCGGAAGCAAAATCGGTAAGTATTACGGCGTCCTCAAAAAGTTTTATTTCTTCCTGCGAAGGGTTGTAAAGAAAAGGCGTGAAATCTTTTGTCCAGTTAAGCAGGGTGGAAAAAGCCTGAGAGCTCTTTAGAGGCGCGGCCGTAAAATTTGTAAGCGCGGTTTTTGTGTTTTGCGTTTCAACGTCAATAAGCGAGAGCGAGGTTATCTGATTTGCGCTGAAATATATTCTGCACGGGTTTTCATACGACGGGCTGAAGATGTCTATTACCGAGCCGCGCACGGCGTAAGAGCCTTCTTCCTCGCAAAAATCTTCGCGGCGGTAGCCGCAGTTTTCAAGTTTTTCAAGCAGCTCCGCGCGGCTTATATTTTGCGCAAGTTTCAGGTCTATCAAGGAGGAAGAAAAATCTTTTTTGCCCGCAACGCGCTTTTGCAGTATCTCGTAGGTTGCTCCCAAATACTGCGCGCCGCCCTCCAAAATACGGCATAGGCCGCGCGGAAGGCTCAAAGCGTCGGCCTCGTCAAACAAGACGGCGTTTTTATCTGCAAATGTTTTGACGGAGCAGGCAAATTCTCCCAGTTCCTCTTCGTTTTTGGCCAAAAAAAGGACTGGGCCGCTTTTTTGTTTGAGGGTAGTGAAATAAGCCGCCGCAGAGATATTTGGTATGCCGAAATAAACTTCTTTCATTTAACTTTCAACTTAACTTCCCAAGCGGTCCGCGTTAAAATTTGAGCGCGGTCTTCGCCGTAAAAAGACAAAAACATAAAAAGACAAAAACTAAATTCCAAAAACCATAAAAAACAAAATAAAAATTAAAAAGAGCTGGGCTCAGTGCCTTTCTTAAAAGATTCTAAAAATTTATTTTTATCTGTCGGCAGGGCCAGTTTTCCGGTCTCGGGATTTACAAACGCAAAGGAAATTCCTTCTGGCACGGGGAAGTCTTTTACGGGCTCGTCTTTTAGGACCTCCTGCATAATATCGGTCCACCAGTAGGCCACGGTGCCGCCGCCGGTCCATTTTGCGCTGTCCTGGGAAGTATCGTCGTCGTAACCCATCCACGCGGCCGCGGCGATGTCGGGCGTCATGCCTATAAACCACATATCGCGGTGATTTTGCGAGGTGCCCGTCTTTCCCGCAAGCGGGCGCTTTAAGGCGCGCGCCGCGCCGCCGGTGCCGCGCGCTACTACGCCTTTCATCATATTTATAAGGATATAGCTGTCCTGCGGGGAAAATGCGGCCTTTTCAGTCGGCGTATGCTGTTCCAGCACGCGGCCGTTTTTATCTATCACGCGTTCAATTGCATACTCGGGCACATAGATGCCGTTGTTGGCAAAAGTGCTCATAGCCGAAATAAGCTCGTCTAAAGATACCACAGAGACGCCTAAAGCCAAAGCCGGCGCGTTTGGCAAATTGGAAGTTATGCCGGCCCTGCGCGCGGTATTAATGGTATTTTTTATGCCGACTGCATCAATTAAATTTACCGCCACGATATTTTTTGAAAGTTCCAGCCCGCGTCTTAAAGTTACAAAACCCGAAGATCTGCCGCCGAAGTTTTTTGGCGCCCAAACGTCAAAATCTTTGCTGTACATAAAAGGCTGGGCGGCAAGGTCAAGGGAATACTGGTCTTTGGCTTCGTCAAATGTGCGCCAGTTTTTGCCGTCGTAATAAAAGACCATTTCCAAATCGCTTACTAAGGAGGAAGGCGTATATCCTTTCTCAATGGCGGTCATCCAGACAAACGGTTTGAAGGAAGAGCCCGGCTGTCTTTTGGCCTGCGTAGCGCGGTTGAAGCGGGAATCTTCGTAGTCCCTGCCGCCTATCATAATGCGTATGGCGCCGCTTTTAACGTCGCGCGCAAAAAACGCGCCCTGCAGTTTGGGATATTCTTCCTGCACTTTTTGCTCTTGGGGGGTTTCTTCCTCTTCGCTTACGGTTTCTTCTTCCGGCAGGGTTTCGTCAATTATTTCTATGCCAAGATTTTGCGCTATTTTTTTGTCGTATTCAAACAGACGCTCATTCATAATTTTTTCGGCCGCGGCTTGTTTTTCAATATCAATAGTGGTGTAGATGTTAAGCCCGCCTTTCCAAAAAGTTTCCATGCCGTACTTAGGCTCTAAAATTCTGCGCACATATTCTATAAAGTAACGGCCGGGCACAATTTCGGCGATTTTACGCTCGGGCAGAGGCTCCTCTTTGGCGGCGCGGGCTTCCTCGGCGGTAATAAAGCCGGTTTCCTGCATGGAATTAAGCACAAGCGCGCGGCGCATTTTGGCCAGCTGCGGGTTTGAAAAAGGGTTGTATCTGCTGGGCAGCGGGATAATGCCCACAAGCATAGCGCTTTCTCCCAAAGTAAGGGAGCTTAAATCTTTGTCAAAATATTTTTTTGCCGCGGCTTTTACGCCGTAAGCACCTTCGCCCAAATAAATTTCATTTAGATAAAACTGCAAAATTTCCTGTTTGCTGAAAAGATGCTCTATCTGCACGGCCAAAAATATTTCGCGTATTTTGCGGATAATTTTCTTTTCTTTAGTCAGAAAAACGCCGCGCGAAAGCTGTTGGGTTACCGTGCTGCCGCCCTGGGCTTTTTTGCCCAAAACAATATCGTTTAGAAAAGCGCGCGAAATACCTTTTATGGAAAATCCGCCGTGATTAAAAAAGTTTCTGTCCTCCATGGCAATAACGGCGTTTTGTATGTCAACGGGTATGTCTTCAAGCGGCACGAGCTGTCTTTTTTCTACAGAGAACTCGTAAATAAGGTTATTGTTTCTGTCAAAAACTTTTGTGGTTAGCGAGGGGGTATATTCTTCCAGCTCGTAAACGGGCGGAATGCCGCTTAAAATATAATAGGAAACACCGGCCGCCGCAAGAATAAAAAACAGCGCCGCCGCAACGCAGCAAAACCAGAAAAATTTGGACTTAAATATACGCCCCATATATATAAATTATACAAAGTTTGCTCTTTGCGCGCGCGGCCTGCCCTAAGCGGCAAAGTTTTAACTTTACCGCTTAGGAGGCAATTGCCTTGCGGCGGCTAAAATTGGTATATTATAAAAAACGGTAACGGAGGGTTATTATGCCGCCCCTTTATTGGGTTATTCTAGCGATAGCGCTTTTTATAGGAGAGGTTTTTACTTTTGACTTCTCTTTAAGTTGTTTCGGTTTGGGCTGCCTGCTTGCCGCTTTAATAAGCTGGCTGGGCCTCAGTATTTATTGGCAGGTGGCGGGACTTTCGGCCGCAATTGCCGTTTTGTTCTTCACGCTGCGCCCGCTTATCTTAAAAAGTTTGAATAAGAAAGCGGCGGGCTACAAAAGCAACGCGGATGCTCTTATAGGCGCAAAAGCGGCTGTAAGCGATGTGTCTGCCGAAGATAAAAGGCGCGCTCAGGCGCGTTTTGACGGCGATGTTTGGCCCGTTATCTGCGACAAAGAACTGGAAGAGGGACAAATTGTCGTGGTGGAAAGTGTGGAAGGCATTACCCTAAAGGTAAAAAAGGAGGAGTAAATGGACGGAAGCATAATTTTAATCGGCGTTATAATTGCTTTTGTGGTAGTTTTTTTCTCAAAAGCAATTTTGATTGTCAGACAGGCGGAAGTTATTATCGTTGAGAGGCTGGGCAGATATAAAGAAACGCTTACCTCGGGCCCTAACCTCATAGTTCCTATTATTGACAGGCCGCGTAAGATAGAGTGGAAGTATTCCCGCGATATTAACGGGCAGTTAATTTCCTACAGCGAGATGCTGGACAGGATTGACCTTAGGGAAACCGTATACGACTTCCCCAGTCAGGACGTTATTACCAAAGATAACGTCAGCATACGCATAAGCGCTCTGATTTATTTTCAGGTAACCGATTCTTTGCGCGTCGCCTACGAAATAGCCAGCCTCCCCCTTGCCATTGAAAAACTTACGCAGACAACGCTGAGGAATTTAATAGGCGAACTGGAATTGGATCAAACTTTGATATCGCGCGAGACAATCAACGCAAAGCTGCGCGAGATTTTAGACGAAGCCTCAAATAAATGGGGCGTCAAAGTAAACCGCGTGGAACTTCAGGATATTACGCCTCCTCCCGCCATACGCGACGCTATGGAAAAGCAGATGAAGGCCGAGCGCGAACGCCGCGCCGTCATCTTGGAAGCCGAAGGCGCAAAACGCTCCCAAATCCTTAAAGCCGAAGGCGAAAAGGAAGCCGCCATTAACAAAGCCGAGGGCGAAAAAAGGGCCAGAATTCTTGATTCCGAAGGCGTTGCCGAAGCTAAGATAAAAATTGCGCAGGGCGAAACTGAAGCCATCAAAATCGTAGCCGATAATGTTAAGGAGTATTCCAATCCCGCAAATTATCTTATTTCAATTAAGTATATTGAAGCTTTGCAGAAAATGGTTGACGGCAAAGACAATAAGCTTGTCTATATGCCCTATGAGGCAAGCGGCATTTTGGGTGCCGTCGGCGCGGTTAAGGAACTTGTGGACCAAAACAAGAAATAACTTTGCCCGCGTTTGAAAGTTTTACTACACCCCCGACGGATACCGTCGGGGGTTTTTAACGGCACGGGGCTGCTTTTGAAGGTGAATGCAAGGGTAAAGGCAGCTAAATGATATAATTATGATATGGAAAAAATCTCCGTTCTTATGTCTGTTTACGCCAAGGATAACGTATTGTGGCTTAAAGAAGCGCTGAACAGCATCTTAAATCAAACTTACCCTGCTGCCGAAATTATATTGGCGGCCGACGGCCCTGTTTCACAGGAGCTTGAGGCCGCGTTGAAAGATTACGCTTCAAGATATCCGTGCATAAAGCTGATATATTTTGAGCAAAACCGCGGCAGAGGCGCGGTTTTGCATGATACGGTGTGCCAGGCCTCTTATCCTCTTATAGCTATTATGGACAGCGATGATATCGCCGTTTCCGTCCGTCTTGAGCGTCAGGCTAAAATTTTTGAAGAAAATGAGGATTTGGATATTTTGGGCGGCTATATAGAAGAGATAGACGGCGTTTCCAAACAAACTATATCTTTGCGCAAGGTGCCGCTTAGTCAGGGGGAGATAGAAAAATTTTTGAAATTCCGCTCCCCTTTCAATCACGTGACCGTGATGTTTAAGAAGCAAAGTATTTTGAAGATAGGCGGATACTCGCCGCTAATGCGTTTTGCGCAGGACTATCATCTTTGGATACGGGCCGTTGCAAATAAATTAAATTTGAAGAATATTCCCGAGGTTTTGGTTAATGTCCGCATAGATCCCAAAATGTTTGGCAGGCGCGGCGGATATAAATATTTTTTACTTAATAAGATTTTGCAGGATGAACTTCTAAAATACCGTCTTATTTCTTTGCCGCGGTACTGTTTTAATTTAGCGGTGCGTTTTTGCGCGCAGGTATTATTGCCTATGTCCGTGCGCAGGTGGATTTACTTGAATATTTTAAGGAAAGGGGAAAAAAATGTACAAACAGTTAGCTGAAAAAATTAAATCAAGACAGGCCGTCTGCGCCGTTATGGGGCTGGGTTATGTGGGGCTTCCGCTGGCGGTTGAACTTGCAAAAAAGGGCTTCAAAACCGTAGGCTTTGAGGTGGACTCTTCAAAAGTGGCGGCGTTAAAAAAGGGCGTCTCTTATGTGGGCGATATTAAGACGGAGGACTTGGCCCCGCTGGTAAAAAAAGGCCTATTCTTGGCAACGACGGATTTTAAGAGGCTTTCCAAAGCCGACGTTATAATAATTTGCGTCCCCACGCCTTTAAGAAAATCAAAAGATCCCGACGTGTCTTATATAATTTCCGCCGCAAAAGAGGTGCGGGCGTCTTTGCGAAAAGGGCAGCTTGTTATTTTGGAAAGCACTACTTACCCGGGCACAACGCGGGAGCTTGTGCTTCCTCTGCTTGCCGATTCTGGCTTAAAGCCGTGCGAAGATTTCTTTTTGGCTTTTTCGCCCGAGCGTATTGATCCTGCTAATAAAAAATATACTATTGCCAATACCGCTAAAGTCGTCGGCGGCCTCTGCGCCAAATGCACGGCTTTGGCGTGTCTTGTCTACGGCAGTTTTACAAAAGCATATCCCGTTTCTTCCACGCAGGCAGCCGAAATGGTTAAATTGCTTGAAAACACTTTCAGGGCTATTAATATCGGGCTTGTAAACGAAGTGGCCTTGATGTGCGATAAGCTGGGTCTTGACGTGTGGGAAATTATCTCCGCTGCGGCCACAAAGCCTTACGGCTTTATGAAATTTACCCCGGGTCCTGGCATCGGCGGGCACTGCATACCGCTTGATCCGCATTATTTATCGTGGAAACTTAAAACCCTTAATTTTTATTCTAAATTTATTGAGCTTGCAAGCGAAACAAACGCCAAAATGCCGGAATATTGTGTCCAGAAACTTGCCGATGCTCTCAACGAAAAAGGCAAGGCGCTCAAAAATTCCAAGATTTTAGTTTTGGGCGTTACGTATAAAAAAGACGTGGCCGATATCAGGGAATCGCCCGCGCTTGACGTAATTTCGCTTATACTCAAGAAGAAAGCCAAACTAAGCTATTATGATTCGTATGCAAAATCTTTTAAGCTTGAAGGCAAAGAATATAAATCCGAGAAAAGCTTAAATAACGTCGGCAAATACGACGCAGTCATAATTTTAACCGATCATACCGATATTGATTACGCCGAAATCGTAAAAAAATCCAAATTGATTTTTGATACGAGAAATGCCACTAAATCGGCAAAATCGTCAAAAATAGTGAGGCTGTGATGAGAATAAACCGCGATAGCTGGCTGGTTAAAAAAATTTTAAGCCATATCCAGCATTATGACCATGAGAAATACTGGCGCATGCGCGCGGAGGTTGTTAATCCCAACTCCTCAAAACCCAGATGGCTGCGCCTGTGGTATCTTTATAGGATAAAAAGAATGGACGCTTTTAATAACGCCACAATGTGCACGGATATGGATTTCGGCGGGCAGTTTAAGACGCCCCCGCATTTTCCCCACGGAATGAACGGTATTTTGATAGGCAATTGCAAAATAGGTGCAAACTGCGTAATTTTGCATCAGGTTACCATACAGGATTTATCTGAAGTGGGCGATAACTGCCTTATCGGCGCGGGGGCTAAAATTATACATTGCGCCAAAGTGGGCAATAATTGCAAGATAGGGGCCAACGCCGTAGTGCTCAGAGACGTCCCCGATAATTGCACGGCCGTAGGGGTGCCCGCAAGGATAATCAGGCATGAAAAGAAAACTTAGAGAGTTCTTAAAAAAGATTTCTTATTTTATAGCCAAACATTCCGCGGAAAGGTTTTACCCTCTTATATTGGGCATATTGTATCGCATAAAAATAGGCCGCAGATTAAATTTAACCAATCCCCAAAGATATACCGAAAAACTGCAATGGCTTAAGCTTTACGGTACAAACCCGCTTAAAGCGCAGCTTGCCGATAAATATGAAGTGCGCCGCTTTGTTAAAGATAAAATAGGGGAGCAATATCTAGTCCCGCTTTTAGGCGTGTGGGATAATTTTGACGATATTGATTTTGATAAACTGCCCGATAAATTTGTTTTGAAATGCACTCACGGCAGCGCAATGAACATTATTGTCAAAGATAAAGCTTCTTTTGATAAAGAAGAAGCGCGCGCTGAGATAAATAAATGGCTTAATACAAATTTGGCCTATGTAGCTTTAGAGCTGCATTATAAAAGTATTAAGCCGCGCATAATTGCGGAGGCTTTTCTTGAAACCCCCGACGACGATCTGCGCGATTATAAAATAATGTGCTTTAGCGGCAAAGCGCATTTTATTTGGATAGACAGCGGGCGGTACAGCTCACGCCATACGCGTTCCATTTACGATATGTCGTGGAATTTGCTGCCCCTTTGGGCCGATACTCCGCGCGGCGGGTATTTTGCCAAACCGCCCTTTATAGACCAGATGATTGAACTTGCGCAAAAGCTGTCCTGTAATTTTGCGCACGAGCGTGTTGATTTTTATTATGCGGACGGGAAAATATATTTTGGAGAATTTACCCTTACGCCATGGGGCGGCTTAGGCAAAATCCACCCCGATGAGTATGATTTTAAGTTAGGCTCGCTTATAAAGCTGCCTTCGGATAAATAAAAATGCGGCAACAAAAACCCATACGAATTTTGCAAATTCTTCCCTCCTTAAACAAAGGCGCGGGGATTGCCGCGGCAGTTTTAACATGGCATAAACATATTGATACCGATAAAGTGCAGTTTGATTATCTTTATTTTGAAGACAGACGCCCAGTAAATTATAAAGAAGAAATTTCCGCCCTCGGCGGCAACTATTATCTGCTTCCCTACCCTTCGCTGAAAAACAGTTTTAAGTTTATTAAAGCGCTTTGTAAATTTTTCAAAGAGCATAAATATAAAACAATACATTCCCACTTAAGCGGGCTCAACATATTTTTTTATCCGACGGCCAAATTATACGGGGTAAAAAATATCGTCCAGCACGCCCACGGCGTGAAATGGAGCGATAAACCCTTAAACGGCGTGCGCAATTGTCTAATGCTGTTTTCGGTGCGGGGATTTATAACGCATAAACTTGCCTGTTCTGAGGCTGCCGGTAACTTTTGGTACGGACGCGGCTATAAGGTAATTGCCAACGCGGTGGAATTAAAGGACTTTGCTTTTAATTTACAGCAGCGCGCTTTAACGCGAAAAGAACTGGGTATAGAAAATAAGTTCGTATGCGGCCATGTGGGGCGTTTTGAGGGGGAAAAGAATCACAGCTTTTTAATTGATATTTTTTATCACATAAAACAAAAGCACGATAATGCTCAATTGCTTTTGGCGGGAAAAGGAACTCTTGAAGACACCATACGCAAACAGGCTGCCGACAGAGGTTTGCAAGACGATGTAAAATTCCTCGGGGTAAGAAACGACTGCCCGTGCCTTTATCAGGCTATGGACTGTCTTATTTTCCCCTCAAAGCACGAAGGGTTCGGCTTAGTTGTGCTGGAAGCTTACGCCGCCGGCCTGCCCTGTTTTATATCCGACGCGCTCTGCGACTTTGACGATATGCAGGGCATTTACAAAATTCCTCTGTCTTTGAGCGCGCGGCAGTGGGCGGAAATTATATTAGAGAAAATGGGCGGCCTTCAGCGCGTGGAAGACGCCCCTAAATTTGCGGCCGCGCGTTTTGATTGTAAAGGCATTTGTAAAGATTTGGAAGATTTTTATCTTGAAATAACGGAAGGCTTTTAATATGGCGCAGCTGCTGGGCTTTGTTTCTTTAATTATTTTGCAGGGTTTTGTTATCCTCGGCAAATCCAACACTTTGCGCTCTCGGGCTTTATTTCTTTGCTTGTCGGGGCTGGAAATATTTTTGATAATGGGGCTTCGGTCCATAAATGTGGGGCCCGATACGCCTACTTATTATATGGTTTTTTGGGGAATATCACAATTTCCCGATATTATGCAGTTTATATCAGGTATGGAAAGCGGTTACCTGCTTTTTAATCATATTTTAAGTTATTTTACTAAAAACCCGCAGGTGTTTTTTATGATTTCTGCCGCTATTATAGTTTACAGCGGTATGTGGCTTGTTTATAAGAACAGTCCGTATGTCTGTCTGTCTGTGCTTATATACATTGCTTTGGGGCAGATGGCTTTTGATATGGCGGGTATGCGGCAGGCTTTGGCCGCCGCCGTTTTGTTCTTTGCTTTTGGGTTTTTAATAAAAAAGAATATAATTATGTATCTTTTTTGCGTATTTCTGGCAAGTGCTTTTCACGAGTCGGCATTATTTTTTTTAGCGGCGTATCCTCTTATGAAGCTGGATCTTAACTTAAAAACGTTGACATTTATTTTTATCGTTACGACAGGCGCGTTTTTGCTGTTTACGTCTTTTACAAACTTGATGTTTTATTTAATCCCGAAATATGCAAGTTACGGACACAGTTTCTATTTTGAAAGAGAAGCCAAACTCGCCAGCTATTTTAAGACTTTGATAGCTTTTGCCGTTTTTTTCTTTGCTTACTGGGCTTATGCTTTTAACAGGGAAAAATGTAAACTTTTAGACGCGCAAAGCCGCCTCAGAATAAGATTGCTTTTATATTTTTCGCTTATAACTGCGTGCGTGCTGTTGATATCAATAAGGGCTACTATAATAGAGAGACTTGCCTTGTACTTTTCTTTTTTTAATATAATTACAATACCCATAGCGTTAAGCTTGATATCAAATAGAAAAATAAGAATTTTAAGCGCCTGCACAATTGTAGCGATGAGCCTTACTTATATGATAGTGGTCAATACTTTACGTCCGGAATGGTGGAAAGTGCTGCCTTACGAATTCTTTTGGCAAACTACCACTTATATGATGTAAACTTCGGGAGATGCGCTATCCTGACATAAATCGCCATGCGCGGCCGTAAAAATACGGACATATAAAAATTTTGCAAATTGCGGTAAAGCGTATCAGGGACAGTTATATGAACGAAAGGAAAGCCGGCATTATTTTATCTTACACAGCCACAATACTTGTCATAGTTGTGAGCTTTGTTTTTATTCCCGCTTTAGTCCACTTTTTAGGGCAGGAGCAGTTTGGCCTCTATAAACTGGTCGGCGCGCTTATAGGATATCTTACAATCTTTGATTTCGGCATGGCCAATACCACCACCCGCTACTACAGCCAATATATGGCGCGCGGCGATAAACGCGCTATGGAAAATTTGCTTGCCACAAACGGTATTTTATATATAATGCTCGGCGTGGCAATTGCCGTGGCCGGGTATTTTCTTTTTGACTTCTTGGTTCCATTTTATCGGGATACTCTTAACGCGCAGGATTTAGTTACCGCAAAAAAACTGTTTTACATAATGCTTGTCAACGTGGCTGTTATTATTCCCGGGCAGATTTTTGTATCAGTTATAAATTCCTATCAAAAGTTTATTTTTGCCAAAGGCGTGCTTATTTTCACGATTCTCTTTCGCCCTTTATCGGTTGTCGTTTTTTTAATGATTAAATCAGATGTGATAATGGTAGCCGCGGTGGAAACCGTATTTAATATTGCTATGGTATTGTTTAACGCTTTATATGTTTTGTTTGTCTTGAAGGCAAAATTTAAGCTTCACTGCTGGGATAATAAATTGGTTAAGAACATAATCCGCTTTTCCTTTTTTGTATTTTTGATAGCTTTCACTTGGCAGCTTAATTGGTTTGCGGGGCAGGCGATATTGGGGGCGGTGTCAGGAACGATTATGGTAGCGGTTTATGCGGTGGCAATGCAGATAGCTATGGGATTATCAAGATTTTCCTTTGCTTTCAGCGGAGTATTTTTGCCGTTTATATCTTCCCTTGCAGGCAAAAGCGACGATATGACGGAAATAAACAATATATTTATCAAAGTGGGGCGTTTGCAGTTTTTAGCGTTTACTCTTTTGTTGACGGGATTTATTTTATACGGAAAATATTTTATACTCCTGTGGGTGGGGGATAAATTTTTAGACGCCTATCTTTGCACCATACTCTTAACCGCGGCTATTTTTATACCGTCAATACAGGAAATAGGGCTGGCTATTTTGCAGGCTAAAAACAAACACGCTTTCAGAGGCATAATCGGTTTTATTTTTGCGGTAATTAATATGATAATCGCCATACCTCTGTCCAAATGCTGCGGCGCTTTAGGCTGCGCGGCGGCGCTGCTTATAACTTTTTTGATAGGACAGGTTTTTATTATGAACATATATTATGCAAAGATAGGGCTGCATGTAAAAAGCTTCTGGCAGAATGTGGGCAAATTGGCTGTCCCCGCCGTGCCTGTTTTTATAATAGGGTTTATCGGCAACTTTTTTTGGCCGCGCGATAATTTTGTTTCTTTTACAATTAAGATAATTTTATTTTCACTTATTTATTGTGCGGTAATGTGGAAATTTGCTCTGAACGGTTATGAAAAGAATTTATTTCTTAAACCTTTATGCAGATTAAAAAGTTCGCTGTTAAAAAAGAATTGCGCCCTATAATGGGGGATGGCTGTTTTTTATATGATGTTATCGGGCGATGTTGTGTGTTAGGCTGTCTTCTTGGCGGCTGGTTAGAGAAAAATAAATTTAGTATAATATAGAAAATTGCGAAAAAGTTTTTTAGACAAGACGGAGATAGACGAAAACTTTTTTATTAAAAATTGGTTTTATCGGTAAAAGAAGCCCAGTTGGCGCAGTGGTAGCGCGTTCCCTTGACATGGGAAAGGTCACAGGTTCAAATCCTGTACTGGGCATATTTTTATTTTTTATCCCTTCGTCGGCAAGGCTTACATTAACACTTATATCGTCGTTAAAATCAAACAATTTTGGGAAAGTTGGGAAAGTTAGATATGTAGAGCACAGCCACGCCCTACAGCCGCATTTTATCTAAAAAATCTGTTATATTGGATTACGTTTTATACACATCAAAAAGATAATACCTCAATCAAGCATTAACAAGTATTAATTTTCATATAATTAATAGCAAAGTTATCTAAATAATCTATTTATCTATTAATTGTGATAAAATTGATAGATAATATGCTAAAATACTTGTAACACATATTAATTTCGGGGGGATTAATAGTTATGAAAATACCGGAAAAAGCTCCAATTATAAAATCAATTATTGAAAATAACAGCAAAAATTTATTGAAAGAGTTTTCTAAGATACCTCTAGAATATTCAAGGAAATGGATAGAGGATTACGATTATTGGACGGAATTTAAGTATAAAGATATGCCTCAGGGAATATCCCCGCTTATAGCGTGGGCAAAAAGGGATTTTGATACATTTGCGCAGAAGGTCAAGGTGCCTCTTTTTAGCAAAGGAAAAGGATTTTTTTCTTATTGGCTTTCAGCAAAAGTGCAGAAGATTTTATATATGCTGGACAGGGAAATATCTCAGGAAAATCCTTTTCGCGATCTGAGGGAAGAGAAAGAAAACGATAAATATCTTTTTACCGCCTTAATTGAAGAATCTTCAAATTCCAGCATTATAGAAGGCGCGGCCACCACAAGGAAACAGGCAAAAGAATTTATATCTTCTAACAAAAATCCTTCCAATAAAACAGAATGGATGTTATTAAATAATTTTGAGGCTATAAAGTATATAAAAACCAAAAAAGATTTGCCCTTAAGCGTTGAGATGATACGGGAATTTCATAAGATACTGACAAGGAATACTCTTAAAAACCCAGCAGATATGGGCCGCCTGCGGGAAAGCCCTCAGGACGATGATGTCGTTATAGATGATGGCAGCGGCAATGTCTTGCACAGACCTGTTGGGGGCGCTCAGGCGAAGACAATGTTAGAAATCATCATAAATTTTATTAATAAGGAAGAAGAAAACCCCAATATTTTTATCCACCCCATAATAAAAGCGATAATTCTGCATTTTTCCATAGCGTATATACACCCGTTTGTGGACGGTAATGGCAGAACTGCGCGCGCTTTATTTTATTGGTATATGCTTAGAAAAGGATATTGGATGTTTGAATATATATCAATTTCAAGATTAGTGCTTAAAATGCAGGGGAAATATCTGCGTTCTTTTTTGTACAGCGAACTCTCAGAGAACGATTTGACCTATTTTTTGAATTTTCATATTGACATAATAAAACAGGCTTTTGATGATTTCAAAGAATATCTCAGGAAGAAGCAGATTGATTTTGAGTCGGCGGAGCCTATTTTCAAAAAATGGCCGCAATTTAACGTCCGCCAAAAGGATTTGCTGCTAAATGCCATAAAAAACCCCGCCAGAAAATATTTTATAGGCAGGCACTGCCTTTTGCATAACATAAGTTATGCTACCGGAAGGGCGGACCTTAAAAAACTTGCCGATTTGGGATTATTTTCTCAAACAATACAGGGCAAAAGTTTTGTTTTTATCCCCGTAAGCAGTTTGGAAAAAAAGCTTTTGCGGGGCAAGTGATTGCTGCCCTATGACTTGGGTGGATTTAGCTTGAAAGAGAATTGCAGAGACTCGCGAAATTCCTGTGGAGATAACTTTATAAAAACTTTTTTATCTACGTCAAAAACATATACTTCCCGGATTATATCGGGGGAGTTCCTGTCCGGATTTATATAAAAATCTTTTTCTATTTCGTCATAGAGAAATGTGTTTTTGTTTTCGGTTGAAATCTTAAAAACGGTAAACAGATGTTTTTCCTCCAAAGTAAAACGGTCAAGAGCGGGCTTAGTTTCTATGTTTAGCGGGGAAGTGTACTTCCTTTGCACCGAGTCGGGCGAAAGGAAGGTAAAAGCAAACGTCGCTCCCTGATAGGCCGTGCCGACAAAGGCTTTTTGATAAATGCCTAAGGGCAGTTCTCCGTTGTTTAGAAAACGCTGCATATCGCTTCTCTCCATTTTATAGCCGCGGTATACAAATTTATTATTAAGCAGATCTTTACCGCCAAAAACGGGATTTTCCCTCTGAGAGGCCGCAAAATTGCTCTTTACTTCCATCAAAGAAGACTCCAAAGAAAACATATTTACTTTCATAATATCATCTTTGGCATTTGAATATATTTCATTCCAAACGGAATGATTTTGGCTTTTGAAGCTGTCTACTAAATTGTTATAATTGACAAAATTATTACGCAGATTTGTCCCCTTTTGGGGCAAAGTTTTTTGTGGTTGCGGGGTTATCGGGGCAAAAGCCGTGACGGGTGCGGCCGCTTCGGAGTTATTTACCTGCCCGCTCGGGAAAATAGGGATTGAGTTCTTGTCGGTTTGTTTAGGGTTGATGCTGTTTTCCAAATTGAGCAGTATGGTTCTGTTTCTGGGGTTGGCCAGGTTTAAGGATTTTTCAAGGTCAAAATAAGCCCTTGTAAGGAAAGATTTTATAAAATGCGGCGGTATAAACATCGTATATCCCGGGATAATGACGCCGCTTTCGTAATACTCATCGTACGGTATGCCGTAATTCATCCAAGCATCTGAGTAGGAGGGCTTTATCTTATAATAAGCCATTCCCTGTAAATCCCAAATTTTGTTTTTATCTTTTAATGTAAGAGCGTCGGCCGAACTTTTACCCATTACATTGTCCGTATGAGCGTAGATTAGTTTTTCCTCAAAAGGGCCTGCGTGCATATCGGAGGCGTTGTGAACTTCCGCATTAAATATGTTATAGCGGTATCCGTCCATATAACCCTGCGTTATTAAAGGGGTGCCGGGGGTTATTATTTTTTCGGAAGGCAGCTTAAAAGTCATTACTCCCTTAAAAAAGCCCGGGTTTCTCGGGACGAGTAAAGACAAATACTTATCCATATATTTATCCAAATAATTTTTCAGCGGCTCGCTGTATACAAGTTCGGCAACCCCTTTTCTTTTGGTAAACTGATTTAGAAGAACAAAATCACCTTTTGCGCGCGCTACGGGGTTATAAGGAAATATTGATAAAATAAAACCTTTACCAAAGCCAAGCGCCGTTCCGTAATAATAAGGCACTCCGTAGTTGCCTATCTTAAATACGCTTCCCGCGGAGGAAGGCACGCCGCGCGGCAAATCAAGCGCGTCGGGCGAAAACCCCGTTTTGGGGTAATAAGCGGGCGGCGGTATAATATGTTTGCCTATGACGGTATTTGGCGTCTGAGGTATCGGCGGGACGGGACTTGTGAAATGTTCCGCGGGGGGAGGCTCCTCCCAAAACAAAGATAGCTGCCTGTAGTTATCGGAAGGATTTTTAGAATCGGGCGTTTCCAGGGAATTTAATTGTATCGCCATGGGCTTATTAAAGAACAGCTGTTTCGGATTTAACACTTGAGACATTTGCGAAGCCGCGTTCTGCGAAAGAGAAATATTTTTTATTGAAGTTGCGTTAAGGCCTAAGGTTATTTCCATATCGGATTTATTTGCAATATTGGAGGGCAGGGCTTGTGCTGCTAAAGCTTCTATTCTGGGTTTAAGCGCGTCATAGACAAAATTTCTTATCTTCTCAATAGGCGTAAAGGAAGAGTTAATATCTTTTATATTCCGCAGCTGATAAGCAAATTTAGGGTTCTTATATATTAAGGAACCTATATTGTTTCTTATATCGTTTAGGTCCTCTGTAAACAAGTTGCCGTCATGTAAGGCGATTAACTTGCCGTCTGGATTAAACAATCCGCTTCCGCTGAGGCCCCTCATTGTCATTAAAGAGGATATAAGGTGTTGCTCATACATGCCGCGCAGGACGCCTTGTGTATTTATTGGTTTGCCCGCAACAGTTCCGAAAGAATATACGTCGGAGGACATGTCGTAAATTTCTCCAATCTCAGCGGGTATTATATTTCCTCTCTCCAGAAGAGAGGGATTATTTATATCAATTATCGCCAAATCTTCGGAGGGACTAAAAGATTGCACATTGGCTTTGTACCAAGAGTTCCCTTCAAAAGGTTTTATTCTTAAGGAAGAAGCGGAAGGATTAAGTATTCTGTCCAGCATATTACCTTTAGAAAGAGGGGCTAGAATTCCTCCGTTATTAAAAGTATGTCCTGCGGAAAACAAAACGGGCGCGACAATTTTTATGCCGTTGTCTAAAGTAAAGCGGAAATTGGCAAGCACGCCATTGGCCTCGTAGCGCATAAAAGTTGTGTCGTAGAGGTCTTTTGCCATCAGCGCTTCATACTGCAGGCTTACGGTTGCTTTTGCGATTGCTTTTTCAAAAGGCGAGAGCTCGGCGTTTGATTCTGCGGGGAGTTTAGCATATTGCTCTCTTAAATTTCCCAAAAGTTTCTGCGCTCTAGTCAGCGGTTTTGGCAATTGCGTCAACGGAGGCATTATCTGCGGAGCCAAAAATGGCGCCCCCTTCTTTTTCAATATTTCCGTAGCAAGAGCGTTTTGCGTATATGTAAAGTTTTGATAAAGAGATTTCGGATCGCTTAATGAAATGGAAGAGTAAAATTTATCCATGACTTTATTTATCATATTTGCCTGATTTGAGATGTTATTCATACTCTGGAAAAAATCTGGATAAAAAAGAACTGATAACATAAAATTGAACGGTTTAACGGCTATGTTCATATTTTGTTTGTATAAAATATCCAGCAGAAACGGAAAATAGGATATGTTTGAAGAGCTCAGAGGGAAATCCGTTGCGCGCAAGTCTAAAGCGGATACAGTTTGATAATACAAATCTTTATTTTTATCAAGGTTACGCAATATTTTTTTCAAAGACGGCAGTTTGGCGTCTTCAAACAGTCCGTATTGGAAGGGGGTTTTGCTTTGCAGCGGGAAGTTAAAAGATTGACTTTGTCGGAATTTAGGGTTTTCTTTCCAAAGCTGCGTCGGCTCTTTTATGTTGATATCAGGTATCTTCGGCAGCACCTTAGTGTCAAAGAAATTAGCTATGGAGTTTGCCGTAACCTGCAGAGAAGAAGGTTTGTTAAACCACTTTGCCAAGGTCAAGGGGCGGGCAAAATCGTGCCCCTGATGTATACCCATCAGATGGGCGTTGCCCAGCAAATCGGTATAGAAAACGGGGGCTCCGCAAAACCCCATTTTGCCGTTATAGGTGCTGCGGTGCATAATGGCGGGGCCTTCGCTCAGGCCTTTGTAGTAGCCGTCCTTTGCCAGCACTTTATCGTTTGATATGCCGTAGGTGGTTATTTTTGAGCCTGCGGGCACTACGCCGGTATAAAGGGGAAAACCTTTGCCGACCTCGCTCCAAAAATTATTTGCTTTTGCGTCGGCAATTTCTATTAAGCTTACGTCCTGCATTCTCTGTTTATTAAGCGTTTGGACGGCCCCCGTGTAGTAATTGCCGTTATTGGTTTTTAATGTAACAAAAGAGCCTTCTGCCATATTATGCCCGCTGGTTATTACAAAAGGGATACCCTGATAGTTTATGACCGTGGCGGAAAGTTCCGCATTTTGCGGCGTAATTACTTTTAAGACAGAATTTGCGATATTTGAATTTGCCGACAGCCAAAGCGCTTTTGTATTAAAATACCATTGCGAAAGAGTATTTTTCATCAGCGAAAGCTTCAAATTATCCTTAGCCAGAAAAGCTATATCGGAATGATTAAAAGATTTAAGCGAAGTTAAAAACGGATTATTGCCCGAAGACATTTTTATAAAAGTGTTGCCCAGATTATCAGGTATGACGGGGCCGCCTTCTCCGGCGGTCTTACCCAGAAAATTTGTAAAAAACTTTGGCTTTCCCGCGCCGAACATAGAGGGCAGGCGTCCGGCTATTTGTTTTGTTTTATAGATAAAACCATTTTTGGGGAAGAACGGTAAATCGTTGCCGTAGATTTTGCCGTTTATAGGATTGAAAAATGAAATCCCCTCCTTAAGCGCGGTTTTATAAAGTTTGTTTAGGTATCTGTAATCGTTTACGAAGGCCTCGTTTTGCATTAGTCCTACTAAACCTTTTGTTTTTGAGGAATATAAAACGCTTCTGGGCAGATTAAGGGAATATTGCGGTATTGCGGTGTTTGCGGCCGCGCTTTGCGCGGCTGCGCCCGCCGCGTTGACATTGAGCGAAACGGCCGTTACATTTTTCTTTATATCACTTAGCGCCAGATTATATTTTGATAAGTCCATGCCCTTCTTGTAATCGTTTGCGTAGGAAGAAAACAACCCCGCCTCTTCTTTATTTTTCAGTAAGGTAGGCACGGTCCCGCCTTTGCCCAAAGCGCTTATGCCAAGAGAGGAGGCTTGCTTTATGTCTTTAGATATTCGCAGTATCTCTGGCGCCTTGGCAGAGGTGAGATACGGCGAGGCAAAAAATTCTTTAGTCGGCATGCCTTCAACCATTTTAATGCCATTGTTTTCGGCTATTTTCATGGCGGTGCGGTATTTATAGTTTTTAAGCGCGTACTGCGCAAGCGGCATATTATTTTTTTGGGCTAGATATTTAAGCGCGCCGTAAATTCTTTTTGTTCTTTGTGTGTAACCCGCAATACTTTTTGCGCCTAAAGAAAAATAGGCTCTTTGCGCGGCGCCTCCAAGTTTGGGCAGCAGTTTGCTTGAGCTTTTTACAAGCCCGCCGGCAATGGAAAGGAACATAAGTAAATTTACCGCCGACTCGGTGGGGGAATCTTTAATGTCAACTAAGGAGGCCCATAAATCTTTTCCTTTATTTGTGGAGCGTATTTCCGCCTTGATTCCGCCTGAACTTACTATTTGGGCGTTATCCTTGTAAATGCCGTTTATCAAAAAATAACTTTCGGCCAAAGCGTTTTGGAGGGGGGCCTTTTCCTCCTCCTTTATATATTTGCTGCGCTTTGTTTCAAAGTAAGCGTTGCTGAGCGCGACGGAAAAATATTTCTTAAATTCGTCTCTTTGCTCCATGCCCGCAGGCGCAAAAGCGGCCAGTTCCCCCACGATTGCGGCGCGGTACATTTCCGCCGCGGGGGAAGAGTTTAAGGGCAAAGTGTAAATATAAGTAAAGGCTTCCTGCCAGTTTTGATCGCTGTCTCCAAAGAAGTCCGCGTAAGCCTTAAGGGCCTGAACTAAAGCGTAAGGCTCCTGCTTGCCTTTATGTTTAGCTACGGCGTATTTTAACATCTCGTCCAAGACGACGCTTTCCTTTATAATAGGTTTTGATTCTTCTTTTTGCCTTTGCAAATTGGTTTGCATCTTGTTTATTTTTTCTTTATTAAGCTCAATTAAAATGCTGGTCTCTTTAGGCAAATATTGATATTCCGGGAAAGGTTCTTTGAAATAGGCTTTTGCGCCTTCAATTACGCCGTCTTTATGCCTGAAAGTTTCTTTGTTAAATCTGTAAACATTGTCCAGCGCTTTAGTGTAGCTAAAAGGGTCAAAATAGGCTTCGTTAAGATTAATGGAGGGCGTTCTGCGCGTTAAACTTTCAATTATCTTTTTTAATTCCTGCCTGTTGTTTTTGTAAGCAAATATCGGGGCGGCGTATTGCAAAAGTTCTTGGCGTTGCATTTCGTCTAAGTTTTCGTTTAAGACAAATTCGGCCAGTTTTTCAACGAAAACGGGGCTCTCTTCATTTAGAGATAACATTAAAAATGAGGTGCCCAGCTTTTCAAAAGGGCAATTTTTATCCGCGGGGTTTTGGCGGCATTGCTCCCAAACGTCGGCGTATATTTTTCTGACTTCTTTGCGCGCCGCGCCCGAAATTTTATTTGTCGGATACATTTGCGGCAGCACAACGCCGTATAAAACATTTGCGTCCTCGTCATTATTTTTAATCGCTTCGGACACCTGTTTAATATGCGCGTTTAGAAAGGTATTAAATTCCTCGGTTTTTTGGGAATCGTAAGACTGGGAGGCCAGTTCGGATAATTTTTGCGCTATTTGGCCTATGCTTTTTTGGGCAAGGATGTTTTCCGTATTTTTTGCGGCCATTTCGTTAAGCTTGCCGCTTAACTCGGCGCGCGTCTGATTAAAAGTATCAATATAAGTTTTTGAGTTTTTTTCCGAAAGCAAAACCTGCCCTAAGGCTTGAGGGTAAACAAGGCATAAAGACAAAATCGCCGCGATAAATTTCTTTAGGATATATTTGTAATACATAAATATAAACATATACTCTTATATCTTAGGATATCATTAGCATAATTGCGACACAAGGGAAAAAGGACCTATTCTATATTGTCAATTGGACCTACGGCAATATTGGCAGGGCAAAAAACAGGCGCGTATTTTTTAATACGCGCCTGTCTTGTCATACAGTATATTTATTTTCTATAGTTTAGGGCTGCCTCAAGGGTAATATCGGCCGCT
This sequence comes from uncultured Elusimicrobium sp., assembly GCA_964571655.1. Lineage (GTDB taxonomy): Bacteria > Elusimicrobiota > Elusimicrobia > Elusimicrobiales > Elusimicrobiaceae > Proelusimicrobium. The sequence goes on along the minus strand of CAZNCX010000002.1, from coordinate 10,311 downwards.
TTGTTATAGATATTGAGGTCCAAGAATTCTTCGGTCGTATGTTCTTTGCCGTAGCCTATGCCTATAATGGGGGTATTAAGGCCTTTTGAGAACAATATGTTTGCGTCAAACCCGCCGCCGCTTAAAGCGGTTTTAAGGTTAAGGCCGTGCTTTTTTGCCGAGTCGCAAATAAGTTTAATTAATGCTGATTTGGGCGGTATATTAAGCACGGGGTATTTTTCTTTAACCTCAACTTCTATTGCGGGTTTGAAGACTTTGCCGTCAATTTTCTTGATAAACTTTTTCTCGGTCTTTTTGAAGCAGTCTTTCATATGCGCAACCTGTTTTTTAAGTTTGGCCATATTTCTGCTTCTGGCTTCGCCCTGCATATAAAGTTCGGGCGTGACAACATTTGTCGCGCTGCCGCCGTTTATTATGCCGAAGTTAGCCACCGTTTCAAAATCTATCCTGCCAAGTTTCATTATTGACAGGGCGTAAGCCGCCATTTCAATGGCTGATACGCCTTTTTCGGGTGCAACGCCCGCGTGGGAAGCTTTGCCCGTTATCTTAACGTTGAAAGTAACGGCGGCAGGCGCGCCGATAATAAGGAAATCCTGTTCTTCGCTGTCTAAAATGATGCCTTCGCGGCCTTTAAGCTTTTTTATGTCAATATTTTTTGCGCCGTACATTCCAGTTTCCTCGCACAGAGTAAACAGGGCTTCCACCGGCGGGTATTTAGCCTTGCTTTCTTTAAGGGCGCGCATAACTTCAATTATTATTGCGATGCCGGCCCTGTCGTCTGCTCCCAAGATTGTAGTCCCGTCCGAGACTACCATATTTTTCTTTATTATCGGCTTAATATCCTTGCAGGGCGTTACGGTGTCCAAGTGCGCGGCAAGCACAAAGGGCGCGCTTTTTACCGTGCCCTTAAAGGCGGCTGTTAAATTGCCTTTTGCGCTGGTTTTGAATTTTTTGCCCGCATCGTCATAGGCGGTTTTGCAGCCTATTTTTTTTAATTCCGCTTCAACGACTTTTGCTATATTTCCTTCGTCGCAGGAAGGCCCGCACACTTTTGTCAATTTAATAAAAGTGTCCAGCATCCTTTTGTAGTTTATTTTAGGTGTCATGCCAATCTCCTTATCGTACTTTAAGCCGCGTCCACACGTCCCGATATTCCTAAAGTCAAGGGTGCTGCGGCTGCCAAAAGGCGTTTAGTCTGCTCGCTTTTTGGATTGCTAAAAAGTTCCTGCACGGGCGCAATTTCGGCTAAAGCGCCGTTGTACAAAACGGCGGCTCTCGTGCAGAGGAATTTACATAATGCCAAATCGTGGGATATAAAAATAAGAGTCAAATTACGCATTTCTTTTATTTGTTTGAAAAGATTTAATATCTGCGCCTGAATGGAAACGTCCAGCGCGCTTACGGCTTCGTCGGCAATCAACACGCGCGGGCTTAAGGCAAGGGCGCGGGCTATGGCTATGCGCTGCCTTTGGCCGCCGGAGAATTCGTAAGGATACTTCCCTCCCGCTGAAGAAGGCAGCCCGACGGTCTCCAAAAGTTCGTTTATTTTATCTTTGTTGCAGGGGAGTTTATGGATAAGAAAAGGTTCCTCCAAAATATCTTTTACGATCATGCGCGGATCCAGCGAGGAATAAGGGTCCTGAAACACTATCTGCACCTGCGCGCGCAGGGCGCGCAAGGGATTTTTTTTGAGCAGGCTGATATCTTCGCCATCTATGAATATTTTGCCGCTGTCTGCTTTTTCAAGGCCGAGTATTATTTTAGCTAAAGTGCTTTTACCGCAGCCCGAAGGGCCTGTGAGAGCAAAACTTTCCGCCTCCTGCACGGTAAAGGAAACATCTTTAAGCGCCTGCGTACTTGCTCTTTTAGAGAAGAAATTTCCTCCCTCAAAAGTTTTGCTGATGCGTTCAATCCTCAAAATGTCGGCCATAGAACTCTATTGTAATTAAAAAACGGCAAAGACGCAAGGGGGACGCCCGCCAAATTGTTAAGGCGCGGGCAAAAATGGTAAAATTAAACCATATGATTATCAGACATACGGATCTTTACAGCGCTCTTACGCGCAGCGCCTACCGCAAGCCTGAAGCCGCCGCCGTTATCTATAACGGCAAAAGTTGGACTTACCATGAACTTCTTATGACGGTGGATCGCGCAAGCGATATGTTTTGGCAGCACGGTGTCAGAAAAGGCGATAAGGTGGCCCTTGCCTTAAGAAATTCCGTTGAAGCCGTTATTACCAATTACGCGCTCTATAAGATAGGCGCAATATCGGTGCCGATAAATTTTATGATTTCAAAGTCCGAAGAGCTAAAGTTTATATTGGGCGACTGCTCGGTAAAAGCCGTTGTTACGCAGGGGGAGTTTTTGTCCCACTACGCGGCTATAAAAAAGGATTTGCCTTCCTTTGAGTATATTTTTTCCATAGACGAAATCCCTTCTCCAGTAAGCGGCTTAAAAGACGGAAATATCAAACTTTTTTGGCCCGCGGTAAAAGAAAGCAAATTTAATACGGAGACTTTATCATGCGCCACCTCGCCGGAAGACGTGGCGATGCTTCTTTACACTTCGGGCACTACCGGTTTGCCAAAAGGCGTTATGCTTACGCACAGCAATATAATGTCGGATATACAATCCACGATAGTCTGCTTTAAGATTACAGACGAAGATGCTTTTCTTTGCATTTTGCCTATGTTCCACACTCTGGCGTGGACGGCAAATATAGCAATACCTCTTACTTTGGGCGTAAAAGTTATCATTATGGGCAATATAACGCCGGCTTCGGCGTGGCTGCATCTTATGGGACGCGAGAAGGTTACCATAATGATTGCCGTCCCCCAGCTTTATAATGTTCTTGCCAAGGAAGCAAAAGGCTTAAAAAGGCTTTATCTGCAGTACTGGGCGTTTAGGAAAGTGCGCTTTTGCATCTCAGGCGCGGCCCCGCTTAATAAAGAGACACAGGACCACTTTGAAAAGCAGCTTGGCATACCCATACTTGAAGGCTACGGCCTTACCGAAACAAGCCCGATTATCAGCGTAAATACCGAGGAGAACCGCAAAGCCGGCTCGGTCGGTATAAATCTGCCTTATGTTAAGGTTAAGATTATAGACGATGACGGCAATGAACTTCCGCGCAACATTGAAGGCGAGATCTGCGCAAAAGGCGCAAATGTTTTTCAGGGTTATTTTAACAATGCGGCCGCCACGGCCGAAGCCTTTGATAAAGAAGGCTGGTTTAAGACGGGCGACGTCGGCATACTTGACGACGAAGGTTTTATCTTTATCCGCGACAGAAAGAAGGATATGATAATTATCAAAGGTCTTAAAGTTTTTTCGGCGCAGGTGGAGCATGTAATAAACGAATTTGCCGGCGTAGCCGAGTGCGCGGTGGTGGGCGTACCCGACGGCCACGGCAACGAGTTTATAAAACTCTACGTTGCAAAGGAGCGCGGGGCCGAGTTTAACGAGGCCGCTTTCAGGAAATTCCTTAAGACGAGTCTTGATAATTACAAACGTCCGCGCGACATTGAGTTTATGGACGAGCTGCCCAAAAACTCTCTGCGTAAAATTTTGAAGAGGGAGCTTCGCAAAGACGCCATAGAAAAGTATAAGGCGCGCGTAGCGGCCTCGGAAGAAAGAGAAAAAGAAAAAATCGCCGCAGCCTGAGGATAAATTTTAATGTCCGTAAATTTAGGCAAAATAATTTCGGCCTGCGCGCCGCAGGCTTATTATGTGGGCGGCAGTTTAAGAGACGGCCTGCTCAAGCGTTTCAGCGGCGATATAGATTTGACCCTGCCGCGCGCGGACGTAAAAGAAACTTCCCTTAAACTTGCAAAAATCCTTAAAGCCGACGCCTTTGAAATGGACCCAAATTTTTGCGTCTGGCGCGTTCTCAGAAAAGACGGCCTCCAAATAGACCTTTGCGCTTTGGCGGGCAAAAACATTAAGGAAGACTTAAAACGCCGCGATTTTACCGTAAACGCTTTTGCTTTGGAAACCTGCCGCAAACCCAAGATAGAAATAAAAAAAATAAACGGGCGGCTTGCCGTTAAGATAAAAGGCTTTTCACACAAAGATATTATTGACGTTGCAGGCGGTCTTTTAGACTTAAAAGCCCGCCTCGTTAAGATGACGTCAAAAAAAGTTTTTGAAGATGATCCCCTGCGCCTGCTGCGCGCTTTCAGGACCACGCGCGAACTTAATTTTACCGTGGATAAAGCCACCCTTCGGGAAATAAAAAAACAAAGCGCACAGATAACAAAACCCGCCGGAGAAAGAGTGCAGGAGGAGTTCAAAAGAATATTTACCTGTCCCGCCAGCGCCCAAACGCTTAAAGTTATGGAGGAGCAAAAACTCTTAAGTGCGCTTATGCCGCAGATAGAGGAGCAGAAAACCTGCGCCGTCTGCTATTACGGGGAGCTTGGCGTCTGGGCGCACACGCTGCTTGTTTTGGAGCGCATGGAATATCTGCTTAACAATCTGCAAAAAGTATTTCCGAAGTATTATAAAAAACTTTTGCCGTTTGCGCGCGATAAGGCACTTTATAAAATGGCCGCCTTGCTCCATGACATTGCAAAGCCGGCCACGGCAAAGATATTGCGCGGCCGCCTGAGATTTTTTTATCACGAAGAGCGCGGCGCGCAAATGGCAAAAGAGATTTTGCAGCGTTTTAAGTACAGTTCGGCCGAGCAGAAAATTATTTGCAAAATGATAGAATTTCATCTGCGTCCCAGCAATTTGGCCAGCAATGAAATTATTACCGATAAAGGCGTTTACAAATTTTTTAAGGAATTGGGGGAAGCGGCCCTGCCAATGCTGCTTTTATGCTGGGCCGATTACGCAAGCTACGTAACGCCGCGGCAGCTCAAAAGTCTGCTTAAAAAAAGCGCAAAGCCGATAATTACCATTGAGGAGGGCAAAAAGGACGGCAATCTGGGCAAGACTTTGCGCCATATGCAGCTTATAAATTTCCTGCTGGGAAAATATTTTAAGCAGTCGGCAACGGTAATAAAGCCCGTGCGTTTAATAAACGGGCTTGATGTTATGAAAGCTTTGAAAATAAAGCCCTCCCCGCTGGTAGGCAAGCTGCTTGAAGAAGTTACGCTTGCTCAGGTTGAGGGTAAAGTTAAGACGAAGGCCGACGCTCTTAAGTATATTTCGGCAAGAAAATCGGCCTGCGTAAATAAATAGGTAAAAATAAATTTTGTTTTTTTGTTTTTTTATTGTATAATTTATTTGAGGGATATCCCTCTATGGTCTCTGAGAGACTAAGTCCAATAAAAGGAAGTAAATGTAAACATGGCAAATGGTAAAGTGAAGTGGTTTAACGATCAAAAAGGTTACGGGTTTATTACCCCTGAAGACGGTTCTAAAGACCTTTTTGTGCACTATCAGGAAATTCAAGGCGATGGTTTCAAAACCTTAGCTGAAGGTCAAGAAGTCACTTTTGAAGTCGTGGAATCCGATAAGGGTCCCAAAGCTGTAAAAGTCTCAAAGAGATAAAACTTTTTTGACTTAACGACTGTGTGCGTATTTCTTGATATGCACACAGTTTTTTTGTCCTTACTTATCTTTATTATTTTTTTGTCCGCGTTTTCATATTTTTCTATGCTTAAATTTTTATCAAAACCCGTTAAAGGGGAAGACGGCTCAATAGGTCTTTTACTGCGTATTGCGCTGCCTTTGATTATTACAACCTCCTCCTCAAGCCTTATGCAGTTTGTGGACAGAATGTTTTTGGCCTGGTATTCCGCCGATACGCTTGCGGCCTGCCTGCCTTCCGGCATAATGTCTTTTGCCGTAATCTCTTTTTTTATGGGCACCTGCGGTTATACAAGCGTTTTTATAGCAAATTATTACGGGCAGAAACGCTACGCAAGTTTAAGCGTTGCCTTATGGCAGGGCGTGCTTTTAGGGGCGCTCTCAGGCGTAATTATAGCGTGTTTTGTGCCTTTGGGCAATTATATTATTACTTTATCTTCTCATGCTCCCGAGATAAAAATTCTTGAAAAACAGTATTTTACGATTCTTGCCCTCTTTGGCGGGTTTGTGGTTGTAAATAACGCTTTGGCGGCTTTCTTTTCGGGGCAGGGCAAGACGGCTGTTACGATGGTTGTAAACCTGCTCGGCAACGGCATAAACGTTTTTTTAACTTATGCAATGATTTTCGGTAAGTTTGGTTTTCAGGAGCAGGGCATAAGGGGCGCGGCTTATTCCACCATTATCAGCAATATTTTCATCACTATTATATTTTTATCGCTTATCTTCAGCCCGCAGATAAGACGTAAGTTTAAGACTTGGCGGTTGTTTGGCTTTAATAAAAAATTTGCTTTGCGCCTTATAAAATACGGCCTGCCCAACGGCTTTGGCTTTTTTATGGATATTTTTTCTTTTTCGGTTTTTGCGTTTTTTACTGGCAACATAGATAAGATATCGCTTGCGGCAAGCAATATAGTTTTAACTTTGGAATCGGTGGTTTTTATGCCTATGCTCGGGCTTGCCTTGGCAAATCAGATTTTAATGGGCCAATACGTCGGTAAAAAGCAGGTTCATCACGGGGTAAAAAGCACTTTTAACACTCTTAAAATAGGCAGTGTTTACGTTGCTTTTATGATTTGCTGCTTTTTGCTTTTTCCGGATTTTTTCGTCCAGCTTTTTGCCGGTTCGCACGATGTCGCCGGCACGGCGATGGGCTCTGTTTTGGAGTCGGCGCGGCCGCTTCTCAAAGTGCTCTGTCTGTTTACTTTGGGTGATTTGGCCTATCTCACTTTCGGCGACGCCATTAAAGGCGCAGGCGACACTAAATTTCATATGAAGGCTATGATAGCCGCTTCGTTCTTTTTAGTTATCGGCAGCTATGTTATGGTAAATGTTTTGCATATGAGCATAGGCCGCGTTTGGTTTTGGATAACGGGTTATGCGTGGAGCACGGGTGCAATTATGATGTGGCGCTTTTTAAGCAGACGCTGGCAGGGCATTGACATCACGAAGTAATTTCCAAAAATTGCGAAGTAAGTAAAAGTAAATAAAAGGAAGATTAAAGCTTAATGGGCAAATTTCCTTTTGCCTCAATATTGCCCAAAATAACGTCGGCGGCGGCGCGCGCGGATATTTTGTTTACGCCATACACGGCAATGACGTTTTTTGCCTGCGGATAAAATTTTATGTCGTAAGGGCTCATAAGGGAGAGCAAAATAATATCCTGCTTTTTTTCAAGCAAACCGTCAATAACTTTTTTCTGTTCGGCGTAGGGCTTATCGGCCCATTGCAGACTGCCGAGCACGGTTAAATCGGCGCCCTGCATACATTTCTCTATATATTTGACGTCGTCTTTAGAGGGCCTTAACATAGCGTTGTAATATTGCGTGTCCCAGCCCTTTTCCAAAAACGGCGCGCGGAAATACGGCAGTTGATCGGCAAAGCGCAGGGGGGAGAAAAATACCGCGCAGAGTTTTTGCTTTTTCGCGCCGCGCGCCGCACCTATCTTATATTTGCCTTCGGAAGTTTTAGACTGCGCTTTTGCCGCGGCTTTTTTGGTATAAGGGATAATGCCCTTTTGCGCGCGCACTTTTGTTATGGCTTCTTCGGTTATTTTCTTGGCGTAATAGTTAAATGAGGGCAGCGTGCTTTTAAGCGGCGGCGCCTGCTTTGAGATATCAACAAGACCAAGCCTTTCTTTGAGGGCAAAAATTTTTCTTGCCGCGTCTTCAACGCGCTGTCTGGGTACTTTTGTGTCCACGCATTCCATCAAAAACCCGTGGACTTCCTGCGGATCTCTGCGGCTTATAAGAATCATATCAACGCCTGCGTTGAGTGCGCGCGCGGCCGAAGTTTGCAAATCGCTTGTTTTTGTGGCCCCGCCCATATCAAGACTGTCGGATATCACAATGCCCTCAAATCCCATTTGCTCTTTAAGCAGATTTGTTAGGATTTTTTTTGAGTAGGTGGCCGGATTATCTTCATCCAAAAATTCGTAAACTATATGCGCGCTCATAACGCCTGCCACATTTTTTGAAATTGCCGTCCTAAAAGGCGGCAGATGAGTTTTATATAAATCTTTTTTGCTCAAACTGAAATAGGGCAAATCCCTATGGGAGTCTATTTTAGTTTCGCCGTGTCCGGGGAAATGCTTTGCAACGGCCATAACGCCGCCTTTTTGCAAACCTTCAATTAAAGCCGCGCCCATAAGCGATACCGTTTGAGTGTCGTCCCCGAAGGAGCGCACTCCTATTATAGGATTCTGCGGGTTTATATTTACGTCTAAGACAGGGGCAAAGTTAATATGCACGCCGATATATTTAAGGGCTTGGGCGGCGGTATAAAAGAGGGCGGCGGTGTCTCCCTCGTCTTTTGCGGCGGCAAGCATCATATTGGTCGGCAGATAGGGCAGGCCCAGCGTAACGGGGGTATAAACCGTGCCGCCCTCGTAGTCAATGGAAACAAGCAAAGGTATTTTTGAGGGGCTTTGCTGTGCCCACGCCTGCATTTGCGCTATGGCCTTTTTAGTCTGACGCGGAGAATAATTTCCCCACTGTATAAGCACCCCGCCGACGTAACCCTGCTTTATTGCGTCTTTATATTTGGATATGTTATCAATATCGGTTGATATTACTATAGTCTGCGCCAGTTTTTCTTCTAAGGATAGGGAGTCAAAAGTAATCAAAGTATTTTGACGCAGATAGGGGAGCGTTTCAAAATTTTCTTTTGCCGGCGCGGTTTGCGAAGGCAGAAATCTTTTGGGTTTTGGATTGTAGATAAAATCTGCCGACAGGATATCGTTTGCTTCTTCTGCGCTGGAGAGGGGGGCGGCCTCCGTCTCGCCTTGTGCGACGGGAAGCGAACTTAAAACTTTTTTAAGATTGTCTTGCGCGTAAGCAGGTGCGTCCGTCAAAGCAAAGATGTAAAAACAAGTAAAAAAGCATAATAATTTTTTCATAAATCAGCCGCCCGCCGCTGTTTATTTTCTTTTGAAAAAGCAATTAAAGGTATCTCGTTATCTGTTAAAAAACGCATCGGCGGGCCCCAGTAAAACGCGCCCGAAGTTACGTATAAAAGGCCGCCGGCTTTGCCCTTGCGCGGGCCGTAAACATCGTCAAAATAAATATGGTTAAGATACTCAAAAGGCCAAATTTGCCCTCTGTGAGTATGCCCGCTTAGCATTAAATTTACGCCCAAAGCGTCGGCCTCGTCAAAATAATAAGGCGTGTGGGAAAGAAGGATATTTATATGGTCGGCTTTAACGTTTTCTTTTATTATTTTTACAAAGTTTTCTTTACTTAAATTTGTGGTTCTTATATCGTTTACGCCTATTATGTTAAAGGGACCCGTTTTGCGAGAGGAGTTTTTTATAAGTTCAATGCCGCTTTTGGCAAAGAAGTCTTCGCTCCTTTGCCCGCCTCTGTAATACTCGTGATTGCCCAAAACGCCGAATTTGCCTAAAGGCGCGCTCATGCTTTTGACAAGTTCAATAAAACGCTCGGTTTTATTGTTGGAATGTTCAAAGATATCCCCTGTAAAAAGAAGCAAATCCGGTTTTATATCCTCAATTTTTTTGACAAGCCTCTCAAGCTGTCCCACGCTTACGCTTTCGCCCAAATGCATATCGGACAACTGGATAATTTTTATCTCTTTGCCGTCTTGCATTAAAGGCGAAGATACGGCAATAGTTTTTACTTTAGGCGTCCTGTGCGCGTTTATAAAAGCAAAGACCGAGCACAGTACCGCCGCGCCAAGTGCCAGCCGCACAAGAGTAAGGGAAGAAGGCCGCGCAATATGCAGTAATTTTATAATTACGTTTGCGTAGATTAAAATTACCGAAAAGCTAAATAAAATGAAAATAAAACCCAAAAAACAGTAAGTACAGTTTACCAGTATTTCGGTAATCTGCGTTTTGTAAGTACGGTTAAGCCATTGTGCGGCAAAAAACAGCAGGGTGGTCAAAACGGGCAGTATTTTAAGCCAAAACGAAACGGCCTCCCCTTTTGGCAGGGCGGCGGCATACCACGCCAGCGGCGTATATTGCATTATCAGCAATCCGCATATTATTATCAGAAGAAACATTATTTTTTGCTTTCAAACACTCCGCATCGTTTATTTTTGAAAACATTATCGTAAGTAAATAGTTTGCCGTTCATGGCCACGTAAACGCCGCCTTTAAGCGCCTGGGCAAAGGCCATGGCACTGGCAAGATTAAAAATACCGTCGGACGCGCCGAATTTGTAGGGTATCATAGCACCTGTAATTACCACGGATTTATCTTTGATTTTATCTCCGAGATAAAGGGCTGTTTTCTCCATAGTATCAGTGCCGTGGGTT
>CAZNCX010000001.1:1121-65143 GCA_964571655.1 uncultured Elusimicrobium sp. | reverse complement strand
CTGTCGTTGGAATAAGAACTGACCCCTAAGATTAAAGTTAACAGGCAAACTGAAAAAAGTACTTTTAGTATTTTCATTTTTAGCCTTCTTAACTGTCGGTTTGTACAGATTATAGTTTAACATATTCCCCCCGTAAATATATTCTTTATTTTATTTATCCTTATTACACCCTTATCTATCGGCTTTTGTTTAGGGAGAGTAAAGCACAAAAAAGCAGATATCTTGCCGTATATTTGTTAGAATGTAAAAAAGACCCGTTTTATGCTTTAGTTATTATCCGCTGCAAGCTACCTATAGAAACAACGAAGTCAAAAAGTACAAAAAATTACCTAAGGAGGCGCGGTGATGAGAAATGTTCTAAACAAACTATCCGTCAAGCAAAGTAAAATAAAGGAAAAAATTGATAAAAACAAGCCCGAAAATCTGTGGTATAACTGGAAATGGCAGGTAAAAAACCGCATAAAAGATATAAAAACCATTGAGAAACTGCTAAATATAAAATTCTCCGAACAAAAAGAAAAAGAACTGCAGGAAACCATAAATAAATTCCCCATGGCGATAACGCCTTATTATTTTTCGCTGATAGATACGGCTAATTTTGAAAATGACCCCGTATTTTTACAATCCGTACCGTCCGTTAAAGAACTTATTATAGATAATGCCGATATAACAGATCCTCTCTCTGAAGATAAAGATTCCCCCGTGGAGGGCCTTACGCACAGATATCCCGACAGGGTGCTTATGGTAGTAAGCAATACCTGCGCTATGTACTGCCGCCACTGCACAAGAAAAAGAAAAGTTGGCGATAAAGACTGTATCCCTAACAAAGAAAATATCCTAAAACAAATAGAATACGTAAAGAATACTCCGCAGGTAAGAGACGTGCTTTTATCGGGAGGGGACCCTTTTTTACTATCAGACGCGCAGGTGGACTTTATCCTGCAGGAATTAAATAAAATCCCCCATGTGGAAATAATCCGCATAGGCACCCGCACCCCCGTCGTTCTGCCTTGCAGGATAACCGACGGCTTAATAAGGGTACTCAAAAAACATAAAAAGCCGCTTTGGATAAATACCCATTTTAATCACCCGAAGGAAATTACAAATTCCTCCAAAGCGGCTTTGAAAAAGCTGTCCGACGCGGCTCTCCCGCTGGGGAATCAATCTGTTTTGCTTGCCGGCGTAAACGACTGCCCTAAAATAATGAAGACTTTAGTGCAAAAGCTTGTGGCAAATAAAGTGCGGCCGTATTATATGTATCAATGCGACTTGTCTGAGGGCCTTTCGCACTTCAGGACGCCTGTTGGTAAAGGTATTGAGATTTTGGAAAACCTTATAGGCCATACCAGCGGCCTTTGCGTGCCGACTTACGTTATAGACGCCCCCGGGGGCGGCGGCAAGATACCGATAATGCCTAATTATTTAATATCTTATTCCACCAATAAAGTGGTCTTAAGAAATTACGAGGGCGTTATAACAAGCTATAAAGAGCCCGATTCCTACGAACCTGCTTTTTGCGACAGGAACTGTGATAAATGCGATCTCCAGCTGAACCTTGCCGAAGGTAATGAAGATAAATCTATAGGCATAGCAAAGCTGCTTGCCGATTATAATGACACCATAGCGCTTATCCCCAAGGGAAACGCGCGCTATAAAAAGAGGAAAAAAATTGAAGAAAAGCATCTTAAAAACCCTGCCTGAGGGCGGACTGATGGAACTGGGCCCCTGCAGCAACAGAATTTATTTGATGAAATTCCCGCGCTGCAAAGGGCAAAGCTCGGCAGAAGATTTTGTAAAAAAATTACTTGCTCTGGCGGTAAAAGGCAATTACACCAAGATTTTTGCAAAAGTGCCGTCAAAATTTTCTGCCGTTTTCTTAAAAAACGGTTTTTCGCAGGAAGCTAAAATACCTTCCTATTATAAAAACGGGCAGGACTGTATTTTTTTAGCCTGTTATCTTGACAAAAAGAGAGCGCGCGAAACAAAAGCAAAAACTTACGATAAAATTTTAGCCCTCGCCAAAGCTAAACGCCGAGGCAAACTTAAACCTTTGGAGAAAATTTTTTGTCTTGCCCATTGTCAAAATAAAGACGCAAAAGAACTGGCGGCCTTATACAGAAAAGTTTTTGATACATATCCCTTCCCCATTTTTAATCCGAAATATCTACAGAAAACTATGCGCACGCATATAGATTATTTTTGCGTTAAAACTACGGGCGGCAATCCCGTTGATGAAGTTTACACCGCGGCGGCCTCCTGCGAAAAAGATATTGCAAACAAAGCCGTGGAAATGACCGATTTTGCAACCCTGTCATCTTATCTGCGCCGCGGGCTTGCCGCCCGTCTGCTCAGGTATATGGAAACGCAGATGAGAAAACAAAAAATGAAAACTGCCTTTACCATAGCAAGGGCGGCCAGCGCGGGAGCAAACATTATCTTTGCAAAAGCGGGCTATATTTTTTGCGGAAGGCTTAAAAATAACACCAATATCTCAGGCGGGATAGAAAGTATGAACGTCTGGTATAAAAAACTGCGCTGAAAACCCGCTTGTGAGCACACTAAAACCAATTGCTTTTAAGTATGAAATATGTCAGAATATATTAACTTACATGCACTGCGTCCGCAGTTTAGGGGAAGTCAAAAAATGATTTTTAAAAGACTGTTTGTAAAAACAGTCTGAAGCTGTTAATTTTAAGAAAATAAAAAAGGATACTAAATGAAAAAAATATTCTCGGTAGTAATTTCTGCGCTTCTTTTAACGCTGCAGAACACCGTCCCTTTATTTGCCGCGACGGCGGCCGCTAACTGGACGGATTTATACAATAATTTGTACACGTCAAAAGTAAATTCTACTTTGACCGCTGTTATAACTAAAGCCGCCTTGGATTCCACGATACCTATATCAGGCTCGGTATCTCTCACTATAGACGGCAATTATAATATAGGCGCGGCAAGCGGCGCTTTATTTAATATCGCAAGCGGGAACAATTTATATTTATCAACGGGCGCAAGCGTTTCCGGCGCGATAGAAAACGCGGGGATTCTTTATATAACAGATTTATCTTCTCTTAGCGGCGGAGTTTCCGGTGCAGGTGTTCTTTATAATGACTCCTCTTTGACTACTTATGACACTATTGCGCAATATCATATAAACAACTACGGCGCCCTGACAAATAACGGGACAATGCAGCTTACCTCTTTTACTAACAATCCCGGAGAGAGGTTCACAAATAACGGAACTTTTACGTCCTCCTATTTTTACAACTATGGCAACACTGTAAATAACGGCACTATTACCTCCGACGTAATTTATACAAACGATTATTTAATAAGCGCGGCTGACGGCCTTATCGGAAGTATCACAAATAACAGCTGGCTTGAACTTACAGGCGGCGCAAACGGAAACACAATCTTCAACCTCTACGGAAACACTTCCGAGGGCGTAGTTACATTCTATAATGACTCCGAAAATAATGCACAGATAGTGCAAAACCAGGTTTCAAACAGAGGGTTTTTGGATAATAACTCTCAAATCTCTGTCGTGGAATTTAGCAACACCACAAGTTCTATACTTAATAATACCGCTTTGATAACAGCCTCTACGCGTTTCCTAAACAGCGGAACTATTAACACAAATGCAAGCCTGCTTTCCGGCACGATAATAAACGATGGTGTAGTAAATTTTGAAGGCGGCACAAACAGAAATGTTATTGCGAATTTTGCAACGGATACTTCCGTAGGCAAAGTAAACTTCAGCGGGAATAGCACAAATAACGCTACAATAACGCAAAATACTGTTACCAACAGCGGTACTCTTACAAATAACGCGGCGATTACGGCGGCAAAAATTTCAAACACGGACCTGCTTATAAACAACTCCGCCATATTGGGCAGCCTGCAAAACACGGGAGTAATAACAAGCACGGGAACTCTGACTTTATCCGGAAGCTCTTCCAATAGCGGAGAAATTGAACAGGCCTCCCTCTCAAACAGCGGCGCGTTTGTAAATAACGGCCTTGTGGAACTTACCGGCGCTTTAACAAACAGCGGCACGCTTACTTCAAAGGCGGAAACCATTACCGCAGGCGGAGGCATTGCAAACAGCGGCACGCTGCGCTTCACCGGTGGGGCAAACGGAAATACCGTTACTGGCTCGGGGACGACTTATTTTTCCGAAGACTCTGTAAATAACGCATCTATGTCTCAAAATTTAATAAGCAACCTGGGCACTTTGGAAAACAATGCGTCATTAACCGCTAATACTTTCTCAAACAGCGGCACGTTTAATAACAAGTCTTCCTTAACGGCCGCATCAGCGTCAAACAGCGGAGTTATAAATTCTGCTACGACGAATCTTTCCATCATTTTGTTTACAAACAACGGGACCCTTAACTTAACCGGCGCGGGAACATTCGGCTCAAGCGGGGATACCATTACAGGAGCAGGAACCATTAATTTTAATGGCGTAGGCGTTGATATTACCAACAATACGGTTATATCCCAGTCTAATATTAATAATATCGGCATTTTGGAAAATAATGCCGCTCTTTTTGCCGCCGCTGTTCTAAATAATTCCGGCGTACTTAATAATAACAGCACTATCAATGCGGCAGTAATTAAAAACGACGGGGCAATAAACAGCACTGATGCCATAAACGCTTACCAGATAGAAAACAACGGAGAAATAAATATTGACGCTGAAAATTTAGACTCCGCTTCTATTATAAATAACGGTTCCTTAATCCTTTCTGGAACAGGAAATTTTGGCGCGTACGGCAATACGCTAAACGGCAATGGCTCCCTGTTTTTCAACAGCGGCGCTACAAACATCCTAAATAATACTAACATAAACCAAGCTAACGTCATAAACTATAACCGATTGGAAAATAACGACGTTATGGAAGCAGTATATCTTGAAAACATCGGGACTTTGGAAAACAACGGTTTAATAATATCCTCAGCCTTATCTAATGCCGGAACATTAATCTCCTATGTAGACACATTCTTCGTTCCAACTATAAGCAACAGCGGGATGATAACGCTTTACGGTTCCGGCGCGTTTGGAGCAAACGGCAATACGATGTCAGGCTACGGCTCTTTGTTCTTTGACGACTCCGACGCATACGTCACCAATAACACCGTTATAACCCAGGCAAACTTAAGAAACATGGGGCATCTTACAAACAATGCCCTTGTATCAGCTTTAAGTATTTACAACTACGGCACTATTGAAAATAACGCTTATATAACCGTTTCTACTTTTACCAACAGCGGCGTTTTTAATTCCTCCGTAGATGATATAGCCGCTACCGCAATAGTAAACAGCGGAGAAATTACTTTAACGGGCGAGGGCGCCTTCGGCGAAAGCGGAAACACCGTAACCGGTTCAACAGGCGTACTTAACTTTGACGGTGAAGATATTACAAATAACACCGCCATCACCCAGTCAATCATAAGGAACTTCGGTACGCTGGATAATAAAGCCCTGCTTTCCGCAGACGATATCATAAACAGCGGCACTATGCTCAGTGAAGTTACAACCTTAGCCTTTAACACCCTGACAAACGACGGAGAGCTTGAGTTAAGCGGCTCGGGCTCTTTAGGCTCAAGCGGCGATGTTATTACAGGCAGCGGTAATTTAACCTTCACCTTACAAGGCTTTATTACCAATAATTCCAGTATTACCCAAGAAACAATCACCAATAACGGCTATTTGGAGACAGACGCCGCTAATTTAACGGGTAATATTGTAAACAACTCTACTCTTGTTTATACAGGCGGAACGCAGTCGGCCTCCGCTTCTTTAAGCGGACAAGGCTATGTATTTATTGAAGGTGATACGACCTTCCAAGGCAATAATACCTACACCGGTATTACTTATCTGACAGGCAGCCTTTCCATAGCAAGCAATTTAAATATAGGCGCGGGCGGAGTTATATTTGACGGAGGCACGCTGCAGATTAAGATGGACACCCTGCTGACAAATAATTTTACCACAACCTCAACCAACGACGTGCAAATTGAAAACGACGGGGACGTCTCTTTAACCGGAATCATAAATACTACAAATGATTTCGTAAAGAGCGGCGACGGCGTTTTAACGCTTGCTATGGCCTCAAATAACTACGAAGACACCTATGTGCAGGAAGGCACCCTGTCCGGATACACCACAAACATAAACGGGACGGTGGATATCTTAATCGGGGCAACGGCGGAATTTAAGGACACGCAAGCAAATACCTTAAATGAAATCACCGGCATGGGTACGGTAGTAAAATCCGGGGATTCCTTAACAACTATAACTAACGACGTTACCGCAAATATCTTTAACGTAAGCACCGGCACAATAGCGGTCAATACCTCTAATTTCAACGTCGGCACTACCAATATAGCAAGCTCGGCCACTTTAGCAGGTAACGGCCTCATAACGGGCGATGTAAATGTTATCGGCACGCTTGCCGCCGGAAACAGCGTTGACACTCTTACTATAGACGGAGATTTGGATTTGGCCTCCGGCAGCGTAACTGAAGTTGAACTCATAAATACGCCCGCCGACGCTTCCGACAAAACCGTAGTCAGCGGAGACGTTACCATTAACAGCGGCGCAAATTTGGCCGTTGAAAATACAGGCACGGACAGATTTTTTGAATGGAAAACTTTTGACATTCTTGAGTCTTCCGGCACTTTAAGCGGAACTTATACTTATGACGGCTCAATAAGCGGCTACGACAGTTCCAGAATAGGCGGGGAACTTACTTACGATTATACAAGCGGCGTCATAACGCTTCTTGCCAAGAGAAACGCTACCGATTACGTAAATACCGTAAGCGGCAAATCCCATAACCAAACGCAGGCGGCGCAGGTTGTAGATAACCTGACGGCAACAAGCTTAACGGGTGATATCACAAACCCTCTTGTACAGCTTGAAGCCTTGGCCGGCTTTACTCCGGACGGCGTTACCCCCGCGGCGGGGTCCACCATAAACTCGGCCCTGGCCGATATGGACGGCGTTTTATATGCAAATACGGCCTTAACCTCTCTGTTTAACGCAAAGAGCGCGCATATATATGACCGCATAGCTTCCCGCGAGGCTGCGCCCGCAAAGGACTGCCCTTCCTGCTTTGATAATGTTTGGTCGCAATATTACAGCCAGTACAATAAAGTTTACGCGGACGCAAATTCCCCGCGATTTACAAATAACGTAACAGGCGTAATGGCCGGCTACGACAGATATTCCGCGGATAATAACTTCCTGCTAGGCGCGTTTGCCGGCGGAAGCAAAACGGACCTCAGACAAAACAGCGATACCATGGACATCAACGACCTGACCATAGGCGCTTACGGCGGTTATCTGGGCGAGGATTGGACTTTTAAGGGCGTCTTATATCTGGGCTATCAGGATTTTGACGGCAACAGACATATCACGTTTATGGACAGAGACGCAAAAGCTTCCTACTACGGCCATAACATTGCCCTGGATTTGGAAGCGGCCTATAATCTTTTTGCCTTTGACGGTATCAAGATTAAACCGTTTGTCGGTATTTTGAATGCCTATTCCCACCAACAGCATTTCAATGAAACCGGGGCTGATTCCCTCAACCTGAACGTAGACAGCAATAACGCTTATAATGTACAGGCGAGGCTCGGCGCGCAGGCCGAAGGCAAATATCGCAAACTTAACTGGTATGCAAATATGGCGGTAAAGCAATTTATCGGCAATGACTATCAGAGGATTAAAGCTTCCCTCTCTCTGCCAAACACTAATATGGATATAATCAGCGCCAAATTGGGCGGAACGTATTTCAGCGGCGGCGCGGGCGTAAGTTATGCTTTAACGCACAGCTTAAGCGTCTTTGGCAACGGCGAAGCAGGTGTGGGCAGCAAATCGGCTAACTGCTACGGTAATATCGGCCTTGCTTATAACTGGTAAAGGAGAGTAAAAATGAGATTATTAACAGTTCTTCTTCTTTCTTTAGGTTTAACGGGGTGCTTTATCTGCACAAAACAGCCGCTTAAGGCCGAGGAGAAACCCGTTGTCGTGACGCAGCAGCCAAAACCCGCCGCGCCGGTTAAAACCCCGTTTAAGCATAAAGTCGTTACCGATGCGGCCATGTTTGAGTTTGACACAACAAACATAACGACGATTAACGAGGAAGCTTTTAACGGCATATGCGGATATCTTAAAGAGAATCCAACAGCAAAACTTATTATTGAGGGCCATACCGATAATATCGGCGACCACGAGCATAATAAAGTTTTGGGGCAAAAACGGGCCGATCTTATAGCAAAAAAGTTTACCGACGCAGGCGTTACAAATAAGATTGAAACCGTAAGCTACGGCGAGCAAAAACCCTTAGCCTCCAACAATACCGAAGAAGGAAAAGCCGCAAACAGAAGGGTGGATATTTATGTTATGACGCAAGAGGTTGAAGAAGGCTCTTTATAAAACCTTATAACGTCCTTGCAAAACTTAGCGCGCGTAAGCAAAGCAAAAGTTTACTGATTAAAACAAACCCCCTAAAAATTTAGGGGGGTTGTTCTTTCTATGCGTCCAACAAATAATCCGGCTGTTTCTTAAATTGTAACTTCTTAATATCTTTTTGCACGTCTTCCTTTATTTCAATCTTTTCCGCATAGTATAGCTATATATAAAAATCTTTTATCCTTGCGGATATAGGCCTTTAGCCCTATTTTTGTATAGGGCCTTTTTCTGTAAAAAAAAGGCCTTTGGACCGTTGTTACAACTTGACTAATATTATAACATATTGACATAAGAGGAGGATTTACCTATGAAAAAGTTATTTACATTCGTGCTGTTTTGTGCAGTGGCAATCTCTTTGCAAGCTCAAAGTATAGAAAAAAGTTACATAGAAGTTTCTGAAAATTTGAAAAACAAACAGGAACAGGCTTTCCTTCCTTTTGAAAATGTGTTCCAAAATATTATCAAAAAAGGACAGGTTAGTTTAGCCCAGACCGCAGTTAATAAAACATACACTACTTCGGAGTTTATACACCCCGCTTCCTACGAAGATCCCGAGTTTGTAAATGAAATGGGCTTTGAAGCAACCGAGCCTACTCCGGAAAGTAAAACTACCGACGGGTATGTTCAGGCCGTTATCCGTATTCCCGCGGGATATACTCTTGCTCCTCAACCTAACGTGCAGGGATATTTCACAATGGGGCTAGACAACGCGGTTCTTATTACAATAGACGGTACTCCTTCCCTCTTTGCTTTTGATTATAAAATAAAGCTTGAGTCGGCCTCTCTTCAGAAACAAGTGAAAAAGCAGGAAATTAACGAGCTCACTGAGAACGAGTACGCTAACTCCGATAACGCTAAACTTATTACCGTAAAATACTCGCCTAGCTATTTCACTCTTCAGAGAGATTATCCTTATGCTAAAGACGTTCCTAATACTCTCGGGAAGAAAGTCTCTGTCATCCCGATATTATCAGCGCAAGCGAAAGGCTGCAAACCTACTTACTTCTTCTTGGTGCCTAATGTTGAGAACCTTTACAAAGACTTTAAGTTTGTAAAGGAAGGCCCTTCGCCTGTAATCTACGAGAAAATTAAGAACGAACTTCACCCTGACAACGACGATACTTCTTTGGCAAGGGTTAAATAACCATCTTCGTACGACAACAAAACCCCGCGTCTAAAAATAGAAGGCGCGGGGTTTTTATCCCCTAGGGGATTGAACCTGTTGAAGTTTTTTTAATATACGGCACAATAAGAGCAGGTGCTTCTATGAAAAAGACATCTTTGTTTGTAATATTTATTATCTCTGCGGCGGCTTTGCAGGCGCAGGTCTTATACGACCAGCATATGTCTCTGCCTCAAAATCTTAAAGACGATTCCGAACTTTCTATTTCTTTTGACAAACTTTTTCAAAAACAAATAAGGGATACCGAAGTTTCGGTAATTGACATTAAAGAATTTAAGAAAGATAAATATACCACGTCGGAGTTTTTCAGCCGTATGTTTCACGACGAGCCAGACTATACTCTTGAAGACGGATATGATGTAGAAGATCCCCTCGTTGAACAAAAAGAGACAAGAGGTTATGTTGAAGTTACTTTTCGCATACCGCCGCAATATGAAATTTTGCCCGACCTAAACGAATATGGCAGATTTCAGGATTCTTTCCATGACTGCGTAAATATCTTTTTTATAGACGATTTCCGTCTTTTCAAACTTGATTATAAAATTACTCTTGAAAAACCCGAGCTGCAAAAAGAAATAGACATAGGCGAGTTTGACGAGTTAAGCAAAAATCAATTTCAAAATAAAGAAGTTGCCAAGATTATTAAAATAAGATATTCCCCGCGTTATTTTACGCTTGAAAAAAATTATCCTTACGAAAAAAATGTCCCCAACAAACACGGCTTTAATGTTGAGATACGGCCCATATTCAGCGTGCAGAAAAAAGGCGTTTATGCCCTTTCCTTTTATCTTGTGCCAAATGTAAAAAATATTTACAGGGATTTTAAGTTTATGAAAGAAGGCCCTTCCCCCTATATCTACGAAAAAATTAAAGAAGAACCCGAAGAAGAAATTGAGGAAAGTAAAGAAAACGAAGAGGTTTTGGAAGAAGAAATTGAAAACACTATAGAATAACTTTTATTTTACCTAAAAAAAGCCCCGCGTTAATTAAAAACACGGGGCTTTTTTGCGTCTAAACTTTAGTTTTATTTTTCTTCCGAAGAAGCTTCCGCAGCAGCAGTAAGTTCGCAGGAGGTTTCTTCCTCCTCTTTTACAACCGGAGCAACGCGGGCTATTTTATCGCTTTCTTCAAGCTTTACAAGCCTTACTCCCTGCGCGTTTCTGCCTACGGAGCGGATTTCTTCGCAGCGTATTCTTATAGCCATGCCTTTTTCGGTAATGACCATTAAGTCCTTGCTCTCGTCTACAAGTTTAATGCCCACAACCGAGCCGTTGCGCTGCGTCGTTTTTATTGTGATAACGCCGCTGCCTCCGCGGTTTTGGGAGCGGTATTCGCTAAACTCCGTCTGCTTGCCGTAGCCGTTCTCGCAAACCGATAAGACTGCCGGCTGCTCGCCGTCTTTGGGGGCTTGTTCCATACCTATAACATTATCGCCTTCGGCAAGCCTGATGCCGCGCACGCCTTTTGCCGTTCTGCCCATAGCGCGTACTTGCTTTTCGTCAAACCTTATGGATTTGCCCTGTTTGGTGGCAATAATAATTTCGCTCTTGCCGTGAGTCTGCTGGACGGATACAAGCACATCGCCCTCTTCAAGCCCTATAGCGATAATGCCGGTGCGTCTGATGTGGGCGAAATCCACCAATTCAACGCGTTTTACCGTACCCATACGCGTGCACATAGTAAGATATGTCTCCCCCGCGTTGGCCGGATCAAAATCGCAAATTGCCACGGCGGAAGTTACTTTTTCCTCCCCGCTGATTTGAAGCAGGTTAACTATTGCTTTGCCTTTGGACTGCCTTGTGCCTTCGGGTATCTCGTAAGCTTTTAAGGCAAATACGCGCCCGCGCGTGGTAAACATAAGTATAGTCGCGTGACTGGAGGTTACAAAAAGATGTTCAATAAAATCTTCCTCTTTCGTTTTGCCTCCTATTATGCCTTTGCCGCCGCGGTTTTGTGATTTATAAGTATCAAGCGGAATGCGCTTTGCGTAGCCGTCGTTTGATAAAGTGATAACAACTTCCTCTTCGTCAATTAAATCTTCAATGGAGAAATCGGAAACTTCGTTTGAAATCTCGGTTTTTCTCTCATCTCCGTATTGTTTTTTCATCTCTGTAAGTTCTTTGACGATGATATCTAAAATCTTCTGCGGGCTGGCTAAAATAGCCTGCAGATCTTTAATAATGGTAACAAGGTCTTTTTGCTCCTGCTCTATTGCTAAAGCCGACAACTGCGTTAGCTGATGCAGACGCATATCCAAAATAGCCTGCGTTTGAGCCTCGCTTAACTTAAAGCGGTTCATCAGTTTTATTTTAGCGTCGTTTGCGTCTTTGGCTTTGCGGATAATTGAGACGACCTCGTCTAAATTGGCAAGGGCAATAAGCAGCCCTTCTAAAATATGCTCGCGTTTTAAGGCTTTGTTTAAGTCAAAACGCGTGCGGTTTGTGATAACTTCCTGACGGTGCCTTACGTATTGGCGCATAACGTCTTTTATACCCAAAACGCGCGGCTTGCCGTCAACAATGGCAAGCATATTCACGCCGAAGGAAATTTGCAGCTGCGTATGTTTAAGCAATTGATTTAAGACTACCTGCCCAGTGGCTTCACGTTTTAATTCTATGACAAGGCGCATGCCGCGGCGGTCGGACTCGTCTCTGATATCGGAAATCTCGGTAATCTTTTTATCTTTTACAAGGCCCGCTATACTCTCAATAAGATTTGTTTTGTTTACCTGATAGGGAATCTCAGTAACTATAATAGCTTCTCTGCCGCCTTTCATTTCCTCTATCTCAGCGCGGCATTCAAGACGAAGAGAGCCCCTTCCTGTTTCAAAATAATCAAACACACCCTTTGTTCCGCGTAAAATGCCCCCTGTGGGGAAATCGGGCCCTTTGACGATTTGCATCATTTCTTTAGTGGTAATGGCCGGGTTTTTGATAAGGGTTATTATGCCTTCGCAAATTTCACTTAAATTATGCGTCGGAATATTTGTGGCCATACCGACCGCAATGCCGCTGGAGCCGTTTACAAGCAGCTGCGGCATTTTGGCGGGCAAAACCGCAGGTTCCGATAAAGAACCGTCGTAGTTAGGCACAAATTTAACGGTATCTTTATCTAAATCGTTTAACAGCTCGTCTGCAATAGCCTGAAGGCGAACTTCGGTATAACGCATAGCCGCAGGAGAGTCCCCGTCAACAGAGCCGAAGTTTCCCTGCCCGTTTACCAAAGTATTGCGCATAGAAAAAGTTTGAGCCATACGCACTAAAGCGTCGTAAACCGAAGAGTCCCCGTGCGGGTGATATTTGCCCAAAACATCGCCTACGACGCGGGCTGATTTCTTGAAAGACTTGTTATATTTTAGGCCCATTTCCTGCATGGCGTATAAGATACGTCTGTGGACGGGTTTAAGGCCGTCTCTTACATCGGGCAGGGCCCTGCCTACAATAACGCTCATCGCATAGTCTATGTAGGAGGATTTCATCTCCTCGCCGATGTCTTTTTGCTTTACGCTTCCAAATAAGTCTATAGCTTTTGCATCTTCATGAGAACTGTTCTCTTTCATAAAATCTCCTAAATATCTAAATTGCGAACCTCAAGCGCGTGGCTTTCAATGAAAGCGCGACGCGGCTCCACTTTATCGCCCATAAGGGTGGTAAAAACTTTTTCCGTATCGGCGGCGTCTTCTATGGCAACACGCAGCATTTTACGTTTGGAAGGGTCCATCGTAGTTTCCCAGAGTTGCTCGGGATTCATCTCTCCCAGACCTTTGTAGCGCTGTATGGAAGAGCCCTGCGCGCCGATTTCTTTTACGGTGCTTAAAAGCTCCTGCAAACTGTAAACTAAATTTTCTTTTTTGCCGTCGTTAACACTGAAAATAGGTTTTATCTTTTTCTTATCTTCCATAATCAGCGGGAAAGAAGTTAAATCAAACCCGATTTCTTTTATTTTATTTTCACAGACAAGAAGTTTTTCCATCTCGCGCAGACTTTGATGATCCGGAGCAAGGGCTTCATTATCAATTTCACTTTCCGCAACGCCCTGGGCAAGCATTTCTTCGCGTTTTTCGTTTATAATTTCTGTTTCGTAATTACGGAAATCCTGCTCGCTGTAAAAATATTTATAGCCGCCGTTTTGTAAGGGAGTTCTGTAAACGGGCATCTGGCCCATAGCCTTAAACTCGCAGTACTCTTTGAGACCTAAAGCTTTAACTTCAAGCTTGGCAAGCAAATTTTCAGTTTCCCTTAAAACTTTAAGGAGGACTTCTATCTGCTCCACACTTAAAGTCTTGCCGTCGGGAGTTTTAACCTCAACGGCTTTTTTTGCTTCGTTAAAAAGCCAATTTTGCATTTGATCTTCCGTCTGCATATACTCTTCGGCTTTGCCTTTTTTAATCTTATATAAAGGCGGCTGGGCAATATAAATATGCCCGTTATCAATAAGCGGCCTAAGCTGACGGTAGAAGAAAGTTAAAAGTAAAGT
Source organism: uncultured Elusimicrobium sp. (assembly GCA_964571655.1). Lineage (GTDB taxonomy): Bacteria > Elusimicrobiota > Elusimicrobia > Elusimicrobiales > Elusimicrobiaceae > Proelusimicrobium. The sequence goes on along the minus strand of CAZNCX010000001.1, from coordinate 51,002 downwards.
CGTGATGTGCTGCCCGTCAACATCGGCATCGGCCATAAGCACTATTTTATGATAGCGCAGTTTTGTTAAATCAAAACCGCCTTCGCCCTCGCCTACGCCTGTTCCGACGGCAGATATAAGAGTCCGTATTTCTTCGTTGGATAAAATTTTTACAAGCTGCGCTTTTTCAACGTTTAATATTTTCCCTCTTAAGGGCAAAATAGCCTGAAATACTCTGTCCCTGCCCTGTTTTGCGCTGCCGCCGGCGCTTTCCCCTTCTACTATAAAGAGTTCGCTGCGGGTGGCGTCTTTTTCCTGACAGTCGGCAAGTTTCCCGGGCAGGCCGCCGCTTTCAAGAGCGCCTTTTCTGCGCGTTAAATCTTTGGCTTTCCTTGCTGCTTCACGCGCAACGGCCGCGCCTATACATTTATCGCAAATAGCTCGCGCGGTTTTAGGATTTTCCTCAAAAAAGGTAGACAGCGTATCGCCGACTATAGAGCGTACAATGCCTTCAATTTCTGAGTTGCCGAGTTTAGTTTTCGTCTGTCCTTCAAATTGAGGGTGCGGTATCTTAACAGATAAAACGGCGGTAAGCCCTTCTTTTAAGTCGTCTCCGGTTATGCCTAAGTCTTTACTCTTAAGAAGACTGTTATTTTTAATATAATCGTTTACTATCCTTGTTAAGGAAGAGCGAAACCCGCTTAAATGCGTACCGCCTTCTATGGTGTTTATGTTATTTACGAAAGAATATACATTTTCTGAATAGCCGTCGTTATATTGTATGGCAAAAGAAATATAATTATTGTCAATTTCTTTTGTAAGATAAATAGGCTCTGTATTTATTACACGCTTATTTGTATTTAAGTATTTAACAAACTGCGAAATACCGCCTTCATATAAAAAGACCTGCGATTTATTTTCAACGCGCTCGTCGGTAAGCGTAATGCGCACGCCGGCGTTTAAGAAAGCAAGCTCTCTAAGACGGTTTGCAACGGTATCGTAAGAAAATACGTTTTCGCCGAAAATTTCTTCGTCGGCCTTAAAAGTTACCGTCGTGCCGTGTTCTTTTGTGTTGCCGACAGCGGCTACTTTTTCCTGCGGTTTGCCGCGGTGATATTCCTGAAAATAAATTTTACCTTCTCTTTTTACTTCCACTTTAAGCCATTCCGACAAAGCGTTTACGCAGGAGACGCCTACTCCGTGAAGCCCGCCGGAAACTTTATAAGCCCCGCTGTCAAATTTGCCGCCCGCGTGAAGAACTGTCATAACAACTTCCAAAGCGCTTTTGCCTTTAAGTTTGGGATCTTTAACATTTTTCATCGGGTCTACGGGTATGCCGCGGCCGTCGTCTTCAATAGAGCAGATATTGTCTTCTTTTATTTTGACGTTTATATGAGAAGCGTTGCCGGCTAAAATTTCGTCAACTGAGTTATCCACAACTTCATAAATTAAATGATGGAGGCCTGTGGCTCCCGTTGAACCGATATACATAGCCGGTCTTTTGCGTACAGCCTCCAGCCCTTCCAAAACCTGTATTTTTGAGGAATTATACTCCCTTTCCAACTCTTCTTCTGTCTTTGTCATCTTAAGCTCCTTAAATAATGGAAATTTCTCTTATCCACGGTCTGTCAAAATTTTTATTTAATTCTTTTATCAAATCTTTTTTCTTAAACATAAGCTCCTGTTTGGCGGCGGAACTTTTTACTTTTACAATAACATTTCCCCCTTTAACCGCATGGAGAACCCAAAATTTGGCACGGCCTGCCGTGACTTTATCCCATAAACTTTCCAAAAGAAGAAGCCTGCTAAGTTTATGGTTAAGCCCGTAAAAGTTTTTTGAAACCTCTTCGGAACTGTGCCAAAGGGCTTTTTTATCCTGCTTAAACATTTTTTTATGCTCTTACCGGCATAATGACGTATTTATACTTTTCTTCGCCTTCAAGCTCCACAAGAACAGGCTGGTCCGCGCGCGCGAAGGAAAATATAACTGTAGGCGCGCCAACGTTTTTTAAGACGTCGGTTACGTATTGAGGATTAAAAGAAGTTGAAAATTCTTCTCCCTTATATTCCACTTTTAACTGGTCCGAAAAATCCATTTTGGAAGAGCTTGAGGTAATATCCAAATGCCCGTCGCTTAAAGAATATTTTACGGAATTGCCAAAATCCCCCGCGCATAAAGCCGCGCGGCGCGTTGAAGATAAAAGTTCTTCCCTGTTAACCTTAAATTCCAATGTCTTTTTGGTAGGAATTACCTGCTCGTAATTAGGGAAATTGCCTTCTATAAGACGCGAAATAATAATAGTATCCTTAAAAATAAAACTTATTTGATTGGAGGAAACATTAAATTCTATTTTATCATCTTTCTCGGGCTTATTTAAGGACAATAATTTTATTATTTCATTTAAGAGTTTACTTGGAACTATTATCTTAAAATCTTTTGCCCCCTCAATAGAAGGCACTGTTGCAAGGGCAAGCCTTCTGCCGTCGGTGGCTACAAGTTCAAATTTATCTGCGCCGTTTACCCACAAAAGACCGTTTAATACATATCTTGTTTCCTGAGTGGAGGAAGAAAAAATAGTCTTCTCTATCATATCCTTTAATTGAAGAGTATTGACTGAAAAGGTATTGTTTTTTTCTATCTCGGGGACTATAGGATATTCGCTCTTTGCAGTTCCTATTACCCAAAATTTAACTTTGCCGCATTTGATATGAAGTTTATTATTTTCATCGGTTTCTAACTTAACTTCTTTATCTGAAGGCAGCGTTTTTAAGATGTCAGAAAATTCTTTTAACGGAACGGTAATAGAGCCTTCTTCCACAATTTCGGCTTTTATTTTATGTATGGTAGCCATTTCCATATCTGTACGCGTAAGTTTTAGGAAACCTTCTTCCGTTGTTTCCATAAGGAAGTTATATAGTATAGGCAAAGTGGTTTTGCCCGACATACTGGACTGGAGGATGGTTATAGCTTCTAAAAAACTCTCTTTAGTAATATTTATTTTCATATTATTATTCCTATTATATATGTCCTTGTTAATTTTGTGGATAATGTTTATTTATCAATACAAATTTAAGTAAAATTTTGTTGATAAAAATAAAAAAGCATAAACACTATCAACATTTTTTATTGGAAACCATATAAATTATAAACAATCTAGATGTTATCAACAGCTTTTAGACCGCTTATTATCTTATTTATATGGCTTGCAAAAAAAGGGTCTCTTTCAATTTCCTCTTTAACTTTTTCTTTAGCGTGGAGGACGGTGGTATGGTCCCTGTTAAATTCCCTGCCGATATCGGATATTGTGGATTTTGTAAGTTCTGTCGCCAGATACATAGCAATTTGACGGGGCCACGCTATAGAAGAACTTTTTTTCTTGGAATTTAAGTCTTCTATTCTTATATTAAAATTTTTCGTTACGGCTTTTTTTATGGAGTTTATACTTATGGAATATTTTTCCTGCTCCAAATTTATAATATCAGCCAAAACCTCTTTGGCTATGTTTATGGTAGGAGGAGTGTTGTATATACTGCAATAACTCACAAGCTTATAGAGGCAGCCTTCAAGCTCCCTTATACTGGCCTGCACGCCTTCGGCGATAAAGGCTAAAACATCATCTCCGACGTCAAAATGATTGAAATCCCTCTTTTGGCGCAGTATTGCTATTTTTGTTTCAAGATCGGGTTTTTTAATCTCTGCTATAATGCCCGATAAAAGCCTTGAGGACAGCCTTTCACTTAATCCCAGCTGATTTGGCATTCTGTCGGAAGTTAAAACAATTTGCTTTTTATTATCAAAGAGGGTGTTAAAAATATTAAAAAATTCCTGCTCCGATTTTTCCTTGCCTACGACAAATTGTATATCGTCAATTAAAAGACAGTCTAAAGAACGGTATTTTTTGCGGAAATAATCGGTAGTTTTAAGAGGCAGAGATTCTATATATTCGGAAACAAAACTCTCCCCCGTTACATATAAAACCTTGGCAGAAAGCCTTTCTTTTGTAATCTGATTGCCTATAGCGTGAAGAAGATGCGTTTTGCCCAGCCCCGGCGCGCTGAAAATAACAAAGGGATTATTAGTCCTCTCCCCCATTTTTTTTACGACGGCCTCAGAGGCTTTATAAGCAAAACGGTTTGAAGGGCCTTCAATAAAAGTGTCAAAAGTATAATAACTATTTAGACGGTCAAAAAAATTGCTCTTAGACGCCGCGGCGCCGCTTTTCTTTTGAGAAGACGCAGGCGGCAAAATTTGTTTGGATAAATCTTCTTCCTTTATAGGTAAAATGTATTCTATGGAAAAAGGAGTTTGCGTAATTTCCGTAAGATATTGGGTTATAAGAAGTTCATAGCGGTCTTTAACAGGCTGCAGCCAGACTGTGCTGGGGATTTCTATCTTAAAAATGCCGCCTTCAAACGAGATTATTTTCATAGGTTTAAGCCACATATCGCAGAGGTCTTTACCAATCTCATTTTCCAGCTTTTTTATAAGATTTGCCCAAATTTCATTTATAGAGAGGTTTTCCACAAAAATACCCTATCCCAGCTCAAAAGCCTAAAAATTAAATATAGGTAAATTTTAGCAATTTAACGTCATTTAGTCAATTTTTTAATATAAGTTATTAACAAACTAAAATTTGTGGATTAAAATTGCTTTTTTGTAAGCCCAAAATTAAATAAAATATATCTTTAAGCGGAAAGATAAAATAATAAAAAACTCTTTACAATTAGGAATAATTATGATATAGTTTACTAAATAAACAGGAGGCAATATGAAATCATTGAAAGGAACACAGACGGAAAAAAATCTGCTTACCGCTTTTTCGGGGGAAGCGCAGGCAAGAAACAGATATACTTTTTTTGCATCTCAGGCGAAAAAAGAAGGGTATGTGCAGATAAGCAAGATATTTGAAGAAACGGCCGATCAGGAAAAAGAACACGCAAAGAGGCTGTTTAAGTTTTTGGAAGGCGGGCCTGTTGAAATTACGGGGACTTTTCCCGCAGGTATTATAGGCGATACGGCGCAAAACTTAAAATCGGCCGCAGCCGGCGAAGATGAAGAGTGGCAGCATATGTATCCCAATTACGCCAAAGTGGCAAAGGAAGAAGGTTTTGAGGAAATAGGCGAGGTTATGTTAAACATAGCCGTAGCAGAAAAGCAGCATTCCAAACGCTATCAGGGCTTTTTGAAAAATATTGAGGACGGCACAGTCTTCAAAAAGAACGGCAAAATATATTGGAGATGCTTAAACTGCGGGTTTATTTACGAAGGCGACGCCGCGCCGGAAAAATGCCCAGCCTGCGCGCATCCTCAGGCTTATTTTGAAATCTTGGCTGAAAATTGGTAATATGGTAAATACGGCGGCGGTTCCCGTCGCCGTATTATATTTTGAGGAAGATATTGTTACGCTAAACAAGGGGGAAATATGACGAAGTTAAATGAAATATATAAATGCCCGATATGCGGCAATATAGTAGAAGTAATCCACGCAAGCATAGGGGAGCTTGTTTGCTGCGGCAAACCTATGGTACTGCAAAAACCAAATACCGTTGAAGCCGCTAATGAAAAGCACATTCCCGTAATAGAAAAAACCGACGAAGGGTATTTGGTGAAAGTAGGCGAAGTCGCCCACCCGATGATTCCCGAACATTATATTGAGTTCATAGAAGTTATGACCTCAGGCGGCAAAATAGGGCGCAAATATCTTAAACCAGGGGAAAAGCCGGAAGCCGTGTTTAATAATTGCAAAGAAGAAATTGTCTTTGCAAGAGAATATTGCAATATCCACGGATTGTGGCAGACGCCGACGGGAAAATAATATGCAAGCCGTAAAAATTAAAGACAATATTTTTTGGGTTGGAGCCCTTGACTGGAATATCCGTGATTTTCACGGATATTCCACTAATAAGGGAACTACCTATAACGCTTACCTTATTTTAGACGAAAAAGTTGTTTTAATTGACACGGTAAAAAAAGAATTTTACCCGCAGATGCTGGCCAGAATAAAAAGCGTTTTGCCCTCGGGTAAAATAGACGTGCTTATTTCAAATCACTCCGAGATGGATCACAGCGGTTCTGTCCACGAGACTTTAAGAGACCTGCGCCCCCAGCATTTTTACGCGTCCCAAATGGGGGTGGAAAACTTAAAAGCGCATCTTGGAGAAGAGTTGCCCGTAAGTTTAATTCCCGACGGCGGGGAAATAAAAACAGGCGCATATACTTTGCAGTTTTTTGAATCGCGCATGCTGCATTGGCCCGACAGCATGGTATGCCTTCTTAAGGAAGAAAATATCTTCTTTTGTAACGATATCTTTGGCATGCATTACGCTTCGGGGGAAAGGTTTGACGACGAGGTACCCTCAGCCCTGCTTACTTATGAAGCAAAAAAATATTACGCAAATATAATTTTGCCTTACACAAATGTGGTAAAAGTTTTCTTGGCGCGTATGAAAAAATTGGGCATAAATCCGACGATGATTTGCCCCGACCACGGGCCTCTTTGGCGTTCAAACCCTAAGAATATATTGGACCTTTACGAAAAGTTTTCTTCCCAAAAAAATCTTGCAAAAGCGCTTGTTGTTTATGACACTATGTGGGGGAGCACCGCTAAAATGGCGGACAGTATTTCCGACGGGATGATATCGCAGGGCATTGAAGTAAAACAGTACTGCATGCACTTCGCGCATAGAAGTGATATCGCAACAGAGCTTTTAGACAGCGCGGCTTTAATAATCGGCTCTCCGGTGTTAAATCAGGAAATATATCCTTCCCTTGCAGATGTTTTTACTTACCTTAAAGGGTTACGTAAACAAGGTCTTTTGGGGGCGGCCTTCGGCTCTTACGGGTGGAGCGATACGACGCTTAACAACCTTGAAAAAATATTACTTTCAATGCAGGTAAAAATTATTGCACCTACCTTAAAAGCGCGTTTTGTACCGACGGAAGATAAACTGCGCGAATGTTTTGACACAGGTGTTCTTATAGCAGAGAAAATAAAGGAAAGCGTATAATGAGCATAGACCAAGCGGCCTTTTGCCAAATGACTTACGGGCTTTATATAGTAAGCGCGCTTTACGACGGTAAACCAAACGCTTTGATTATAAACAGCGCGTTGCAGACAACGGCCGAGCCGCCTTCTTTTAGTATTACGGTAAATAAAAAATCCCTTACCTGCGATTTTATAAAAGCAAGCCGCAAATTTTGCCTGCAGCCTCTTTCACAAAAATCCGATATGCTTTTTATAGGCAATTTTGGTTTCAGAACGGGCAGAAATTTTAATAAGTTTGAAAAGTACACTTATAAATTTACCGACGAGGGATTACCCTTCGTAACACAAAATACACTCTCTTATATAACCGTAAACGTTGAAAAGGAAGAAGATTTAGGAACGCATATAATGTTTATAGGCAAAGTGTCGCAGAGTAAAATTTTGACGCAGGGCAACCCCCTTACTTACGATTATTATCATCAGGTGCTGAAAGGGAAAACGCATAAAGACGCACCTACTTATCAGGGTAACTAAAAAGAAGTAATGATTTTAATAAATTAAAATGCAAAAATGAAATAAAAACGGAGGATATTTTATGAAATATGTATGTCAGGTCTGCGGTTATGTTTATGACGAAGCCGTCGGGGATCCCGACAACGGTGTGCCCGCCGGAACTAAATGGGAAGCCGTCCCCGAAACATGGGTTTGCCCTGTCTGCGGCGTCGGCAAGGACCAGTTTACCCAAGAAAACTAAACGGGTAAATTCCGCCTGCGAGTTTTAGATTTGCTTTAAGACAGCTTAAAATATTTTGAAAAAGTGCAGGCGTTTGATAAAGTTAGTTTAACTAACTTTTATAAAAAAGCAAAAAAAGCAGTCTTTGCCTTAAAATAAGCGTGGGCGCGCAAAAATGCGCAGAAGCGCTTATTTTTTTGTTCCGAAAGCATAAAAAAGGCCTTTTTTGAGCAAAAACAGCGATTTTAGCGGCTTTTTAGGTTTTCCTGCGGGGAAAGTTCTTTTATGTAAAATAAATTAAATTAAGCGCAATTTAACGCAATTTTACTTTTTTATCGTCTGAGATTTTGCGGGAGATATAAAGGAAAGGCTTTTTAATAAGATTTCGCACTAAAAAAATACTTTTCAGTGTTAAAAATAAAGGCGCAAAAGGATTTATAAAGCAAAAAATCCGCACGCATAAAAAGCGGACGGATTTTTAAGGGAACTTAAGTTTTTAGATTCTGCTTAATTTATCTGCTATAACTTCAAGCTGTTCAAGCGAATTATAATGTATAACCAAAACGCCTTTCTTTTCGTTTTGCCTATAAGTAAGCTCAACTTTAGTGCCTAAAGCCTGCTCCAAAGACTCCTCAAAGGCAAGAATATCTGCCGATTTTTGGGGCCTTTTTTGAGATTTAGGCTCAAGCATATTCTTAGCCGCTTTTTCGGCCTGTCTTACCGACATTTGCAGATAAACAATCTTTCTGTACAGGGCTTCTCTCTTAAGCCCTTCCGGAAGCATAAGAAGAGTGCGGGCATGTCCTTCGCTGATATCGTTTTCGGCAATGCTTTTTTGCATATTCTCAGAGAGGGAAAGCAGCCTTAAAGAATTTGAAACAGCCGCTTTTGATTTGCCGCAATATTCCCCTATTTCCGCTTGAGAAACGTGAAATTTTTGCATCAGATTTTTGTATCCCAAAGCGGTTTCTATAGGATTTAGATTTTCTCTTTGTATATTCTCTATAAGGGCGAGCGCACAGAGCTGTTTTTCTTCTATATTATTATGTACTATACAATCAATTTCCCCAAGATTTGCCATTTGGGAAGCTCTAAAGCGCCTTTCTCCGACGATAATTTCATACTTATCAAGCCCGCCGTCGTAAGCAACGACTATCGGCTGCGTAAGCCCGTGCTTTTGTATAGAGGAAGCAAGCTCTTTTAAGCTTTCTTCATTAAAGTTTTTGCGCGGCTGATAGCGGTTTGGAATAATCTTATCAAGAGGGACTTTTTGAATGTTTTGTTTATTTCCCCCCCCTTCCTGATAAGAGGTCGCGCCGCTTAAAAGGGCGTCTAACCCTTTGCCTAAAGCCTGTCTCATAACTACCCCCCAAAATCAAAATTGACCGTTTCCGCCGCCGCGCTGTTGACATTTTGATAGTCTTTGGGATCTGCACCGCGGCGTACTAGAAATTCTATTGCTAAGTCAAGGTACGCCAAGGCGCCGCGGCATGCGGGGTCATATTCAAAAATACTTTGGCCGAAGCTAGGCGCTTCGGCAAGACGGATATTTGTGGGAATAGCCGTCTTATAAACTTTATCACCGTAATATTTTGACACTTCTTCTTTTACCTGATTTGCTAAATTAAGCCTGCCGTCGTACATAGTAAGGATTCCGCCGTCTATTTTCAACTGCGGGCTTAAAAATTGTTTAATTTTACCGGTAGTGCTGATAAAGTGGGCCAGACCTTCAATGGCATAATATTGACACTGTATAGGAGTAATAACGCTGTCTGCTGCGACAAGGGCGTTTACCGTTAACAGACTTAAAGAGGGGGGACAGTCTATAATAATAAAGTCATACATCTTTTTAATGGGATCCAAAACCTCTTTTAACACCTTCTCCCTTGAGGGAATATTTACCAGCTCCACTTCCGCGCCGGCAAGATCTTTGCTGGCGGGCAGTATATCAAGCAGCTCATTACTGGTCTGCCGTATAACATCGTTAAGGACAGCGGTTTTTGTAATAAGATGATAAACAGATTTATCTTCTTTCTTAAGATTTATGCCAAGCCCGCTTGTAGCATTGCTTTGAGGGTCAAAATCAACGAGCAAAATCTCCTGCCCCAAATATGCTAAACCATAGGCCAGATTGACGGCGGAAGTAGTTTTACCTACGCCGCCTTTTTGATTTGCTATACAAACAATTTCGCCCATTAAACCCTCCTTTAATGACTTATAAATTATAGTAAAAAGGCAGATATCAAGTCAATGGACACACAAAGACCACTTTTAGTAAAAAAGAAAAAAACATTTGGTAAAACAAATAAATTTAGTTTTCACGTGAAAACTAAAAGCAGGCGGATTATAATAAAGATGCCGCGCGGTTTATACGGGTTTGTTTATTAAAAAGGGATAAAATAAACACGGCAAAGTTTTCACGTGAAAACTATTTATCCCGCGCTGATAACAGAGGTTCTATTACAGTTTATAGGCAGTTCTACGTCGTAAAAGCGTTAAAAAACGGTTATTTTATAAACCCCGCGCGGGACAAAGGCCAGTGTCTAAACCAAGCTTTACCCTTAATATTTTTCTCCGGCACGGGGCCCCAAAAGCGGGAATCACAGGAAGCGTCCCTGTTGTCTCCCATAGCCAAATAAGAGCCCTGCGGAATAGTTACGGGGCCAAAATAATCTCTTAAATAAAGGCCGAAATACTTTTCAAGCTCGCGGTTTTCCCAAATTTGCTGATATTGTTCCTGTGTAAGAGGCATAAGCTGTTCAGTGCGCGCATGGTCAATATAAAGCTCGTAGGGCTGCTGCGGGAGGGGTTTGCCGTCTATAAAGACCTGTTTGTTTCTTACTTCAACGGTTTCTCCCGGCAAGCCTACTATGCGCTTTACAAATTCCCTGCCGTATTGGGATTCGCCGCAGTTAATTTGATTTTTATCTTTTGCCGGAAAAGAGAAGACAATAATATCCCCTCTCTTAATATCGTTAATCTTGAGAAATTTTTTCTCCGCAAAAGGCAGCCGCGCCCCATAGGTTATCTTATTTACAAAGAGGTTATCGCCTTCAAGCAAAGTATTGCGCATAGAGGCCGAAGGTATCTTAAAAGCCTGCGCAAAGAAAAACATTACAAAAGAGGCAAAAAATGCGGCAAAATAGACAGTCTCAGCCCAGTCTATGACGGATAAATATACTTTTAGCGAGCCTTCGTCCCCCTTTTTTATTCTGGCGAAATAGAATACAATAATCCCCAAAGCAGCCGCAGCGATAATAGCCGTGGTGGAGGAAGATATGCCGCCCTGTATTCCGTTTTTTGCCATAAAATCAAGTAAAAAATAGGCGATAAAAGCGCCTAAAAGCACGGCAATAAGCGTCCAAAAATACATTTTCTTTTTTGCCAGCAAAAAGCCTTTTTTGCGCAAACATTTTGAAATTAAAGTAAAAATAAAGGCCAAAAGGCCTGCAATTAAAAGTTTTTGTTCCATTTTTTATCCCAGTTTGCTTATATCACGCTTGAAATGCGCTTGAAAGCGTTTCTTATTAAAATATACGAAAATATCCCATAAAAAGGGCACTTTTTCTATAAAGAGCTTAAACTTAAACAAACATTTGTTTAATAAAGCGGTTTTTTGAGCGGGTTTTGGGGACCCGCCCAAAGCCAGCCATTTATTATACAATTTTGACCAGTAAGGCAGCTCAAAATTATTCCAAAATTTATTCGGGCCGGCGCAATGTAAAAGTACGGCGTCTTTTATTTTTACCGAACTGCTGAACGGATTGCTGTTATATTTACGTTCAATTTCGCACGGAATTAAAGAAAATTCCTGCAAAGCAAGATTTAAGACGGCCTGATCTATCCAGTTTAAGACGGAGGATAAAATTTTTGTCTGTTCGTAACACCACGCGGCAATTTGCCTGTAAGAAGGCAGAGTATCGTTTAATAAAAATACGCCTACATTGTAATTAGGTGCGCTCATATCAAAAGCTCCCGTCGGCCGCGCAAAAAAATTGGCGGCAAGTGCGTTACCGTCTTTTGCAAGGGCAATCCCGCTTTGATTGTAAGATAAAACAGGCTCAAGCTCGCCCTGCACTAAGATATCGGTATCAAGCCAAAGGGCCTGCTTATAGTCGTCAAGAAGAAAAAACATTTCATACCTTGCCATTGTAAGGACGGTGTAAATCCCCAAAGTTTTAATTTCAGAGGGATTAAACGGCAGCTTAAAAGTAAGAAAGTTAAGGTTTGCAATTTTTTGCAAAGCAAGCTTATTTTCGTCTGAAATATCTTGTGTATAAACAAAAAAATCGGCTTTATTAAAAAGGAGGGGGGAATTTTCTTTTAAGCTTAGCAGCGCGCAGGCAAGGGCAAAGGTCGTTTTATCGTCGGCCGCGAAAACAAGAGCCAGAGGTTTTTTTGTTTTTTCCGTCATAGAAGTATTATAACATTTAGTTTTACCGCAAATAAATTTCTTTAACTCAGACGTAAACTTTATAAAAAAGACGCCTTTGCTCGTCAAAAGCAAAGGCGCGGTATAGTGAGCGGCAGCGATATTTATAGATCGTGCGAAATTATTTTTACTTCGTAGGGCGCGAAATCTAAGATAACGCCTTCTTTTTTCACTTTTTCCGTGTCAAGTTCTTTGGCAAAACCGCTGATTTCCTCGGCAAGTAAAAACTTTTCTTTTTCCGGCAGTTTTTCCAGAGGCAAAATACATCGCGAAATTTGAGGAGAGTAATTTATCAAAACAAGTTTTGCCGTCGTAAACTGGAGCCATCTCCACGCCAAAATATTTTTATAGCCATTATCGTTTTCGTCTATCGGTTTGACGGTTTTTAAGCCCCACTGTCCGCCGTGGAAACACGGGTGGTTTGTTATATCTAAAAGTTTTTTATAAAAACTAAAATTATTTTCGTCTATAACTTTATCGGCCGGAATATATTGTATGGGAAGGCGCCTCTTTGCGCCGTAGAGTTGAGCCGCCGTAAAAAGTCTTGCGCCGTCTATCGTTGAAATTATGGCGGAGGCGGCCATAGATTTTTCTTTCCCAAAAGCTGCCAGGGGGGATTCTTCGTCGTGATTTGCAATAAAGCGTATAGAGCGTTTTTGATAAAGATGTTCTGCGTTTAAGTGGCCCTGTATATCCTGCGCGCAGGAGCCTAAAAGGCGGTCGTAAAGTATTTTATCGTAAGTATAATCAAAGCCCTGTTCCTGCACTTCCCACTCAAGGCCCCAATAAACTTCGGCTATAAAGACAAAGCGCTGATTTTCACTTTTTATTTTTTTAATAGCCTGTGTCCAAAATTCTTCCTGCGGCAGGGGCTCTTTTATATATTTGCCCCATGCTTTTTTGAACATATTATTCAAAACGAGCATTACCATATCGCAGCGCAGCCCGTCGCATAGAGGCACTATTTTCATAAGAGTGTCCATAAGAAATTTACGCGCCTTGGGGCTGAAATAATTTATTTGGACGCTGTCTGTCCATGAGGGAAAATGGGGATCCCTGCCGTAGGCCAGCCAGCGGCCTTCTTTAGTCTTGAAAAAGAAAGGTTTTTCTTCGGGAGAAGGCTCTCTCCCCAGATTTATAAAAATATCAGGGTCCGATAAGGTAAGCGGGTGGTCTAAGGATAAATGATTGCCGGCAAAGTCCAAAATAAGGGCGATGCCCAAATCGTTAAACCGTTTTTTTAAGGCGAGCAAAGCCGCGTCCCCGCCAAATTTATCGTTTACGCGGTAGTCGTAAATAGAGTATTGGGAGCCTATAATATCTTCTTTATTATAATCGGGACGCACAGACGCTAAATAATTGTTTATATCTTTATCTTCGCGTGCGATGCGGCGGCTTTCGGGGCTTTCCTGCCAAACGCCCATAAGCCAAACGGCGTCAAATTTTAAGTCTTTTACTTCCTGCAGATATTCCTGCGGAATTTTATCAAAAGTCTTAAAAGAACCTGTTTCGGCCTCTATTTGTTTAAGCCAGATATGCGCGCCAATTTCCAGAATATGAGGATTGTTTCTCATAATCATCACCCCTATGTTCCCATTATAGCATTTAGCGCAAGTCTTTGTTTTAGGGGTAATTTACTTCTGGAAAATAACGTTTTGCCCCAAGGCGGGGAAAATATTATATTATATAGATATACCGCCTTTTGCGGTCGGGGGTATATGAAGAAGCACGATTTTTTATTAGCGTCTGGTCTTGGCGTGCAATTTGCCGCCGTGATGTTGCTGGGCCTTTTGGCCGGCAAGTGGCTTGACGCTAAATTTAATTCGTATCCGCTGTTTATTATCTGCGGCAGCGTTTGCGGGTTTTCTTTCGGGCTGTACTTAATGGTAAAGACCGCGCGCGCCGCAGTAAATCAGCTTAAAAAACAAAAGCCTTCACCGCAAAAAACAGAAGATAAAAAATGATTACGGAACTTATAGAACATCATATTTTAGATCATGATTTCGGCCTCACTCTCTTTGGGGTGCATTTACCGGTAACATCCCACTCTCTTTTAATGTTTGCAATTTCGCTTATTCTCTTAATTCTTATCCCTCTGGCGTGGAAGAGCAATTGGCGCCTGTGTCGCACGGCTATAGAGGGTTTTGTGGTGTTTGTCAGGGACGGCATCGTCCTGCCCAATATAGGCAAAGAGGGCCGCAAATTAGTGCCGTTTTTCTGTACTCTTTTGATATTTTTATTATTTGCCAATTATTTTGGCATGTTGCCCGGAGGGAAGACAATAACCTCAAATATTTCAATTACCGGCGGTATGGCTCTTGTAAGCTTTTTTGTGATTATGGGCCTCAGTATGAAGAAGAACGGCCTTTTGGGCAGCATTAAAACTTTTATTCCTAGCGGTGTGCCTTTTTGGCTTGTTCCTTTGCTTTTCCCTATAGAAATTTTGGGGCTTTTAATTAAAATTTTTGTATTGGCCGTTCGTCTTTTTGCCAATATGACGGCGGGGCATATAGTCTTAATAGCTTTGTTTTCCTTTATATTTGTTATGGGGGAAAAAAGCTTGATAGCCGGTTACGGCACGGCCGCCCCTGTTTTAGGCATGACTCTTTTTGTAAGCCTTTTGGAACTGCTTGTTGCAGCCATACAGGCGTATGTTTTTACTTTGCTTACCGCGATATTTGCGGGTTTGCAGATGCATCAGCATTAAGATTAAAAAAAGTTAAGGAGGAAATATTATGGGAATGGAAGTAATAAAATATGTCGCAGCAGGTTTAGGTGCGGGGCTTTCTGTTATAGGGGCGGCAATCGGCATCGGTAAGATAGGCGCCGCCGCTCTTGAAGCAACCGGCCGTCAGCCCGAAGCGGGCAAAATGGCCCAGCTTACCATGATTATCGGTGCGGCTTTCATTGAAGGCGTGGCCTTTTTCTCGCTGGTAATCTGCTTTATGATGTTATAGTATGGACGCTTTATTAAAGCCCGAGGTCGGGTTAATCTTTTGGACCATAGTTAACTTTGCTATTTTGGCTTTTCTGTTGGCCAAATTCGCATGGAAGCCTGTTATAAGAGCGCTTGAGGCCAGAGAAAGAAAAATAGCAAACGACGTGCAAAGCGCACAGCAGGCCAAAGACGAAGCCCAAAAGATTAAAGAAGAATTACAGACGCACCTTGACGATATAAGCAGGCAAAGCGCGGCTAAACTGCAGGAAGCTTCCGCCTTAGGCGAGAGCGAGCGGCAGCGTATCTTACAGGAAGCCAAAGACAGCGCGCAAAACCTTGTTGAGCAGGCGCATCGGCAAATTACCGCGCAGACACAAAAAGCTTTGGACGCCGCCCGTAAAGATATTGTTGACTTGACCATGCTTGCCGTCAAAAAAGTTATCGGCAAAGAGCCCGATGCAAAAGCAGGCTCGCGTTTGGTTGAAGATTTACTTAAGGATATAAAAAGCAAATGAAGGCAAACAGTCTTGTTTTAGCGCAAAGGTACGCTTTAGCTTACGACGCTTTGGCTGAAGACGCAAAAGAAGCCGCCTCAAATTATCAACATTTGGAGCAGGCTCTGCTTGCGCTTAAAGACGCGGGGCAGTATCTATTGAGCCCCGTTATTTCAAATGAAGTTAAAGATGATATCCTTGCCAAAATTCTCGCTAAAAACAAAGCGGCCGCTTTTATAAAGATATTAGTTGACGCAAAACGCTTTGATTTATCCGCCTTAATACTTAAGCAGCTAAGCGCTTTGCTTGATAAGAGAAACGGCGTTACAAGGGTAAAGGTAAGTTCTTACGGCGCTCTTAAGGACGCGGAGAAAAAAGCGCTTGAAAAAGCTTTATCCTCCTATTTTAACGCCAAAGCGGCCTTAGATTTTGAGGAAGATAAAACCCTGCTCGGCGGGCTTGTAATAAGGCGGGGGGATATTTTGATTGACGCAAGCGCGCAGGGCAGGATAAAACAGCTTACAAAAAACTTAATGGAAAGGTAAATAAGAGTTATGGCTATAAGACCGGAGGAAATAACCTCTATAATAAAAGAGAAGATAGAAAATTTTGTGCCTTCTTCCCAAATAAACGAAACTGGCACGGTAATCAGCGTGGGCGACGGTATTGCAAGAATTTACGGCCTCAAAAATGCTGTTTCCGGAGAATTATTGGATTTTCAAAACGGCGTGCGCGGCATGGTGCTCAATCTTGAGTACGACAATATAGGCTGCGTCATAATGGGCCCGGATACCGATATAAAAGAAGGAGACACCGTAAAAAGAACGGGCAAAGTTATCAGTATTCCCGTGGGGGAAGCTTTACTTGGCCGCGTTGTAGATCCTTTGGGCCAGCCTTTGGACGGCAAAGAGCCTATTAAAGCCGCGGAGTACCGTCCTATGGAAGTAATAGCCCCGGGCGTTATTGAACGCCAGCAGGTCAAGCAGCCTTTGCAAACCGGTCTTAAGGCTATTGACGCTATGGTCCCCATAGGCAAAGGGCAAAGAGAACTTATTATAGGCGACAGACAAACCGGCAAAACAGCCATTGCCATTGACGCCATTATCAACCAAAAGCAGCAAAACGAAGGCGTAATTTGCATTTATGTGGCAATAGGGCAAAAGCAAAGCACGGTGGCACAGGTGGTCCAGACTCTGACAGATAAAGGCGCAATGCCTTATACGATAGTTGTGGCGGCTTGCGCCTCTGAGCCGGCTTCGCTTCTTTACGCCGCGCCTTACGCCGGCTGCACGATGGGCGAATATTTTATGTGGCAGGGCAAAGACGTTTTGATTATTTACGACGATTTATCAAAACACGCGCAGGCTTACCGCCAGATGTCTCTGCTTCTGCGCAGGCCGCCAGGGAGGGAAGCTTACCCGGGGGACGTATTTTATCTGCATTCCCGCCTGCTTGAGCGCGCCTGTAAATTAAGTGATAAAAACGGTGCGGGCTCTTTAACGGCTCTGCCCATTATTGAGACGCAGGCTAACGACATTTCGGCCTATATTCCCACAAACGTAATTTCTATTACCGACGGGCAAATTTATTTAGACTCTAATATTTTCAGAAGCGGCATCAAGCCCGCCATTGACGTAGGGTTTTCCGTCTCGCGCGTCGGCGGCAGCGCACAAAAGAAGAGTATGCGCAAAGTTGCCGGCACTTTAAGGATAGATTTGGCCCAATATCAGGAGCTTGAGAGTTTTGCGCAGTTTGGCAGCGAACTTGATAAAGAATCCCAGGCCCAGCTTGCGCGCGGCCAGCGTATGAAACAGCTTTTGATACAACCGCAGTACAACCCTATGCTCGTGCAGGAGCAGGTGCTCGTTCTATTTGCCGGTACGCATGGGTATGTAGACGATATAGCGGTCAAAAGCGTTTTAGTTTATCAGGAGAAAATGCTTACATATGTGCGCGCTAAATATCCGCAACTGCTGGAGCGTATTGCAAAAGAAGGCATAATATCAGAAGAGCTGGAAAAAGAAATAAAAGCAGTTTTAGACGAATATAAACCTATATTTAAGGAGAGTAAATAAAATGGCACAAAAAAAATATTTAGTTACCGGCGGCGCGGGTTTTATAGGCAGCAATATCGCTCTTGAACTTGAAAAACAGGGCAACAGCGTTTCCGTAATAGATGATTTTTCAAGCGGGAATTTCAAAAATCTGCTCGGCTTTAAGGGGGATATTTACACGGCCGACGTTTACGAAGAGCTGCCCGAAGACGATTATTTTGACGCAATATTCCACGAAGCGGCCATAACCGATACCGATGTGCACGACCAGCGCCTTATGATGGAAGCAAATGTGGAAGCTTTCCGCAATATCTTAAACTACGCGGCCGAAAATGAAATCAAGAAGGTTATTTACGCCTCTTCTGCGGCCACTTACGGCAACGGCGAGTGTCCTATGAAGATAACTCAAACCCCCGCACCTGAAAATATTTACGGTTTTTCCAAAGCCATGATGGATAATGTGGCAAAGGAATTTGCTTCTGACAATCGGGATATGACTATCGTCGGCCTCAGATATTTTAACGTTTATGGCCCGGGAGAGTATTATAAGGGCAAAACGGCCAGTATGATGTATCAGCTTTACAATCAAATGAAACTAGGGCATAATCCCAAGATTTTCAAGATGGGTGAGCAGGAAAGGGATTTTGTCTATATAAAAGATGTCGTTAAAGCAAATTTCTGCGCGCTAAATAACGCCAAAGAAAGCGGCGTTTATAATGTCGGCACGGGGATATCGCGCAATTTTAACGATATAATCAAATGTCTTAACAATGAAATGGGATTAAATCTTGCGACGGAATATATTGATAATCCGTACTCTTTTTATCAGATGCGCACGCTTGCCGATATTTCCGCTACGACAGAGAAAATAGGCTATTCCCCGGATTATACTTTAGAGAAAGGCATAGCCGATTACGTTAGTACGCTTGAAAGCAGGAAAAAATAAGGGTATTTTGCCATGGAAAGTTTGCGCGACATACGCCAGCAGATAAAATCAACCAAAGCCACTCAGCAGATAATGCTGACGATGAAGATGATTTCGTCTGCGCGTATAAAAAAAGCGCAGTTTCAGATGGAGCAGGGCCGTCCGTTTGCGCAGAAAATGGCGGTAATGATAGATAATTTGCGCAAAGATATACAAAATCCAGACAGCGTCATACATCAAAGCGCGGCGTACCGTTTCTTTGACAATTCTAAATCCGATAAAAACGCCAAAGCCCTTATTTTAATTACCGCCGATAAGGGCCTTTGCGGAGCGTTTAACGCCATTGCCTTAAAGGAAACGCTTAAATGGATACAGGCTAACAAAGATAAGCAAATATACATTTACGTAGTCGGCAAAAAAGGGCGTGATTTTATAAAACGCTTAAAAGCGCCCAACATTACCGTCACGGGGGAACTTATAGGCATCTTCCCAAAGACAAACTACGCTCATGCGACGATGATAAAAGAAGCTTTATTTTCACTCTCGTATGAAAAGAATATAAGTTCCGTTGATATTATTTATAACAATTTTAAGTCTATGGCTTCCCAAACTTTGGTAAACAAAACATTTCTGCCGTTTAATTTTGACGAAATTGAGGGGGAAGCAGATTTATCCGATTTTATTTTTGAGCCTGATATGATGGAAATCTTTTTAACTTTACTGCCGCGTTATATCAGCTCAAGCATATACCGTTTTTTGCTGGAATCTCAGGCGGCCGAACTTGCCGCGAGAATGAACGCTATGGAATCGGCAAGCAAGAACGCGGGGGAAATAGCAGATACTTTGAGCGTCAAATTAAATAAAGTGCGCCAAGAATCCATAACAAACGAAATTACCGAAATAGTAAGCGGGGCAAACGCTCTTAATAATTAGCAGAAAGAGGAAGACTATTATGAACAAGGGAAAAGTAGTACAGGTCATCGGGCCGGCCGTTGACGTACAATTTGAAAACGGCGTTTTGCCGGCGATAGAAAATGCTTTGGAAATTAAATTAAACGATAAAGAAATCATCGTGGCAGAGGTAGCCCAGCAATTGGGCGATAATATCGTGCGCGCAGTGGCTTTGGCTTCTACCGACGGACTTGCGCGCGGCGTGGAAGTAAAAGACACCGGCGCTCCCTTAAAAGTTCCCGTGGGGGAAGCCTGTTTAGGCCGTCTTATAAACGTTTTAGGCCAGCCGCAGGATTACAGAGGGCCGATAAAAACCGATAATTACGCTTCCATACACACCCCTCCCCCTTCGCTTGAGGACCAAGTAACTACCCCTCAAATTTTTGAGACCGGCATTAAAGTTGTTGATCTTATCGCCCCTTATATGAAAGGCGGCAAAGTAGGTTTATTTGGCGGCGCGGGCGTGGGCAAAACCGTTATTATTATGGAGCTTATAAATAATGTTGCGCGCGAACACCACGGCAGTTCCGTTTTTGGCGGCGTGGGGGAACGCTCCCGCGAAGGCAACGATTTATGGCTTGAGATGCAGGAGAGCACTCTTGCCGACGGCTCTACCGTACTTGATAAAACTGTTCTCGTCTACGGTCAGATGAACGAGCCCCCGGGCGCGCGCGCAAAAGTAGCCTTAACGGCGCTTACTCAGGCGGAATATTTCAGGGATAAAAAGAAGCAGGACGTGCTTTTGTTTTTGGATAATATTTTCCGCTACGTGCTTGCCAATTCCGAAGTTTCGGCCTTGCTCGGGCGTATGCCTTCTGCCGTGGGATATCAACCTACGCTTAACACCGAAATCGGCTCTCTGCAGGAGAGGATTACTTCCACCAAACAAGGCTCTATTACCTCCATACAAGCCGTCTACGTACCCGCAGATGATTTGACGGACCCTGGCGTTGCCTCCACATTTACCCACTTAGACGCAACAACGGTTCTCTCAAGACAGCTTTCCAGTTTGGGCATTTATCCGGCGGTGGACCCTTTGGACAGCACCTCGCGCATTCTTGACGCAAATATTTTAGGCAAAGAACACTACGACATTGCCCAGGAAGTAAAGAGGATTTTACAGAAGTACAAAGATCTTCAGGATATCATCGCTATTTTGGGTATGGACGAGCTCGGCGACGAAGATAAAATATTAGTGGGAAGAGCGCGCCGTATACAAAAATTCTTATCCCAGCCCTTTTTCGTGGCCGAGAAATTTACCGGCGTTAACGGCAAATACGTTAAACTTGCCGATACGATTAAAGGCTTTAAGGGCCTTATAAACGGCGATTATGACCATATCCCAGAACAGGCTTTTTACAACTGCGGCGCAATAGAAGACGTGCTTGCAAAATACGAGCAGATGAAAGCCAAAGGCCAGACAGAATAATTTATGTCCCAAAAGAAATTAAGATTGCAGATAATAACGCCCCAGCGCCCCGTGATAGATAAGCAGGTGGATTTTGTAGCCTTGCCCGCCTACGAGGGGGAGATGGGCATTTTGCCCGGGCATACGCAGTATATTGCAAAGCTTAATTTCGGCGTGCTTCGCTATAAAGAAGGAGAAAACGAGGAATATTTTGCCGTAATGGGCGGTCTGGCAGAGATTGCGCGCGACGTTGTCAGCGTTTTTGCCGAGGACGCCGCCCTCGCAGATGAAATTAATGAAGAGGAAGAAAAACAAAAAGCCGCTCAGGCCAAATCAAGCATGTCAGGCAAAGATCCCGACATTGATATGGCCCTTGCCGAAATGGAATTAAAGAAAGCTATCCTGCTGCTTAAAGTAAAACAGTACAGAAAAAGAAAATAAAGCGTTGCCCTGCTTTTTTACCGTCTTAAGAAGGCCAGTTTATAACTTCAATTACAATTCCGCTCTTTTTTGCTTCCGACACTATTTTATTTAATAAATCCTGCGGCGGAAGCTTGAAGCCTTTTATGCGCTTTAAGTTCCAATAAATTCTTGTGTTTTGGGGCAGGGCCAAAATGTCCTGCATAAGCTGCTCGGGGCCGATAATAACGTCATTTCCCGTGCTGATGCTTTTGAAAGAGGCCGTAAGGCGCGAGCCGTTTTCAAACAAAGAAAACGCCCATTCGGAGCCGGTTTTCCACGAGTAAAGTTCATAAGACGCCGTAGATTTTTGAAAGCCCAAGGCGTCATTATCGGTTTCCGGTACCGCAAACTTAAAAGACATTTTGTCATTTATGCCCGCGCAGGCGCATAAAAGCAAAGCGGAACAAATAATTAAAAGAGCTTTTTTCATTTTACTTTCTCCCTGTTTTTATCGTTGCGGGGCTTATGGGAATCTTTTGGGCAAAATACTCCGGCCACGCGTGCGGATGCCCGTCTTTACCGATGCAGACTAAAGAAGTCGTGCCCTCGGTAGTAAGTTTACCGTCTTGATTTTTTATATGGTATTCAAATACCATACGTACCGCGCTTAAATCCACCACTTTGGCCTCAATATCTAAAATATCGCCGTAAAAGGCCGGATATCTGTAAAAAATTTCCTGATGATTTACGACAAAAAAGCAATCGTCTTTTTTTAGATCGTTTACCGAAAGCCCAAGTTTTTCAAGTTCTTCCGTGCGGGCTTCTTCAAAAAAATTAAGATAGTTTGCGTGGTAAACAACGCCGCCGCAGTCCGTATCGTAATAGTAAACTTTGCGTTTCATTTATTCCCCTATTATTTTAATTAAGATTCTTTTATTTCTCTGTCCGTCAAACTCGCCGTAAAAAATGCTTTCCCACGGGCCAAAATCAAGCTCGCCTTTGGTTACGGCTATGACGACCTCCCTGCCCATAATGGTGCGCTTTAAATGCGCGTCGCCGTTATCTTCGCCGGTAAGATTATGCTGGTAACCTTTGGGGCTGTAGGGAGCAAGGCTCTCTGTCCATTTCAAAAAATCTTCGTGGAGGCCGCTTTCGTTGTCGTTTATAAACACGCTTGCCGTTATGTGCATGGCGTTGACGAGGCACAGGCCTTCTTTGATACCGCTTTTTGCCAAAGCTTCGTGTACGGGCCGCGTAATGTTTTTGATTTGACGGCGTTCTTCGGTATTAACGGTAAGATATTCAGTATAAAACTTCATATAAAAAATCATAGCATATTTAAGAGGTAAATTTATGTTAAAATATTCTTATGAAACAGGAAGAAAAAAGCAAAAACTTAGTATATTTTATGTTGTTTTTATTTGCTTTAAGCGCTGTTGCGGTGCCGGTAAGCTTATATGTAAAAAAAGCCAATAATCCGCAGCTTGCAATAACGCCGGACCGCCTGCAGGATTTTACAAACGACAAAGCTGAGTTTAAGGATTTCCCCGAAGAAGCAAAACCGAATCTGCCGGCAAATATCGCTACTCCCGCGCGCGCCGATATGTATGCCGAGTACGGCAAACCGGTCATTGCCGTTAATCTCTATAACATAACGCGGCTTAGCAAAGAGGATCTGCAAAGGGTAGGCTCCACCCCGTGGAGTTTAATGAATACCGTGGGAGATAACCTTAAAAATCCACAGGTCATAGAAGTTATTTTTAATAACGAAACCGTAGTTTCTTCTTTTATGAACAGAAGAAGCGTTAAAAATTTGACTGAGACTGCTTTTCCTCTTGTTGATATGCTTGCCCAGCAGGATTACGCCGTTGAAAACTTTTTTACAAATCCCGTAGTCATAAACACTTTGGAAAACGAAACTGTTTTAACGGCGATTCTAAACAGTTCTCTGGTAAACAATTTGCTTCTGACGCGCGCCGCGCAGTATTTTATAGACAACCCTAAGGAAACAAAAGCCCTTGCGGAAGAAAATTTATACCTTAAAGAATTATTAAATAATAATATTCTCAAAAATTTTCTTTTTTCTAAAATGGAAACAAAAAAGGCCGCTGCAGTAATTTACGGTTCTCAGAGCGCCCAATAGACGCAAAAACGGCTAATATGTTATAATATATTTGTAAGAAGTTCTGCGGGCGTGGTTCAATGGTAGAACGCGACCTTGCCAAGGTTGAGACGAGAGTTCGATTCTCTTCGCCCGCTTTTAAGAAACTAAACCCCGCGTTTGGACAGATTTTATAAAAAAAGGCCTTCGTTAAAACGAAGGTCTTTTTTATGGTCAAAATTTTCAGTAAAAAAGTTATTTAAGCAAAGCCAAAAACTCTTCCTCACCGAGTACTTTTACCCCTAAGGAAGAGGCTTTTTTAAGTTTACTTCCCGCGTCCTTGCCGGCAATGACGGCGTAAGTTTTTGAGGATACGCTGCCTGAAACTTTGCCGCCGTTTGCTTTGGTTTTTGCTTCGGCCTCTTCTCGCGTCATAGAAGAAAGCTCTCCCGTAAAAACAAAAGTTTTGCCTTCTAAAGCCGAAGATAATTTTTTTGTCGGCGCGGTAAATTTAAGGCCCGCTTTCTTAAAATTTTCCAACTCGTCTTGCACTTCTTTTGAGGATAAAAAATTTATAATGCTTTGCGCAGCTGAAGGGCCGATATCTAAAATTTTCTGCAAATCTTCGTTTTGAGCCGCCATTAAATTTTCAAGCGTGGAAAAATGTTCGGCCAAAGCCAGAGCCGTTTTTTCGCCGATATGTCTTATACCCAGCGCGTAAATAAAGCGCGCAAGCGGCCGCGTTTTTGATTTTTCAATAGCCGTTAAAAGATTATCGGCCTTTTTGTCGCTGAAAAGATAAAGCGGCATTAAGTCAAAGAGCGTCAAGTTATAAATATCAGAAAGCTTTTTTATGCCGCCGCGCGAAACAAGCTGTTCAACGGCAGCCTCCCCAAGCCCTTCTATATCCATAGCTTCCCTGCCTGCAAAATGCTCCACGCGGCCTTTAAGCTGGGCGGGGCAGTTTGGGTTTACGCAGCGTACAATAACCTCGCCTTCTTCCTTAAAAAGAGGGCTTTGGCAGACGGGGCATAAAGAAGGCTCTTTTACTTCTTTGCCGTCTGCGGCGGGTTTTGTTACCTCCAAGATTTTGGGGATAACTTCGCCTGCGCGCTCAAGCAAAACGGTGTCGCCTTCTTTTAAGTTAAGGCGTTTTATTTCATCAAAATTATGGAGCGTGGCCGAAGATATCGTAACGCCAGCGCAGCGCACTGGCTCAAGCTGGGCAACTGGGGTTACGGCCCCCGTTCTTCCTACAGAGAAATCTATTTTTATCACGCGCGTCTGCACTTTTTCTGCGGGGTATTTGAAAGCTTCTGCCCAGCGCGGGCTTTTTGCCGTCTGGCCAAGAATTTTTTGATACTCAAAAGAATTTACTTTTACCACAAGGCCGTCGGCGTCGTATTTAAGGGTATGGAGTTTTTGCTTAAAATCTTCGTAAAAAGAAATAACTTTTTCTATATCGTTAAATACTTCTCTTACGGGGGACACGGGTATCCCCGCTTTTTTGCAAAAATCTATAAACTGCGTAAAAGAGGCCAGCGGCAAAGAGCCCGCGCCCAAACTGTGCGCAAAAAATTTAAGAGGGCGACGGGCGGTAACGGAAGGATCTTTCTGGCGTATGGAGCCTGCCGCCGCGTTTCGCGCGTTTGCAAAAGGTGGCAGGTGCAGGTCTTCCTGCTTTTGGTTTAGGGCAAGGAAATCTTCTTTTTGCATAAAAACCTCCCCGCGTATTTCAAGCGGGCCTTCTGCGGGGATAAGCAGTTTTAAGGGGAGGGTTTTTATGGTTTTTATATTTTCGGTTACGTCTTCCCCTGTTTGCCCGTCGCCGCGCGTTGCGGCTTTTATCAGGGAGGAATTTTGATAAGTAAGCGAACACGAAACGCCGTCAATTTTACTTTCCACCACCATCTCAAAATTATCTTTACCCAAAAACTTTATCGTGCGCTGATACCATTGGCGGATTTCCTCTGCGCTGTAAGTATTGTCTAAAGAGAGCATAGGGACAATATGCTCAACGGCCGCAAAAGTGCTTGAGGCCGCCCCTCCTACTTTTTGCGTAGGGGAATCTTTTGTTATAAACTGCGGATTTTCCCGCTCCAGCTGTTTTAATTTATTATAGAGTTCGTCGTATTGATAGTCGGAAATTTCGGGCGCGTCAAGATTATAATAGAGATTGCTGTGATAGCGCAGGATATCTTTTAAGTTTTCAATTTCCTTTTTTATATCCATATTATTTACGTTCTTTTTTGATTTGGTCTAAAAGACCGTTTATAAATTTTCCGGAGTTTTCGGTAGAATATTTTTTTGCAAGCTCAATGGCCTCGTCAATAACGGCAGGCACTGGCGTTTTATCTGCGCTGAAGACTATTTCGTAAGTAGCCATACGCAAAATGGCGCGGTCCACCGCCGACATTCTTGAAAGCGACCAGTTTTTTGCGTACAAGGCCACAATTTTATCAATTTCTTTTATATTCGCGTTTGTGCCCTGCACAAGGTCTTTACAGAACGCAAAAGAATCTTTTTCAAGGTTATTAAAAAAATTATTGGCGAACAGGCAGCTGTCCTGCGCGGACAGTTTGCCGCTGTCGCTGAAGTAAAGGGTTTGAAGGGCGTATTCTCTGGCGAGGCGTCTTTTGCTCATATAAAAATTTTATCATAATAATAGAACGGCGCGCCAGTAAAATATAGATAAAAATGCGCTGCTGCGGCCGCGGGTTAAAGGGGAACGTCTTTGTAGGCGCGCGCGGAGTCTTTATTTATCTGCTGGATAAGTTCGCCCAGCGTATGGAAATGTTTTTCGTTTCGTATTTTGGAGATAAAATTTACGGTAAGTTTTTTGCCGTAAATGTCGCGGTTAAAATCAAGGATATGGACTTCAACGCAGGGGCGTCCGTCTAAAGAAACTGTAGGCCTCACACCTATATTGCAGATGCCGCGTAAACGCTCTTTGCCTAAAAAAACTTCAACGGCAAAAACCCCGCGCGGCAAAATTTTATGTTCTTCAATTTCCAAATTTGCCGTAGGAAAACCCATTTTCCTGCCAAGCCTTTGCCCGTGTATTACGCGCCCGCTTATTTGATAGGCGCGCCCGAGTAATTTTGCCGCGCCCTTAATGTCTCCCTCTAAAATATGTTTGCGCACCAAAGAGGAAGATATTTTTAATTTCCCGCTTTTAAGAAAATTTGCTCGGCAGAAAACCAAACCTTTTTTTGCGCAGGCGTCGGTAAGAAACTTAAAATCGCCTTTCCTGTTTTTGCCGAAGACAAAATCCCTTCCGGCAAGAAACCCGCCCATATTATAGTCTTTTATGAGGGAATCAAAAAAATCGCGGCAAGGACGGTTGCAGACGTCAAAAAAAGATATTTTTTTTACTTTAATTTGCGGATATTGCTTAAAGAGGGCAAATTTTTCCCTCGGGAGGGTTAAAAGAGTATTTTGTTTTATTTTACTTAAAACGACACGCGGCGGTATTACAAAAACTAAAGCCAAAGGCCGCAGATTATTTTTATGCGCCAAAGCGCAAAGCGCGTCAAGCAAAAATTTGTGCCCTTTGTGGAGACCGTCAAAAGCGCCTATGGTTATAAGGTTTTTAGCCATTTTTCGGCTTCCTCTTTGCTCATAGTTTTTGCTTTTTCAAGCGGCAGCGCGTCTTTAACGTTAAAAGGACCTATCTGCGTGCGGCGTAAAGACTTCAGGCAGGCCGCCGAGCCCAGTTTTTGCCCCAGCATATAAGCAAGGGAGCGCACGTAAGTTCCGCTTGAGCAGCAAACCTCAAAATTTATTATATTATCTTTTAAGTCGGCTTTTGGCCATTTTTCAACGGTAACTACGGTTTGCTTTTCAATAAAAACGCCTTGCCTTGCCGCGGCGTACATTTTTTTGCCGTTTATCTTTTTTGCGCTGAAATAGGGTACGGGCTGCGTTATTTCTCCCGTCAGTTCCGATATTGCTTTTTGCAGGGCTTTTGGTGAAACTTCTGGCGGTGTTTGTTCTTTTATTATTTTGCCTTCCATATCCCAAGAATCAGTTTCCACACCGAGCAGTATTTGCCCTTCGTAAACTTTAGGCAGGTGCAGATAATTTTTTTGCATTTTTGTTGCTTTGCCAAACAGTAAGATAAGAAGTCCGCTTGCCAAAGGGTCCAGCGTGCCGCAATGGCCGACTTTAGAGGCTCTCAGCAGGCCGCGCATATAAGCTACGACGTCAAAAGAAGTCCAGCCTACAGGCTTGTCAATAAGCAAAAGGAAACCGTTTTCGTTCATTTGTTTTTGTGCAGCAGGGCGGCTAAAATTTTTATTGTTTCTTTTGCGACAGTTTTAATTTCGCCGTCTTTTATCCTGAAACCTGCAGCCCTTGCGTGTCCGCCCCCGCCGAAAGTTTGGGCTACTCGGCTTACGTCAATGGCGCCTTTGGAGCGCAGATTTGCCGCAATTTCCCCGATGTCCTGCCTCAGCAGCAGGGAAACTTCTACCGACGGTATCATAATAGGCTGGCTTACAATACCCTGAGTATGCTTCGGGTTTACTTTAAGGGCTTTGAAATCTTTTTCTTCAAGCATAATAACGGCTATTTTATTTTTACAGCAAAGGGCCATCTTTTCAAGCGCGCGGCCAAGCAGCTTTAATTCTTTATAAGGCTTTGTATTGTAAATTACGGTATTTACCGTCTTAATATCGGCCTCACAGGCAAGAAGGAAGGCCGCCGCGCTCATGCTTTTTGGGGTTGTGTTGGAATGTAAAAAACGCCCCGTGTCCGTTGCAACGCCGACGTAAAGGCAGGTAGCTTCGTCTTTTGTGGGGGTAATATTCATATACTGAAAAATCTGCGTTATAATTTCGGCGGTGGAGGAGGCTTTTGGTTCTATATAATTTATCGTGCCGTAAGTTTCGCCCGTAGGGTGATGGTCAATGTTGACGACGGTTTTTGCCGTCTTAAAAAGAGAATCAAGATTACCGCCGCGTTTTTTGTCGGAGCATTCCAAAAGGACAAGAGTGTCAAAATCCTTTTCTTTTGGCAAAGCGCCGAAATTAAGGGAATTTAACTGCGGCAGGAAAAACAAATCCTCCCCGGGTTTATCGTGGCTGTAGGCGTAAACTTCTTTGCCGAGCCTTTTTAATAAGGAGCAGACCGCCAAAGTGGAACCTAAAGAATCCCCGTCGGGATTTTGGTGGCCGGCTACAAAGAATTTTTTGCCGTCTTTTAAGGCGCAGGCTATTTGCTTAAATACTTTCGGGAAATTATTTTGTTTGCTCATTTTCTTTTTCTATAGCGGCAAAAATTTTTTCAACTTTTGAAGCTTTTTTGGGGGTATCATCAAACTCAAAGGTAAAAGAAGGCAGCCTTTTTATATGTATCCTTTTTCTTAGGGCGGGGCCTATCTCGCTTTTTAAGGCATCAAGCGCTTTTTGCGCGTTTTCCCTGTCGGCATCGCTGCCGAAAACTGAGTAGAAAACTTTTGCGTGCATTAAGTCTTTGGTCATATGTATGGCGGTAACGGTTATAAAACCGCTGAAAACACCGCTTGCCGTTTTGCGCGCAATAAGTGTATTTATCTCCTCTAAAAAAAGAGGCTCAAGCCTTTTTATTCTCTCTATCATATATATATATTCTACTAAAAATCGCGGCGGACGTTTTTTAAGGCTTGTTTTAGGTATTTTGCGGCGTTATCTTTACAGTCCCGCATATTTTTGGCAAG
This sequence comes from uncultured Elusimicrobium sp., assembly GCA_964571655.1. Taxonomy (GTDB): domain Bacteria; phylum Elusimicrobiota; class Elusimicrobia; order Elusimicrobiales; family Elusimicrobiaceae; genus Proelusimicrobium. Next base: position 21,901 of record CAZNCX010000001.1, on the reverse strand, counting down.
AGGCCGCAATTCAATGACTTTTACGATATTATGTTTTTTGAGAAGGGTTTTATCTTTTATTTCATTTACCGCGCAGATAAAAATAACCGGTTTTTTGTGTCTAACGGCCAGCGCGCAAACGCGCTGAGGCGCTTTGCCGTAAAAAGTAAGCTTGTCAAGTTTTCCTTCTGCGGCAATGACGCAATAGGCTTCCTTGATTTTTTGCTCCGCCCCGCTTTGCCGCAAAATAGTTGAGGCCCCGTCCAAAAGTTTTGCGTTCAAAAAACCTTTAAGCCCCGCGCCCAAAGCTCCGCTTGCCCCGCAGCGGCGGCAGTTTATGTTTACGCTCAAATCCCTTTTTACTATTTTGCTCAAATGAGTTAAAGCCCGCTCAAGATTTTTTACGTCTTGTTTAGAGGCTCCCTTTTGAGGGCCGTATACTGCAGCGGAGCCCTGCGCGCCAAGCAGAGGATTTGTAACGTCGCAAAGAGCAAAAAGTTTCAGGTCTTTTGGAAGGGCTTTTGCTTTTGCGCGCGCGATTTTTTTTAAGCCGCAAAGCGCGCCCGCCCCGCGTTTTAAGGGCTTATTTTGCGCGTCAAGAAGCTCAAAGCCGAGAGCTTGGGCCATACCCGCGCCTGCGTCGTTAAAAGCCACTCCGCCCAGCCCGATAAAAAAATTGCGCGCGCCTTTTTTAACAGCTTCTTTTATTACTTGACCTATGCCAAAAGAAGTTGCGTTGATAATATCAAGCTCGCTTTTTTTAAGGCCGGCAAGCGGAGTAATTTTAGCGCATTCCAAAACGGCGGTTTTTTTTGATTTAAGGAAAAGAAACGGGGCTCTTTTATTTTTGCCCAAAGCGTTCAAAGCGTTTACGTGCAGCGTCTTTGCGTCTTTATGGAAGGAGGAAAATACTTCAAGCGCGCCGTCCCCGCCGTCGCTTATCGGCAGGCTTACGGCGTCGGGCAGAATTTTTTGCGCAATTCTGCAAAAAGAGCTTGCGCTTAAAGTGCCCTTAAAACTGTTTGGGAGTATAAGAAATTTCATTATATTTATCCCGCGGCGTTAAAAGAACCAGCTTAATTTAGCTGTGGTCATAACGCGCAGGGCGCTGCTTTCTTTTAAGTCTTCTTTTAAGGGGGAATAATTTGCGCGCACTTCAATACCTAAGTTAATGTCTTGTATGGACCATTCAAATCCCGCGCCAAAAATCCCGTTTATATTGGAAGAAGAAACGCCTTCTGTCTTAACGTCGGTCAGTTTGCCGTAGGCGTCGTAGTAGCCAATGTTCTTATCCAAAGAAAGTGAAGAGTAGCCAAATCCTCCCGTCAAATAAACCCTGTAGCGGGAATCGGGATTTACATAAAAATTTGAGAGAAGCGACAAATTATATATCTGGCCCGAAGTTTCCACCTTCAAAGTATCAGAGGGCGCAAAAGCGCCTTTGGGCAGCAGCCCGAAGGAGAACTCTCCTCCCCAAAACAAGTATTTTGAAAATCTGCGCATATAAGCTGCGCCGAAGGCCATATTTGCGCCGCTTAAACTTTCTTCTTTGCCGCCGTATTTGCTTAAGTCAATCTTAAGGTTTGAGGTAAGAACGCCGCCCTGCAAAGCAAAATAATTTTTTGAAGTTTTAATTTTTTTCATCTGGTCAATGGTAAGGGCGTCTTCGTCTTTTTGCATTTCTTTTTCTTTTTCGGTAAGCTGAGGTTTATCCTCTTCAAATACGGGCTGGGCGGGGTCGTTGTGGTCATGCAAGATAGTAATTTCCTGCGGTTTTTGTTCTATTACTACGGGTTTGGAGGGAAATACTTTTTCTAAATCCGAGTCAAAGGAAAGGCCGCCTGCGTTAAGGCCCGCGCCTGCGCCGGCTGCAATTTCCGCCTCGCTTAAGCCGCTTTGAGCCGTTTGGGAAGAGGCGGCCGCCGTAGCGGCCTGCTCAAGCTCTATTTTCTTTTCAACATATTTTTTTTGTTTTTCGCCTTCGTCGTAGTCGTAGACGTCCATGGAGGCTATTTGGGAAACGTCAATATTAACAATACCTTCGTCGGTTTGTAAAGATAAATTAAATTCGTCCAAATCAGTTACCGTGCCTATAAATTCCCCGCCGCCTTTTAAGAGAACGCGGTGCTTATCGGGGGATATGCTTTCAACTTCCCTTTGATTTAAGGATATCGGGCCGTAAGAGGTCTGTACGTTAAGAACGTATTCTGTCTGCCCTGTTATGGAGCCGTTGATAATCACACCGCTTTTTAGTTTTATTGTTTCGCAAAAAGCGGTTTGGGCCGTCACTAAAAGAACAAACAGGCAAAGATATCTTTTCATAGGCTTGGCGGCGCAGCGCGGCCTTATAAAAAGGCCGCGCTGCATCCGCATCAATTATTTATGTTCTACGGCGTGTTTAATTTTTTTGAGGACCTTTAGTATCCTTGAAACGGTAATAAACACCAAAGCCACAAGGCCGTAATAGAGCATCCATTGCAGAGAAAGAAGCAGGCTGTCTACCACAGGCGTATGCTGATTAACCGTCGCATACCATAAATTTACCAGCAATACCAACAGAAACAACAGGGTAAAGATGCTTAAGGCTTTGTATATGTTAGAAAGGCCCCTGAGCCCAAACACTTTGTGCGTAAAGAAACATTTTTTTCTCGGAGCGTTTAGAGTTTCTTGAACGCTGTTGTTTTCTGCGGCAATTTCTATTTTTTCTTGTTCTTCTGCCATATTTTTCTCCTTATGTAAGTCAAATATAAGCTGCAAGGGCTTTATTTCGCGATTTGCGCTTCCGCAATTAAATCCTGCGCGTGTTTATACCCCGCGGAAGCCGTTTTGCTGCTACCTATCATTCTAGCAATTTCCTGCGCTTTATTGCCGTTTTCCAATTTAGTTACGGTTATTTTACAGGTTTTTTGTAAATTTGTCTTTGTTATACTGAAGTTCGCCGCGCCAAAAGCCGCCACCTGCGCCAAATGGGTAACGCATAAAACCTGCCTGCCCGCGCTTACTTTCCTTAGCTTTTGGCCCACCAGTTTGCCTGTAAGGCCGCTTATGCCCGCGTCAATTTCGTCAAAGACCATAACGGGAGTGCCCTGCGCCAAAACCGTTTTAAGGCCCAGCATAAGCCTTGAAATTTCGCCCCCGCTTGCTATGTTTTTAAGCGGGCGCAGGGATTGGGAAGGATTTGAAGAGAACAGAAATTCTACGGCATCTTTGCCCTTTGGGCCGCAGATTTCAAGGTCCTCAAAGTAAGTTTCAAAACGCACGCGCTCAAAGCCAAGCGGCGTGATTTCTTTTATGACGCGGCGGTCAAGCTCTTTTGCCGCATGGCGGCGCTTTTGGCTTAACTCGCCGGCTGTTTTATCCAAATCCTGCTCAAGCTGTTTAAGAGTTTTTTCAAGCTTTGCGGCGTTTTGCCCGCCTTCGGATAAAGTTTTAATTTTTTCCTTAAGATTTTGGGCAAAAGCAAAAACGTCTTCAAGTGCGGGGCCGTATTTAAGTTTTATTTTTCTTATATCTTCCTGCCGTCCCAAAAGATTGTCCAAAACCGAAGTATCGCTTTCAATCTCCTGTCCGTAGGAGGAGGCAGAAGACGCAATTTCCTGCACGGCCGCGCAGATTTGGGAAAGTTCGTTTGCACTTGTTTCAAGGGAGCCGTCGCTTTGCGCCATATCCTCCAAATGTTTGGCCGCTTTATTAAGAAGGGATAAAGCGTCGTTATCTTCCCCGTCAAGAAGGGCGGTTACCGCGGCGGCGTTTTCTTTAAGCTTTTCTGCGTTTTTGAGTTTGGGCAAAACGCTTTCAATTTCGGCGTCTTCGTTTTGCTTAAGAGCAAGTTTTTCAATTTCTTCCAATTGATATTGATAGAGTTCAAGACGCTTATTTTTTTCCTCTTCCGACATTTTTAGAGCCTCAATTTCGGCTTTAACGCCCTGTATTTTCCTGTAAAGTTCGCCCGTTTGGGTAAGAAGCGTCTGCGTATTTGCAAACTCGTCAAGCATAGCCAGATGGGAGGAAGTTTTGAAAAGAGATTGATGCTCGTTTTGCCCGTGGAAATCCACTAAATAAGAGCCTATTTGCGCCAAATCACTTATCAGTATGTTTTTGCCGTCAACGGAAGCTTTGCTTTTGGCTTTTTGGTCCAGCTCGCGCTTAATGGTAAAAGTTTGCGCGGTGATTTGGAATTTTTTGAGTAAAGTTTCGGGCAAATCGCAAGAGTCAAAAACCGCGCTTACAACCATTTTTTGCGCGCCTTCTCTTATAAGCCCGCAGTCGCCGCGCGCGCCCAAAGCAAAACCCAGAGCCTCAATTATTATTGATTTGCCCGCGCCCGTTTCGCCCGTAAAGATATTAAGCCCTTCGCCGAGGGATAGGGAAAGAGAATCTATGATGGCAAAATCTCTTACTAAAATTGTTCTTAACATATTTTACCTGCTTCCCCAGTTAAGTTTTGCGGTAAGGGTTTTGAAGAAAGCGTAATTTTCCGCCAGTAAAATGGATACTTCTTTTTTACTTTTTGATATTAAAACGGCATCTTCGGGGAATATTTCAAAAGCCTGCCTGCCGTCGGTGCTTAAAAGAGCTTTTGCTTTTTGCTGGGAAAGGGATATTTGCAGATGTTCGTCTGCGTCTAAGACCAAAGGCCTCTGATTTAAGGTATGCGGGCAAACGGGCGTTAAAACCAGTATTTTAAGCTGCGGCGCGGCAATGGGGCCGCCGGCGGCAAGGCTGTAGGCGGTAGATCCTGTGGGGGTAGCTATTATAAGCCCGTCGCCGAAGCAATTATTGATTTCTCCTTTTGTGCAAAGGATGCGCAAAGAGACAGCTTTTGCGGTTGCCGTCTTAATTACGCATTCGTTAAGGGAGGTATCTTCAAAAACAATTTTGCCGTTTCGCTTTACGCGTATGTCAAGGAGCATGCGCGTCTGCCTTATAAACTTACCCTGTTTTAACGCTGAGAAAATTGCGGGAAAATCGGCGTTGCTTTCTGCTGCAGAAAGGTATCCCAAATTGCCGCCGTTTATGCCTAAAATATTTATATTTGTGCCCGCGCAGAGCTTTGCGGCTTTTAGAAAAGAGCCGTCTCCCCCGACGCAAAAAAAGATATCCGTCCCGCGTTTAAGTTTTACTTTTTCATCTGCGGGATAATACAGTATGCCGTGCTTTTTTAGGGCTTGCTCAAGAACTTTTACCGTCTTTACGCTTGCCGCTTTTTGAGCGTTATGATAAACGGCGGCCAATCTTATTGTCATATCTAAATTCTATATTATTTGTGCGAAAAATAATATAGAATGATAATATGAAAAAGCCATTTAAGGCCCTGTTTGCGGGGATATTTTTTTGTTGCAGTCTTGCGGTTTTTTTGACCGCCGCGCAGAAGTTTGAACTTCCTGCGCTTGTCGTCAAACAAGAGGGGAGAACAATTTATCTTGACACTTCTGAACTTCAAAAAGAGCCTAAAGAAGGGGATAATTTTACCGTTATAGAAAAAGGAGAAGAGCTTGTAAATCCCAAAACGGGTAAGAGCCTGGGCCCAAAGATTACCAGAACGGTAAGCGGCCGCATTACTCAGGTGGAAGAAAACTACAGCGTAGGGGAGCTTGACTCGGCTGAGGAAGTAAACGGCAAAGACGTCAAAATAATAATGTATCGGGAAGACGTAAGCACCGATACCGCTTTTGCCGCAGACGGCGTAACGCCCATCGGGCAGGCGGCAAAAATAATGCCGCTTTGGCAGAGTAAAAGTATAGAAGGCAGGGCAAAAGCGGTGGCCTCCGGCGATTTTGACGGGGACGGATTTTATGAACTTGCCCTTGCCATGCAGGACGATAATTCCGTCAAAATCTATAAGCTTGAAGACGATAATTTAACGCAAATTATTTCCTACGAAATATCTCCGCTCAAGAGCATTATATCTCTTGACGCCGCCGATATCAAAGGTAATGGCAAAGCCCAGCTTTTTGCAAGTGTTTACGATAAGGCAGGTCAAAAACTGCGCACTCTTGTTTTGGAAAAAGACGGCGCATCCTTAAAAGAAACCGATGCCGTAAACGGCGTTGTAAAAGGCATTTCGCCCTATAACGGCCCTCGGCAGCTTTATACGCAGGATATAAACAAAGCCGCCAACGATTTTACGCTTACCACGCCTTCAAAGCTTATTTATCAGAACGGGCAGTTTGATAAAGGAGATCAGCTTGAAGCCTATAAATTTGACAATATCTTTGGCTTTAATTTGGGCACCTTCAAAGAAAACGGGCAGCAAAACGTAGTTTACACCACAAAAAATCAGCGGCTGCGCATACAGTTTGACAAAAGGGGAAGTTTTATAGATTCTCCGGCGGACCTTGATTTTTCAACGACGCCAAACCGCCTGTCTTTTAATAACAGGCTGCAAAGGCTTTATTTATCCGTAGGCTTATTTGCCGATGAAAATAACAGCCTTAAGATAGCCGCCGTGGAACATAAAGCGAAGCTCGGCATAGTTTCAGACACTTTTGGCTCTTACGGTTCGGCAAAACTGTATTTTTTGAAGTGGACGGGGAACTCTTTGGTAAAAGATTCCTCTTTAGACATCCCCGGGGTGGTTTACGATATTTCCCAAGCCCCGCTGGGCAGATTTAACAAGACGATAATTATCCCTTATTTCAGCAATATGGGGGAAACGGTGGTGCTGCTTGTAAGCGCCGGCGAAGAATAAAAGATAAGGCGGTTAAAGATGACAACGCAATGCAAACAAACACAGCAGACAATGATTGAAGTTCTTGATAAAGGCTTTGTAAAACTTATTGACTTTATGGGAGGGGATTTGCGCGCGGTAAATTCGGCGCGGGTTTCCTTCGGCGGGCAGAGTAAGGGGGAGGAGCGCGATAAACTTCTAATTAAATATCTTATGGAAAATAAGCATTTGAGCCCTTTTGAACACTGTTGCTTTCAGTTCCATATCAAATGCCCTATTTTTGTAGCGCGCCAATGGATGCGCCACCGCATAGCCTCTTACAATGAAATCAGCGCGCGCTATACGGAAGTCAAAGACGAGTTTTATATTCCCAAAGCCTTTCGCGGGCAGGACAGCAATAACAAGCAAGGCTCCGTTGAAGACGCCGCCCTTAATAATGAAAATCTGCTTAATATTTATCAGCAAAGCGTGGAAGCTTCTTACGCGGCCTATCAAAAATTGCTTGCGGCCGGCGTTGCAAGGGAGATGGCGCGCGGCCTTCTGCCCGTTAGCCAGTATACGCAGTTTTATTGGACCGTAAACGCAAGAAGTTTATTTAATTTCATCTCGCTGCGTGCCGACGAACACGCCCAGTACGAAATCCGCGTTTACGCTCAGGCTATAGCAAAAATAGCGGAAGAAAAAATGCCTTCTTCATGGCAGGCTTTTGAAAGTTTGCAAAGAAAAATATAATTTTTTGCGCCAAAAGCGAAAAACAGCGCAAACAGAAAGGGGATTTATCTATGAAAATACTCGGTATGATAATGGCCGGAGGCAAGGGAGAAAGGCTTTTTCCTCTTACAAAAGAGCGCTCTAAACCCGCGGTGCCCTTCGGCGGGAAGTACAGGATAATAGATTTTGTTTTGTCTAACTTTATTAACTCAAACATTTTTTCGTCTTACATTTTGGTGCAATATCTTTCGCAGTCTCTTATAGAATATCTGCGCGTAAGCTGGGCTACAAGAGGCATCAGCAAAGATCATTTTCTTACGGTAGTGCCGCCGCAAATGCGTCTGGGCGAAATTTGGTATCGCGGCACGGCAGACTCCATACGCCAGAATATCAGTCTGATTAACGATTTTATGCCCGATTTGGTCGTCATTTTCGGCGCGGACCATATTTACCGCATGGATATCGGCAAGATGATAGATTTCCACCTTAAAAACAAGGCCGATGTTACCGTAGCGGCCAATGTAGCTCCGTTAAAAGACGCGTCTTCCTTCGGCGTTATCGGCGTTGACGATAAGAACCGCATAACCGATTTTGAAGAAAAACCGCAAAACCCGAAACCGATACCGTCCCAGCCCAAAAAAGCTTATGTTTCTATGGGTAATTATATTTTTGACAAAACGGTCTTGCTTAAAATACTGCAGCAAAAATACTGCGATATACCTTCTTTAGATTTCGGCAAAAATATAATTCCCGTTATTCTAAAACAATACCGCACTTTTGCCTACGATTTTGCTTCCGATAAACTGGCGGGCCTTAAAGCTTATGAGGAACAGGGATATTGGCGCGATGTCGGCACAATAGAGGCCTACTGGCAGGCCAATATGGACCTTTTGGGGCCCAAGCCCAAATTTGACCTCAATAATCCGCTTTGGCCGATAAACACTTCCGTCCACAATATACCTCCCACTTCTTATCTGGGAGGGACGGTTATAAATAGTATGCTTTCAAACGGCTGCATAATACATCCTAAAACAATTATTAAAAACAGCGTTTTGGCGAGTAATGTCATTATAGAGGAAGGCGCGGTTGTGGAAGACAGCGTTATAATGGACTCCTGCGTAATAGGCAAAAACTGCAAAATAAAAAAGACTGTTATGGACAGATTTAATAATATTGAGGAAAAAACGGTCGTCGGCTATAACAAAGAAGATGACAGCCAAAATTACTTTATTGATCCCAGCGGCATTATCGTAATCCCGCGCGGGCGCACTAAATTCCTGTGAAAATAAACGTTTTCTATAAAACAGAAGTAAAACCTTATTATCGCAAAACCTCCGCCTTAAAAAAAGCCGCGCAAGAGGCTTTGGGCGCGCTTTCTAAAAAGAAGGGAGAACTTAATATAATAGCGGTATCCCCGAGCGAAATTCTTAAGATAAATAAACGCTTTTTAGGGCATTCTTACGTAACCGACGTTATTACGTTTAGCTATCCTTTTGAAAACAAAGAAGGCGCGCCTTTGGGCGATGTTTACGTTTGCTTTGAGCAGACAAAAAAACAGGCCGCGCAAGAAGGCCACGGCGCGCTTTTGGAGTTTTTTGTAGTCTGCGTCCACGGCGTTTTACATTTGGCCGGTTATGACGATAAAACAAAAGAAGCCCGCGCAAAAATGAATGCGCGGGCAAAGCAAATAAGCCTTAAAGTTCTTAAAAATTAAAGGCCGAGCTCTCCGGATATTTCCTGCATTGCTTTTAGGGACAGTTCGGCAAACTCCGCAAGCGGTATGCCTATTTTTTCGCACTCCAAAATATTTTCCCTGCTTACGCTTGCCGCAAAAGATTTCTCTTTCATTCTCTTTGTAATGGATTTTACTTTTACCGAGGTTACTTTTTTATCGGGATAGACCAAAGCCGTTGCGGTAATTAATCCCGTTATAGTCTCCCCCGCGCTTAAAGCGTGGTCAAAGACTTCCGTGCGCGCGCAAAGCCCAGCGTCTTCGTTATGGGCTTCTATGGCTTTAAGAGCTTCTTCGGGCAGGGCCGCGCCTATAAGTTCGCGCGCTTTTGTGCAGTGGGTTTTTATGTCCCCGGTTGTAACTTCAACGTCTATATCGTGCAAAATGCCGGCGGCCTGCCAAAGCTCGGCGTCTTGGCCCAGCCTTTGGGCAAGAGCTTTTAGGACTGCGCCGCTTGCCGTGCAGTGGCGCACCATAGCCTCACTTTTCACATATTGTTTAAGTAAAGTTAAAGATTCCTGTTTTGTCATAAAAATCCGCTCCTAATTTTGTAAAATTTGATTAAGTGATATATACATCTTACAAAAAATCTAATTTCGGCGGGGCGTTTTTGTTTCTCCCCGTACAAAAAAGACAGGCTTTGAGCGTTATATATTCCTACTGCCGCCTGGCTGACGATATCGTTGACGAACATTACCCCGACGCGAAAGAAAAACTTTTATCCCTCAGGGAAGAAACTCAGCGGGTCTTTGAAGGTAAAGCCCGAACAGAGCTGGGACGAAACCTGCAGGAGATTCTTTTAAGCTTTAAGATACCGCAAAAAAATTTTTTTGATTTAATTGACGGCGTTTCTTACGACCTAAATCCGCGTCCCCGCTTTAATACCGCCGCCGATATGGAAAAGTATCTTTACGGCGTTGCAGGGACAGTGGGCCTTATGTGTATAGAAATCTTCGGTTACAGTAAGGAAAAAACTAAAGACTATGCCGTAGTTTTAGGCCGCGCCGTACAAATGACAAATATTCTGCGCGATATATATGCCGACGGCAAGGAAGACAGGCTCTATCTGCCGTTGGAAGATTTGCAGAATTTTAATGTTGAAGAAGAAGAGCTTTTTGCCGCCGCCGATAACGAAAGGATAAAAGCTCTTCTTGCTTTTGAAGGAGAACGCGCGCGGCAATATTACAAACAGGCACAGAGTCTTTTGCCTAAGGAAGATTTTAACAGCCTTCTTGCCGCGCGCGCCATGGGGGCACTCTATTTTAAGATTTTGGAAAGATTTTCAAAAACTTGCGCGGTAGGCGTTAAAAAGATAAAGTTAAATAAGGTGCAAAAAGCACTTGTGCTTTTGAGTGTTTTATTAGAGAGAAAATGAAAATAAAAATAATCTTTTTATTCTCTTTGCTGTTTTTTTGCGTACAGGACGCGTCTTGTCAGATTATGGACGCTCAGTCTTGCCTGTCAAAAAGCAATCAGTTCTTTAATGATAAAGATTACGACCTTGCCCAAAAGACTTTACAGACCTGTCTTGCCAAATATCCGAAGAATGCCGATATGTTAATAAGCCTCGGCGGGGTGCAGATGATTTTACAGCAATTTGGCAAAGCGGAAGCCTCTTTTCAGGCTGCCTTAAAAGTTTTAGGCCCGAAAAGTAAATATCACGCTTATATAAATTCCCTTTTGGGCGACATTGCGATGCGCCGCGCGGATATTAAAACGGCGGCTTTTTATTATGACGAGGCTCTTAAATTTGAGCCGGCCAATATCAACGCCCTTGTCGGCCGCGGCATCTGCGAGGAGCGTGTCGGCAGGATAGAAAACGCCTCCGTCTTATACAGAAAAGCCCTTGCCGTTGACTATACCAATTTGGTAGCGCGCGAGAGGCTTATAATTTTAGAGCCGGAGATTTTGACTAAAGACGAAGTTCTCTTTACCATGAAGGAGCGCAATTTAATAGATCCCGCCGCCGACGGGTATACAGACGAAGATTATAAAACGCTTACCAAACTTCTTGACGCTGAAGAAAACCGCGCTATTGAATATCTTACCACCAAATATAAAGGTTCCGTTCCCGACGGATTTCTTATAGAGCGCGATAAAGGCAAAGTTTACGCGCGCAAAATGCTTACGCTTACCGGCTATAAAGAAGTTCTGCGGCTGCTTTCTCTTGATGCCCAGCAGGATTTAATTGACCGCAAAGTAGACCTTAGCGTTATTTACAGCCTGCGTGACAAATACGGGAAGATGATGTTTGACAAAGAAGGTATTTTGACCGATGAAGGGCTTATAATTTATTCCCGCCTTCTAAAAGGGCAAAAGGCTTATTATTTACCCAGCGAGTCCGATTTACTCGTAAATCCCGAAGTGGAAAAACTTGTAAAAAAATATTTGGCGGAAGGCTACGAAGAAATTTCCACGCCGGAATATATCCATCTTATGAAACGCAGCCGCTGCAGCGAAAAAACTTTAGTGCAGGTTCTGGGCATAAAAATTATAGTGGTAAGCGACAGGGTAAAAAGAATTTTTGTGGTCAACCGTTCAAACGAAGCGCCGCCAAAAAGTCTTCCTTTGGGATATGTTCTTGATTACAGACAGCGAAATTCAGACCAGTCGGCCCCGCTCAACGAACAGCCAGTTTACACTTCTTTCTTTGGGATGGAAGGCAATAAATCCGTTTATATCTGCGACAAACTGGGACGTTATATCCCGGGCGGGGATGTAGATAAAGCAAAGAAGTGATTTAAGGTATTTATTTACCAAAAAATTTAAGGGCGTTGCGGGAAGTTATTTCTGCGACGTCCTCTATTTTTTTACCCAAAATATCAGCCAAAGTTTGGGCAATTTCGGGGATATTGACGGGGGAATTTCTCTGCCCGCGCTTTGACTGCGGAGGCAGGTACGGGCAGTCTGTTTCCACCACTATACGCTCCAGCCCTATTTTCTTAACGGAAGCTCTTAAATCGTCATTTTTTTTATAGCCTATTATTCCGTTTATGCCTATTAAAAAGCCTTTATCCAAAGCAAATACGGCGTCTTGCCAGCGTCCGCTGAAACAATGCATTATGCCGCCGCCGTCATAATTTTTAAGTATAGCGGCCAAATCGTCGTACGCGCTGAAGTCCTCTGGCAGATTTGTTTTTCTGCAATGTAAAACTACGGGCTTCTTTACTTCTTTTGCAAGGCCGAGCATGGCGTAAAAAACCTCTTTTTGTTTTTCACGCGGGCTTTCGTTTTCATAGGCGTAGTCAAGGCCTATTTCACCCACGGCGCGTACAAAAGGGTTTGTAAAATAAGGTTTAATTTCGCTTAAAGTTTTATTGTCAAAAGTATGCGCAAAAATAGGGTGCAGCCCCAAAACCGCCCAAAACTGCGGGTATTTTTCGCAAAGGGACAAAGCAAGCTGCCATTCTTGTTTTTCGCAGCCGATTTCGGCTATGCGTTCCACGCCTGCGGCGAGGAACGCCGTTATAACCTGCTCCCTGTCCTTATCAAAAGCGGGATCGTTTATATGTGCGTGTGAATCAATAAATTTCATATCAGTCAAACAATATTTTTAATTTTTCTTTCAGTTTCTTATCCAGATGTTTGCTGTGCGTCGCATTAAAGTCAGGCATATAGCTTTTGCATTTACCGCAGAATTTCATATTTGCGATTTTTGGCGCAGCGCTTAAAATCAGATTTTTGGCCGCAATTTCATTGTAGAGCATAGTTTCGTTTACTTTTTCTACACTGACCTCTTCTCCCTCTTTCCAGCTGTCATAGTCGGTAACCATGGCAACCTGCCCCAAAATAAGGCCGGCCTCCCTTGCGAGTTTTGCTTCGGGACACGAGGTCATACCTATCAAATCCCAGCCCATTTTGCGGTGGAAAACGCTTTCTGCTTTTGTGGAATACTGCGGCCCTTCCATGCAGACTAAAACGCCTTTATTGAAAGTTTTTATTTCAAGTTTTTTTGCCTCTTTATATAAAACCTGCTGAAGGCAATCGCAAAAAGGATACGCAAAAGAAGCATGGGCCACAAAACCCCCGCCGAAAAAAGTATTTGGGCGCAGGGTTGTTTTGTCAACAAGCTGGTCGGGCATAACAAAAGTTTTGGGTGCGTATTTTTCCTGAAGGGAACCCACCGCGCTGAAGGCTACGGCAATCTTAGCCCCCAGTTTTTTAAGCGCGTAAATGTTTGCGCGGTAAGGCACTTCGCTCGGGGTAAAAATATGCTCTCTGTTATGCCTTGCCAAAAAAGCCACGCGCGTTTTACCAAGCAAACCTGTGATTATTTTATCTGAAGGTTTGCCGTAAGGGGTGGAAACAGAAACTTCCTTTACGTCTTTAAGCCCGTCAATGCGGTATAAACCGCTGCCGCCTATTATCGCGATGTCTATCATAATTAAAACATACCTTTATAAAGCGGATAGGCGCTGAGAAATGCCTTCACTTTTAAGGAAATTTCCTCCAGTTTCTGCGGATTTTCGTGATTGGAAATAGCTTCGTCTATAAAAGAAGCGATTTCTGCCATTTGTGCCTCTTTCATACCGCGCGTGGTAACGGCGGGGGTGCCAAGCCTTATGCCGCTTGTTACAAAAGGCTTCTGCGGGTCATATGGAATAGTATTCTTATTGCAGGTTATGCCGGACAGATCAAGGGCTGCCTCAGCGGCTTTGCCGGTGATATTTTTTGCGCGAAGGTCCACGCAAAAAACGTGGCAGTCCGTGCCGCCGGCTACGATGCGGTATCCTTTTTTTGCCATTTGCGCGGCCAGCTCTTTAGCGTTTGCTTTTACCTGTTTTTGATAAGTCTTAAACTCCGGCTTAAGAGCCTCGCCGAAGCAGACTGCTTTTGCCGCAATTATATGCATAAGCGGCCCGCCCTGATTGCCCGGAAATACGCTTGAGTTTACCTGTTTAAGATATTTTTCTTTGCACAAAATTAAGCCGCCGCGCGGGCCGCGCAAAGTTTTATGCGTGGTAGTTGTAACGATATCAGCGTAAGGCACGGGGGAAGGGTATTCGCCCGCGGCTACAAGGCCCGCGTAATGGGCGATATCGCAGACTAAAAATGCGCCCACGCTGTCTGCAATTTTTCTTAAATAAGCCCAGTCAAAAATGCGGGAATAATTAGACGCGCCGGCCATAATGAGTTTAGGTTTTGCCTCCGCGGCGGTTTTGGCGGCCTCGTCGTAATCAATTTCCTCGGTATCGGGGCGCACGTTTATTGAGGACATCTTAAAATATTTGCCGCTGAAGTTAAGCGGGTGTCCGTGCGTTAAATGCCCGCCGTGGGAAAGGTTTAATCCCATAACGCCGTCGCCCGGATTTATTAAGGAAAGATAGGCCGCTATATTTGCCTGCGTGCCGCTGTGCGGCTGGACGTTTGCCGCCTCGGCCTTAAATAATTCTTTGGCGCGTTCAATGGCGATATTTTCAACAATATCCACAAATTCGCATCCGCCGTAATAGCGTTTGGCGGGATATCCTTCGGCGTATTTATTGGTTAAAACGGAACCTTGGGCTTCCATCACGGCCTCTGAAGTAAAATTTTCGGACGCTATTAACTCTATGCGGTTTTGCTGGCGCGCGGCTTCCTGCATAATCGCTTCGTAAACGGGTGTGTCCTGTTTTTTAATATGCTCGTACATAAAACCTCCGCAAAAGTTTTCGTATTTTATATAATTGTATATACCCAATTATAGCAATTTAACAAAAATAAGAAAGCAGTCAAAAAGAGGAGTTATCTAAGGAGAATAAAAGAAATGGAAAAGAAGACACAAAAAAGTTTTTTGAAGGACACCATCAAACATATTGATATCAAAAAACATAATGTAGTATCGCTGGTTGACGCTATGGCCGATATGGCCTATACGTCAAGGGACTTAAACCGCGCGGCCAATATCTACGACGCTATGATAAAAGATAAAGGCTGCTGCATTTTTTTGTGTTTGGCGGGCTCTCTTATATCGGCGGGGCTAAAAAAGCTTGTCGTTGATATGATACAAAACAATATGGTTGACGCCATTGTCTCAACGGGCGCCAATATGGTGGACCAGGATTTCTTTGAAGCTCTGGGCTATAAACATTATAAGGGCGATCAGTATTATGCCGACGATAACCTTTTAAGAGATCTCCACATTGACCGCATTTACGACACCTATATTAACGAAGACGAACTTAAAGTCTGCGACGAGACTGTTAAAATCATCGCCGATAATTTGGAGAAGAGGCCGTTTTCTTCCCGCGAGTTTATATACGAAATGGGCAAATGGCTTGAGAAGAATAAAAAAGGTAAAGACAGCATTATCTATAACGCATACAAGAAAGGCGTGCCTATATTTGTGCCGGCGTTTTCGGATTGTTCGGCGGGTTTTGGTCTTGTAGCCCATCAGACGGAAAATCCCTTAGGCCACGTTTCCATTGACAGCGTAAAAGATTTCCTTGAGCTTACAAAAATAAAAGTCAACAGTAAGCAAAGCGGTCTTATGATGTTCAGCGGCGGCGTGCCCAAAAACTTTGTGCAGGATACCGTTGTCGCAGCTGAGATTTTAGGAGCAGATACGCCGATGCATAAATACGCCGTGCAGATTACCGTTGCCGACGTCCGCGACGGGGCGCTTTCAAGCTCCACATTAAAAGAAGCCTCTTCGTGGGGCAAAGTTTCCACCGCGCTTGAGCAAATGGTTTACAGTGAAGTTACGCTGGCCGCGCCTCTTATAATAGGCTACGGCTATCACAAGAAAGGATGGGAAAACAGAAAATCCAGAAATTATGCAAAATTTCTTCAAGACGAGGATAAAAAAATTGCCGCGCTTAAACAAAAAGCCTGCGGCAAAAAATAAGCTTATGAAAAAAATATTATCAGCCGCATTTTTGTTTATCTTTCCGACTGCGCTCTGCTTCGGGCAGTTAAACGTGTCGGGCCTTGCGGGCAAGGACGGATATTCCGTTATGCGCGCTTCTCTTAACCTTGGCGTGCCTTTTGTCCCGGGGCTTTCAGTTGCCCCCGGCTACACGCGCTATACGCAGGATAATATTGACGCTATGTCTCAATATTCCCTCGGCGCGCTATACCAAGTGCCGTTTATTGATATTCTTGAAGTCGGCGCCGGCGGCAGTTATGTGCCCAAGGTAAATTATTATTCCAACTATGCGTGGAATGCTTACGCTGCGCTTAATATACAAACCCTGCTGTTTAATTTAATTCCCACCGATGAACTTAAAATAGGCGCAGGTTTCAAAAATACCGAGCATAAGTTTTACGAGCCTTCTTCCAACGTAAATGAAAGCGATATTTACGCTTTCCTTTATCAAAAAACAGGAGGTTTTGACACCTCGCTAAACTTTGCCAAGTCCATAGCTTTCAGCGGAGAAAGGCAAAGAACACCGCCTTGGCTTGATATCCCTGAGTTAGGCCCGATATACGCAGGCTATCTTGATTATTCTTTAGGCGCAACTGCGGGCTACACTTATAAATTTATACGTCCCTTTGCATCCTATACGTGGATAAAAACAAAAGAATATACCTCTACTGACGACGCTAAACTGGGCCTTACGCTTAAGGTGGCGATGATAAACGTAAACGCCGCGGTAGAGTGGTTTAACTTCAGCAAAAATTCTGCCGACAGGCAGACTTTTTATTCGCTTAACGCGGGGGTATCCTTCGGCGGGGCGTCCATGGGGTTTAACTTTTTGTAAAAAAATAAACGATGAAACCCATAACGGAAAAACAGCTTGACACAGCTTTGCTTGTGCAGCGCGTAATTTTTGCCTTGGCTTTTATTTATCTGACGCTGGGCGCCGCGCTGCACTTGAACGCTTTTATACAAAACGGCATTGACGTAGGCTTGCCGTTTAGTTCGGTTATCTGTCCAGTTGTTGTGGGCTTAAGTCTGCTTTGTTCTTTGTTTATAATGCTGGGCTTTTTTTGGGGACCCAGCGTAATTTGCATGATTGTCATAAGCTTGTTTTACGGCTTTTTCTTTTTTGCCGGCAGTATAAACAAGGTTAATATGACGGGCGTTCTTTTTGCTTTGCTTATTTTAAGCGGGTTCCTTATTTTGGGGCCCGGCAATATAAGTTTGGCGCGGCACTTTGAAAGAAAACGGCAAAAAGAAAACAGAAGAATATCTTTCAGATAACTTGTACTTTGCCGCTTCTCTTTAATAAAACGGAGGGTTTATGCCGCTTACTGTGATGTTTGCCTTAACTGCGATAATTATCGCCGCGCTTGTTTTGCCTTTCTTTGTCCACGCGGTTGAAAAAGAACTTGAAATTTTTATTTTTATCTTGGGCGTTTTGGCGGTTTCCGTCTCCGGCGCGTGGAGTTTGCATCTTGTGGAAGAGGCTCTTTTAGAGCCTGTAAAAATAACTCTTGCTGTTTTAATTACCGGTATTCTATTTAATAAATTTAATAAGCAGCTGGCTTTTTTGATAGATAAAATACAGGCCAGAATTGGCATAAAAAAATCGGTAATAGTAATAGTTTTCCTGCTGTCATTTTTATCCAGTATTATAACGGCTATAGTCGCCGCGCTTGTTTTGTGTGAAGCGGTGGCTACTTTGCGTTTATCGCGCAAAGATACGGTGCATGTTATCGTAATGGGCTGCTTTGGCATAGGCATGGGCGCGGTTTTAACGCCGATAGGGGAGCCTCTTTCAACAATAGTCGTAAATAAACTGAGCGTGCCTCCGCATAACGCGGGCTTTTTTTATCTTCTTGATATGCTTTGGCCTTTTGTGGTAATAGGCGTTTGTTTCTTTTCTTTTCTGGCCGGCCGTCTAAAGGAAGAACATAAAAAAAATTATACCGAGATTGCCGTTGAAAGCGTTAAGGCAATTATAGTGCGCTCGGTCAAAGTTTATTTATTCATTACGGCTTTGGTCCTCTTCGGCAAAGGGCTTACGCCGCTTGCCAAGGCCACTATTATGAAACTGCCCTCGTGGGCTTTATACTGGGCAAATATAATTTCCGCCGTGCTGGATAACGCCACTTTGGCCGCGGCCGAAATTGTGCCCGAGATGACAAACGCCCAAATAGAATTTATGCTTATGGCCCTTATTATTTCAGGCGGGCTTTTAATCCCTGGAAATATACCAAACATAATCTGCGCTTCCAAGTTTAAGATAAAAAGCAAACAATGGGCGCGCGCCGCTTTTATCCCGGGGTTTGCGCTTATGCTGGCCACTTTTATTTTGGTAATGCTTTTCCCCGCAAAAGGCTGAAGAGCAAAGATACTCGTTCGGGGCGCGCGCGATTTTATATAATAAAGATATGATAACAACAACCGCGGAAGTTCTTATAAGACTTGCAGTTTCTCTGGCGCTGGGCGGCCTTATAGGCGTTGAGCGTCAGTATCACGAAAAGCCGGCGGGCTTTGCGACAAACACTTTAATTTGTCTGGGCTCAACGGTTTTTGCGCTGCTTTCCATTTTATCGGCGCAGACTTACGGCGGAGATCCTGCGCGCATTGCCGCGCAGATAGTAACGGGCGTGGGATTTTTGGGAGCGGGTTCCATCCTGCGGGAAGGAAATAAAATTTCCGGTCTTACCACGGCAGCGGGCATATGGCTTGTGGCCGCAGTAGGCATGGCTGTCGGCTACGGGGAATATGCGATAGCTTTTACGGCAACTGTTTTTGCTTTATTTTTACAGCTTTTTCTGCGCAAATTTATTGAGAGAATGGACGCCCTTAAGGAATTTGAAATTATAACGGTAAAATGCGAACCGGATTGGAAAGTTGTTGATAAAATCAATGAGATTTTATCCTCAAAGAAAGCCGATGTTCTTAAGAAAAGTTTTTTCAAAGAAGACGGCTTTTTTGTAATTAAAATGGAAACTAATATGTCCGCCTCTGTTTTAGACGAAACGCTAAAAGAGCTTGCGAACATAAAAGAAATAAGGTGCCTGAAAAAATGAACGATAAAATAAAAGCCGTACCGCTGTTTAATCTTAAAGAACAACATGACGCCCTTAAAAAAGAATTAAACGGCGCCGCGCTTGAAGCCTTAAATTCCATGCACTGGCTTTTAGGGCCTATGACGGAACAATTTGAAAATAATTTTGCAAAAGCGCTTAAAGCCAAATACTGCGCAAGCTGCTCTTCGGGTGCAAGCGCCCTGCAAATTGCCCTTATGGCCTGCGGCATAGGCGCGGGGGACGAAGTTATAACAACGCCTTTTACTTTTGTTGCCACAACCACGTCAATAACTCTTACGGGGGCAAAATTTGTTTTTGCCGATATCAATCCGAAAACGTATACCTTGGATCCAAAAGCAATTGAAAGTAAAATCACAAAGAAAACAAAAGCTATTTTACCTGTTCATTTATACGGATATCCCGCCGATATGCCTGCGATTATGAAAATAGCCAAAAAACATAATCTTAAAGTTATTGAGGACTGCGCTCAAAGTCATTTGGCTCTCTGCGCGGGCAAATATAGCGGCCTTTGGGGGGACGCGGGGGCTTTCAGTTTTTATCCCAGCAAAAACCTCGGCGCCTGCGGGGACGCGGGGGCTGTAGTCACAAACGATAAAAATGTCGCCGACGCCTGCAAAAGCCTGCGTCACAGCGGCCGCTCTTTAGGTAAAGCCTACGAGTACGACCGCGAAGGTTCCACCTTAAGAATGGACGAAGTGCAAGCCGCAATTTTAGACGTAAAACTTAAACATCTTGCCAAATGGACTGCCGCGCGCCAAAAAATTGCTATGATGTACCGCAAAGAACTTGCGGGCGTAAAGCAGGTTGTTCTGCCGCCGCAGGCCCCTAAGGGCTGGTCGCAATCCTATTACGTTTTCACTCTGCGCGTTAAAGACCGCGACGCTTTAAGCGCTTACCTAAAAGAACATAACATAGGCAATGCCGTTTATTATCCGGTTCCGCTCTATAAGCAGCCCTGTTATGCACGTCTTAAATATAAGGCTCAGGATTTTCCCCATACGGAACTTGCCGCTAAAGAAGTGCTCTCGGTGCCGATGTTTCCGGAGTTAAAGGCGGCGGACGTTAAGTATGTTTGCGGCGTGATAAAGTCTTTCTATAAAAAATAAAGACTCGCAAAATATAATATATTGACTATTTAGGCTGTTTCATATAGAATATAAAAAGCGGTTCTCCGATGAGAACAGTATTCTTTTCTTATTAAATAAATTAAGCAGTTGAAGAGGTTTTTTATATCTTCGGGAGGCGTTTATGAAACGCAAAGGACATAAAGGCTTTACTCTAATGGAAATGATGGTGGTGGTTCTTATTTTATGCGTTTTGGCCGCTATAGCATATCCTCTTTACACAAAAAGCGTAGCCAAAAGCAAAGTGGTGGAAGCCGTAAATCTTTTGGAAATGCTTAAAACCCGCCAAAGCCAGTACCAGGCCAAAAACGGAGATTATTTTACCGTAATTCCCACAGATATGCGCTTTACAAACAAACAATTGAAAATGGAAGGCACTACAAGCGGCGACTTTGAATTTTATAATTCTGAGGGCAATTACAGAAAAATAGGCAAAGGTTTCAAAATGACGCTCAGCAAAGGCGCTGATCAAAATTGCGCCGTAGTAACTTATAACAGGGCGGGGGTGTCTTTTCAGGTATCAAGCGCTTACGACAGGCCCGAGATAGGATGCACAGGTTCGGTCTGCAGTTCTTTTGGAGAAATCTTTGGCATAGGCGGCGTTCAAGAAGTAAAATCCGTTTGTAATTGTGCGGAAATG
>CAZNCX010000001.1:0-1111 GCA_964571655.1 uncultured Elusimicrobium sp. | reverse complement strand
TGCCCAAGATGAAAACGGCTGCGCGCTTGATTATTCAACCTGTATTTATTCTACAAACTGCACAAGCGGCAATGGAGATTGTGTTACTGCCAAACCACAGGCGACGGCAATTTGCTCTCAAATAGGATATAATTGTGTTTGCACAACCCCTCTTTATGTTTGTGTGGGAGGCAGCTGGATACAAGACGGCGCAAACGAGACTTCAACCCTTAAACCTACGAAACCCGCCGAAGCCTGCGCCAGCGGCGACGGGGAGAAAGAAAAGATTTTTATCGGGACTTGCACTAACTCGGGCTGGACCGAGGCTTGGACCACGGGGCAGTGTAAATGCAAAGACGCGACCAAAACGCTTTATACCGACGCTGACGGCATACAAAAATGCGGCACAAAATGCACAACGGATATGTGCAGCGATCCTATGATAAGAAACAACAATTCTTACGCTGAACAGGAAGGCGGTTGCTGTAAAAATAAATGTCAGGACGTTTATTGCAGCGGCGCCCATGAAGTTAAACTTGAAACGCCGGATTCCAAAGGTAAATGCTGCGGTTGTGCGGAAGACTATCAATTTGACGAAACTCTAAATAAGTGCGTTTCTATCAGCTGTCCCGACGGCCAGTGCAAAAATGCCGAAGGCGAATGCATAGATATAAAAAATGATTGTGATGAGGGCGCCGTAGGCGCTACGGGAACTGATGTCGCCACCTGCGTTTACGGACAAATAAAAGATGTTTGCGTAAGAGCAGGAGAAGGCTCCTGCCCGAGTCTGACTAAGTGGGAAAGCAAATGCGTCTGCCTCCCCGGATACTGCGGAGATAACTGCGAGCATGCCTATAATCTCAGCGGCAGCGAAACAAAAGAAGTTTTGACAGACATATGCGAAAGGTTCCAAGGGAATGGACAATATTGTTCTACCAAAGGGTCGGAAAATTATGAAGCGAAAATGATTAGTATCAGTAATTATGAAGACGGGAGTTGGCTTTCTAATTTACGGAGTGTATGCGAATCTTATACGGGACAAACTTCTTTGGGCAATATGTCTCTTATCGGATGTGTCCTTGATGATCAAAACTATCCGATTCCGTATCCTGCCTCTGGCACTTACTGCGTT